>NZ_BSDC01000002.1:330358-660716 GCF_030268045.1 Geothrix edaphica
CCCCCCGACCGGATTCTCCGAGGGCTTCCAGACCCCCGCGATCCTGGAAGGCACCCAGCATGGGGAGACGGAGCTGGACCCCATCCGGCGGCTCCGCATGGACCAGTTCTCCCGCGAAGCCGAGGCCCTGCTCCGGAGCGGCAGCACCGAACGCGCCGTGGAGACCTACAAGAAGGCCCTGGAGCTGGATCCGTCCGACCTGAACCTCATCGAGGCCATCGTCGCCGTCCACCGCACGACGGGGCACCTCACCAAGGTCCAGATGCAGTACGTGCAGAGCGCCCAGGCCCTCGTCCAGCTGGACCGGAAGCGCGAGGCCACCCACCTGCTGGACATGGCGGAGCAGCTCTTCCCCGGGTCCACCCGCATCCACCGCCGGACCCTGGGCCTGCCCGAGCCCGGCGCCCGTCCCCCGGCCCCTGCGCCCGCCCCCCCGCGACCCGCCGCGCCGCCCATGGCCGGGGCTCCCATTCCCCTGCCGGAACCCCCCGGCGAGGTGGAACCGCTCATCGCGCTCGACCTCCCCGCCGCCAGCGCGCCTCCGGCCATGGCCCCCAAGCCCCCCGCGCGGGAGGCCATCCCCCTGGGCGAGGGCCTGCCCGTCCTGCCGGACCCCTTCGCGCCCCCCGCCGGCCTGCCGCCCCTCCCCGCGGAACCCGCGGCCCTGGATGCCTCCGACCTGAGCTGGATGGATGACACCCTGACGGACCTGGCTTCGGAGTCGGTGCCCTTCTCGGCCCCCACCACGCCGCTTCCCCCCATGCCCACGGGCATCCTGGCTCCGGAAGTCATCGAAGCCCTGCCTCCGCTCTCGGTGGCCGGCGGGCCCGCGCCCATCCCGGAGGAGTTGGCCAGCCTGCTTGGCGACATCGACTTCCAGCTGGACTACGGGAGCCCCGAGGAGGCCAAGGCCGAAATCGAGGCCGCCCTCAAGCAGTTCCCGGCGCATCCGGAGCTGGAGGCCCGCCTGGAACGCGCGGCCAGCGCCCTCCAGAAGCTCGGACTCACCGCGAAGGCCAGCGCCCTCGAGGAGCACGACTTCGCCAACTCCTTCTTCGACCTCACCGACGTGCTGGGCACCGCCCTCATGGACACGGGCGAGGATGAGGAGATGCACGACGCCACCAACGTGGTGGAGAAGATCCAGAGTGTCGACGAGCTGTTCAGCGCCTTCCGCGAGGGCGTGGAGAAGCAGGTCAAGGGCGACGACTACGACACCCATTACAACCTGGGCATCGCCTACAAGGAGATGATGCTCATCGATCCAGCCATCGAGGAGTTCAAGATCGCCATGGGCGACCCCGAGCGCACCCTGGAGTGCTGCTCCATGCTCAGCATCTGCGAGCAGGCCCGGGGCGACCTCAAGGCCGCCGTGGACTGGCTGCGCCAGGGCATCGAGGCCCCCGGCTTCCCGCCCGAGGACAGCATCGGCCTGCGCTACGACCTGGCCGAGACCTACCTCCTGCAGGGCCAGACCGCGCTCGCCGCCGCCGAGTTCAAGGCCGTCCACGACATGGACCCCGACTATCGCGATGTGGCCGCACGACTGGCCTGATGTTCTCCGGGGGTTCCGCGCTGCGCGCACACCCCCGGACCCCCGCGCCCTCGCCCAGCGAAGCCGGGCGAGGGCTTTCATCCTGCTCGCCCACCCGCTTCCCCTTGGACCTGGCGTGAGCTAGCCGAGCGCCCGGCTGCCGCTGGCGCCCCAGGGCTGGAGGGCCTGGAGGGCGGGCTGGACGGGCTTGCCGGGGCGCTGGAGCTGGGTGAGCTCCAGGGCGCCGTCGGGCGTGGTGAGCCAGGTGCCCTCCTTGCTCCAGACCAGCTGGCCGGGATCGCGGTAGCAGGCCCGGAGCGCCCCCACGCCGCACACCTTGAGGGGCTGGCCCTCCAGCTGAAGCTCAGAGCCGGGCCAGGGCCAGAGGGCGCGCACCTGGCGGTGCAGGTCCGCCGCGGGCCGCCGCCAGTCCAGGTGCCCCATGTCCTTGCGGAGCTTCGAGGCGTAGGTGGCGCCCTCGGGGCGCTGCTCCACCGGCTTCCCGCAGCCGCAGAGCAGCAGGGGCAGCTGGTCCATGAGCAGCTCGGCGGCGTCGGTCGAGAGGGCCGCCAGCAGGCTTTCGGCGGTGTCCGCCTGGCCGATGGAGCGGCGGGACTGGGCGAGCACGGGGCCTTCGTCCAGGCCTTCCGTGAGCCGCATGAGGCTGACGCCCGTCTCCTCATCTCCCGCCAGGAGGGCGTGGTTCACGGGGGCGGCGCCGCGCCAGCGGGGCAGCAGGGAGAAGTGCAGGTTCCAGACGCCGCTGGGACAGGAATCCAGCATCCAGCGGGGCAGCAGGTGGCCATAGGCCACCACGATCGCCAGGTCGACCTCCATGGATTCCCAGAGTTCGCGGGTCTCCGGAGCCTTCCAGCTCAGCGGCTGGTGGACGGGCAGGCCCAGGTCCAGGGCCGCCACCTTCACCGGCGGCGCCTCCAGGTGGCGCCCCCGGCCCGCGGGCCGGTCCGGATTGCTGAACACCGCCTCGATGCCCTCCTCGGCCAGGGCCCGCAGGGCCGGGACGGCCGCGCGGGGGGTGCCGAGAAAGGCGATGCGGGTCATCCGCGGGCCTGCTTCTGGTAGCGGCGCTGGATGACCTGGCGCTTCACGGGCCCGAAATATTCCACGAAGAGGCGGCCCCGCAGGTGGTCGATCTCATGGCAGAAGGCCCGGGCCAGCAGGTCCTCGCCCTCCAGTTCGTGCCAGCTGCCGTCCTTGGCCCGGTTGCGGATGGCCACCTTCTGGGGGCGCTCCAGCACTTCCCGGATGCCGGGAATGGACAGGCAGCCCTCCGGGCCCACCTGGCTGCCCTCCTCCCGGACGATCTCGGGATTGATGAGGATGAGCTTCTGGGAGGGGTCCTCGCCGCAGGAACAGTCGATCACCGCGAGGTTCAGGTTCACGCCGACCTGGGGCGCCGCCAGGCCCACACCCTCCTCGTCGAGGGCCGTCTCGAACATGTCCGCCACGAGCTGCTCCAGCTCCGGGGTCCAGGCCCCCACATCCTCACTGTTCTTCTTCAGTCGGGGATCGCCCCAGGTCAGTACGGGCAGGACGGCCATGCAAACGCTCCAGCATTCCAGTGTAATCCATCGCCCATCCCTTGTTAATCTGGGAGGTCCGTCCACCGGAGCCCCGCATGCTGCGTTCCTTCCGTCAGGTCTTCAAATCCAACCGCACGCCCATGGCGGCGGTCATGATCGTGGTCCTCCTGGGCCTGGTGGCCTATCTGGCCCCCTCGGGCCGGGTGGACACTCCAGACACAGTGGTGGCGAGGGTCTACGGCCGCGAGGTGCTGCTGCGCGACCTGGCGGAGCACATGCAGGAGCTCTACCAGCGCTACGGCAAGCAGGCCAGCCCGGAGGCGCTCAAGCCCTTCGTCCAGTCCCAGGCCCTGCGCGACCTCATGAACCAGAAGCTCATGGAGGAGCTGGCGGAGCGGCACCACGTGGTGGTGACCGATGAAGAAGTCGGCGCCCGCCTGCGGGCCTTCCTGAAGCAGTACCCCATCCTCCTGGACGCCCAGGGCAACCTGAAGTCCACGGCGGAGCTGAAGCAGATCTTCCAGGAAACCGGCTTCAACCCGGCCCTCCAGGAGCGGAACCTGCGCAGCGAGCTGCTGCGCACCAAGCTGATCCAGCAGGCGGCCTTCCAGGTGCCCGTGGACGAGGCCTGGCTGGCAGTGGAGAACCGCCTGCGCAATGAAAAGGTCGCCTTCCAGCAAGCCACCCTGGCCGTGGATCCCGCCACCGTGGCGGATCCCGGCGACGGCGCCCTGGAGGCCTTCCACAAGGCCGGCGGCGAGCGCTTCCTCCAGCCTCCCCGGCGAGTCATCCAGTTCGTGGCCGTGGACCGCGCGGCCCTGGGCAAGGAGGTCCAGGTGGACGAGGCCACCCTCAAGGCCGGCTTCGAGGCCCGGAAGAACGACTTCATCGAGTTCAAGGCCCGCCACATCCTCTTCAAGGCCGAGGGCGACACCCAGGCCCAGGAGGCGACCGCCAAGGCGCAGCTGCTGCGTGAGCGCCTCGTCAAGGGCCAGGACTTCGCCAAGGCCGCCGAGGAACTGAGCGAGGATCCCAGCGCCAAGGGCAACGGCGGCGACCTGGGCTGGTTCCGTTTCCCCCAGATGCAGAAGCCGTTCTCCGAGGCCGCGGCCACGCTGAAGCCCGGCGAGATCAGCCAGCCCGTGCGCACCGTCTACGGCATCCACCTCATCAAGCTGGAGGGCCGCCGCGAGAAGCGCTTCGAGGACGTCAAGGACCAGCTCGCCAAGGAGATCTCCGACGACCGCTTCAACGCCCGGGCCCAGGAGCGCCTTGAGCAGATCCGCAAGCGCGCCAACGGCGGCGACCTGGCCGCGGCCGCCAAGAGCCTGGGCAGCCAGGCCCAGCTGAGCCAGCCGTTCAGCAACGAGCCGGCCGCCCAGTCCGAGGGCCTGCCCGAGCTGTCCCAGATCGCCCCCGAGGCCTTCCGCCTGAAGGTCGGCGAGGTCTCCAAGCCCATGCGCTTCGCCGATCGCCACCTCCTGTTCCGCGTCCAGGAGGAGCTGCCGGAGGCGGTGCCGCCCTTCAAGGAGATCCGCGCCAAGGTGCTGGCCGCCTACCGCCTTGAGGAATCCCGCAAGCAGGCCCTGGCCAAGGCCCAGCAGGCCCTCGCCTCCGGTGGCCTGCAGGCCGTCGGCCCCGTCTCCGACCAGGCCGCGGCCCCCCTCAGCGGGCTGCGCGACCTGGCCGCCCACCCCGGCATCCGCAAGGCCCTGCTGGAGACCCCCGTGGGCCAGACCACGCCCCTGCTCTGGGCCCAGGACGGCAAGCTCTGGGCGGCCCGCATCGTCTCCCGGGAACCCGCTCCCGCCCTCAGCTTCGAAGCCCGCCGGACCCTCATCCAGGAAGTCCAGACCACCGAGGCCCAGAAGCTCCTGTCCGCAGAGCTCCAGTCCCTGGACCAGCAGGGCCGCCAGCGGCCCGGCCTCAGCAGCTTCTGGGGCCACTTCGGCGGCATCTACGTCAATGCCGGTGCCGTGCAGGTGCCGGTGGAGGAGTAGCTATCGGCTGTCAGCTGTCAGCTTTCAGTAACTGAGAGCTGACAGCTGATGGCTGACAGCTCCATCACCCGGTCGCAGAGAGCCTCGACGGCCAACCCATCGTGGCTGGCCAGCAGGAGGGCCGTGCCTTCGGCCTTGAGATCCAGGAGCAGGGCCAGCAGGTGGCCCGCCAAGGTGGGATCCAGGGCCGAGAAGGGCTCGTCGAGCACCAGCAGCGCCGGCTCCAGCATGAGGGCCCGCCCCAGGCAGAGGCGCTGGGCCAGACCCCCGGACCAGGCCCCGGGCCGCTGAGCCAGGGCCGCCTCCGGGAACTTCACGCGCGCGGCCATGCGGGCCGCGGCCTCCCGCCGCTCCATGTCCGTGCCCCGGTTCCAGATCGCCAGGGGCTCCTGGAGGATCTCCCAGCCCGTGCGATGGGGGGGCAGGCTGGCCTGGGGATCCTGGAACACGGCCTGGATCCGCGGACGGCGGAGGCGGCGCTCCCGCTCCGGCAGGGGCGACCAGGGCGCGCCCTCCAGCAGGATCCGGCCCTCCGTGGGCTCCAGGAGCCCCAGCACCAGGTTCAGCAGGGTGGTCTTGCCCGCACCGCTCGCGCCGGCCACGCCCAAGGCTTCGCCCTGGTCGATAGAAAAAGAGACGTTCTTGAAGACATTCTTTCCCAGGCGCTGAAGCCGCAGGCCTTCAGCGCAAAGGACGGGCCCTGCCCTCAGCGGATCACCTCGACGCCCAGGTAGGGCCGCAGGGCCTCGGGCACCACGATGCTGCCGTCGGGCTGCTGGTAGTTCTCCAGGATGGCCACCCAGGTGCGGCCCACGGCCAGGCCGCTGCCATTCAGGGTGTTCACGAAGGCGGGCTTGCCCTCCTTGCCCTTCATGCGGATGTTGGCGCGGCGGGCCTGGAAGTCGCCGAACCAGCTGCAGGAGCTGATCTCCCGGTAGGTGTTCTGCGAGGGCAGCCACACTTCCAGGTCGTAGGTTTTCTGGCTGCTGAAGCCCATGTCGCCCGTGCAGAGCAGCACGCGCCGGTACGGCAGGCCCAGGGCCTCCAGGATGGCCTCGGCGTTCTCCGTGAGGCGCTCCAGCTCGGCCTCGGCCTGGTCGGCGGCGGCGAAGGTGACGAGCTCCACCTTGTGGAACTGGTGCTGGCGGATGATGCCCTTGGTGTCCTTGCCGTAGCTGCCGGCCTCGCTGCGGAAGCAGGGCGTGAAGGCGCAGTGGCGCAGGGGGAGGGACTCCGCGGCCAGGATCTCGTCGCGGTAGAGGTTGGTGACGGGCACCTCCGCGGTGGGGATGAGGTAGAGCGCGGCGCCGTCCCCGCGGGAGGTCTTGAAGAGGTCCTGCTCGAACTTGGGCAGCTGGCCCGTGCCGTACATGCTCTCGGCATTCACCAGGTAGGGCGGGATCACCTCGGTGTAGCCCGCGGCGGTCTGGCGGTCGAGCATGAAGCTGATGAGGGCCCGCTCCAGCTTGGCCCCCAGCCCCTTCAGCACGGCGAAGCGCGCACCGCTGAGCTTGGCCGCGCGGTCCAGGTCGAGGATGCCGAGGGCCGTGCCCAGATCCACATGATCCCGGGGCGCGGCGATCTCCGGGAGCTGCCCCCAGCGCCTGACCTCGACATTGGCGTGCTCGTCGCGGCCTGAGGGCACACTGGCGTGGGGCGGGTTCGGAATGCCTGCCAGGAAGTCTTTGAAGGCCGCCTCGATCTCGCGCTCGGCCGCCTCGAGGGCCTTCAGCTGATCGCCCACCTCCCGCTGCTGGGCGATGAGGTGGTCGGCGTTCTCCTTCGCCCGCTTGAGGCGGCCGACCTCATCACTCACACGGTTGCGCTCGGCCTTCAGGGCCTCGGCCTCCTGGAGCGCGGCGCGGCGGCGCTGGTCCAGCTCCTGGTAGCGCGCCCGGTCCAGCGTATAGCCACGCTCGGACAGGCGCGCCGCCACGGCGTCGAGGTCGGTGCGGAGGAGGTTGGCGTCGATCATGTCGGTTTTCCCAGTGACCTATCAGTCTACCTAGCTCCAAAACGCGCCATGGGCGCGTTTTGGAGCTGGCCTCCGGCGATGCTCAGGCTTGCGGCCAGGGCCCTCCCGACCATGTGGGTCGCGGAACAGGCTGCGGGGCAGCCTGTGGAGCGGGGTCCCACAGGGAGGGAATCACGCAGCCCTCAGGCTTGAGGCCAAGCTCCATCCGGGCTGGGCTCTCCGGCCCTCCCGACCATGTGGGTCGCGGAACAGGCTGCGGGGCAGCCTGTGGAGCGGGGCCCCACAGGGAGGGAATCACGCAGCCCTCAGGCTTGAGGCCAAGCTCCATCCGGGCTGGGCTCTCCGGCCCACTGTACCCGGAACGCCTCCCGCACCTCGTCGATGCCGCCCCCGGCGCCCAGCACCAGGCCCAGCTTGGCGAGGGCCGCCCAGCGGGTGGACAGGCCGCCGGAGATGGCGCCCATCTCCTCGATCCTCCGGCCCATTTCGTAGGCCGAGAGGTCCACGCCGCCATAGGGGCACTGGGAGATCACCACCACGGGCAGCCGCCGCCGGCGCGCATCCTCCAGCATCGCCCGGAGGTCTGCGCGGCCCATGGGCAGGTTGCCGGCGCCGAAGGCCTGGATCAGGACGGCCCGGGCCCCCTGGGGCGCCGGATACCAGGCCATGCCCGGGTGGGGCGTCAGGGTGTGGATGGCCAGGTCCAGGCGGTCGCCCAGCCCCGCGGGCACCTGCCGCACGAACTGGCCCACCTCGGGGTGCAGGCGGATCTCCGCCCCGATCTCGGCCAGGGGCGGCAGGTTCGGACTCTGGAAGGCCTCGAACTGGTGGACGCTCAGCTTGTCCGCCGCCACCCCCCGGATCCAGTGGGTGCCGAAGCAGATCCCCACCTCGGGGATGCCGCGGCAGGCCAGGTCCACCGCATTGACGAGGTTGCTGCGGGCGTCGCTGCGGACAAACGCCAGCGGTCTTTGGCTGCCCGTGAGCACCACGGGTTTGCCCAGGTCCGCCAGCAGGAAGCCCAGGCAGGAGGCCGTGAAGGCCATGGTGTCCGTGCCGTGGATGATGACGAAGCCGTCGAATTCCTGGGCCGAGGCCCGCACCCGCGAGGCCAGCATCAGGATGTGCTCCGGCTCCAGGCAGGAGGAGTCCTGGTTGAAGGGCACCTCCACGGACAGCCTCGCCATCTGGCCCAGCTCCGGGACCTGCTCCAGCAGGTGGTCCAGGAAGCGCCCCGGGGCCAGGGCCGCCGGATCGCCGCTCGGCATCATGCCCAGGGTGCCGCCCGTGTGGAGGAGGAGGATCGTCCGCATGAGAGGAGTCTACCGTCTGGGCGCCGGTCCCAGGCCACCGGCCGGCCCCGACCCAGTAGACTGGAATCTCTGCATGCGCCGCATTCCCCGCTATTTCCAGATGATCGCAGGCCGCTACCTCCGGCGCCTGTTGAGGAAACGCCTGTCGGGCCATCAGTTGCAGGCGGCCGTGGAGACGGCGCTGGCCACCCTGCCCATCCAGGAGAAACTCCTGGTGCGCGAAGGGGCCCTGCGCTCGGAATCGCTCAACCGGCAGCTGGCCTGGGCCATGGCCTTCGTGGCCGGAGCGGTCAATGCCGGTGGCTTCCTGGCCGTCAGCCACTACACCTCGCACGTGACCGGCGTGGTCTCCTCCATGGCCGACGAGCTGGCCGACGGCGACCTCGCCACCGCCCTCGCGGCCCTGGCCATGATGCTGAGCTTCCTCGCGGGCGCCTTCGTCTGCACCACCCTGATCAGCCTCGGCCAGCGCCGGCGCATGCGCAGCCGCTACGCCCTGACCCTCGTGCTGGAGGCCGTCCTCATGATGGTCTTCGGCTTCATGGGGAACCGCCTCCAGCAGGAGATCCGCTTCACCCTGCCCAGCACCGTCATGCTGCTCTGCTTCATCATGGGCATGCACAACACGGTCACCTCCATCATCTCGGGCGCCGCGGTGCGCACCACGCACCTCACGGGCACGGTCACCGACATCGGCATCGAGCTGAGCCGCCTGACCTACGTCAATGTCCACCACCGGCATGGCCGGGAGCGCATCGTCGCCAACCGCCAGAAGCTCACGCTGCTCCTGCTGATCCTGGCCTCCTTCATGGCCGGTGGCGTGACGGGGGCCCTCGGGTTCCGGCACATCGGCTTCAAGATCACCGTGCCCCTGGCAGGCTTCCTCTGTTTCCTGGCGGCCCGGCCGCTGCTGCTGGAAGTGCGCCTGTTGCTGCACCGCCTGCGTCGCCAGTGGGATCCCGATCGCCCCACCCCCGGCCGCTGACCAGTGACAGCCGACAGCTGACAGCCGTCTAGACCGCGACCACCACGGCCTTGACCTCGTCGAAGCCCTGGTCGCAGCTGCAGCTGACCACCACGGCGCACTGGCCCGGCTGGCTGGGCGGCAGCTGGATCTCACCAGTGAAGCGGCCGTCGCTGGCCGTGCGTCCCGTCAGGAGGTTGTTCGCCTTCTTCAGGCTGGAGACGAGCTTCACGGAGACCTCGGCATCGGCCACGGGGCTCTGGCTCTGGCAGAGACGCGCCCGCACCTGCACCCGGAAGGGCTCGCCGAAGGTGGGCTTCATGGGCTGGTCAAGCACCAGCTCCAGGGTGTCCACATCCCCCTCCAGCTGGAGGAACTCGAGGATGGCCTGGTCCAGGGGGCGGTCATTGAAGGCCTGCTGCTCCAGCATGTCCGGCGGCGTCTGGTCGTACTTGCCGTTCTTGATGTCCCGGATCACGGCCCGGTGCTGCTCGTCCATGCGGCCCTGGATGGCCCCATCGGAAATGGGCGGAGCCGCGGTCAGGTCCTCGTACGAGGACCGGTAGCTGTCGAGGATCTCGCCGCCCACGTAGATGAGGGTCTCGATCTTGGGATTCGTGAGGCCCTTGTCCTCGGTCTGCACGTGATAGACCCGATTCCCGTGGCGGATGTCCGTGTTGTAGCCGGTGATCATGGGAAGAGCCTGGAGGACGGGGAGGCAGGACGCGTCATGGGCCTACCTCTGCAATCTTCCAGCCAAATCCGGCATGACTTCCCAGGCGATCTCCCGGACCACCTGATCGCCCATGCGCGCCACGACCGCCTTCACCAGGGCATCCATAAGCGCGGGATCGGCCAGGAGCGCCTGGACCTGGTCTGGCGTCAGAGGCGCCTGACCGAGCGCGGCAACAGCCTGCCCAGACGCGGCAGGGGCCGGAGCCGCCGGGGCCTCCACCC
The DNA here is from genome assembly GCF_030268045.1 of Geothrix edaphica. Lineage (NCBI taxonomy): Bacteria > Pseudomonadati > Acidobacteriota > Holophagae > Holophagales > Holophagaceae > Geothrix > Geothrix edaphica. The sequence goes on from NZ_BSDC01000002.1 coordinate 340,646, forward strand.
TGGACTCAGCTGGGGACTCGGCCGGGGCAGCTTGGAGGTGTTCCGCGGGGGGCGCGGGGACCGGAACCACCGGGAGTTCCACCATCGGAGCCGGCGGCGTTTCCTGGTGCCTCTCCAGCATGGGGATGGCCGCGGCCGCCAGGCCCGCGGCGGCGAGGCCGGCCACGGGAAGGATCGTGTGCGTCTCCGCCGGGGGCGGCTCGGAAATGGAAGGCAGCTCGAGGCCGCCAGCCAGATCGTCGAAGGATTCCAGGTCGGTGAAGGAGGCGAGGCTCTCCGCGGCCAGGGCCTCGGGCGCCGCGGCTTCCACCGGGGGCAGGTCGGACGGGACCGCCAGGACCGGGTGGACGGGCGGCGGCTCGGAGGGAGCGGCTTCCGACGTCAGCTCGTGGAGGCTCTCCAGGTCCAGCTCCTCCAGTTCGAGGTGCACATCGGGCGCCGCGCTGGGCAGGGCGACCGGGGCGGCCTCGGCCGGAACGTCCTCGGGCCAGAGGTCCTCGGCCGTGAGCAGCAGCAGGTCCTCATCGGATCCCGTGGGCCCGGGTTCGGGAAGGTCCAGGTCCGATCCCAGGTCCAGCGGAGGCAAGGCCTCGCTGTCTCCGATGGAGGGGACGTCTGGCCTGAACTCCGGCATGGGCATCTCGGCGGTCCTCGCCAGGTCCATGGCCGGGGGGGCGACAGGGGCGGCGGGGGCGGCAACCACGGCGGCTGGCGGCTCATCGGCTGCGGCGACTGGACTGGCCAGCAGGGCCCGCACGCGGTCTCCCAGCTCCCGGAGCTCGATGGGCTTCTTCAGGAACCCCTGGATCGGCGCCTTGGCCAGCCGGGCGGGGTCCACGGGGTCCAGCACACCGGCCATCAGGGCGATGGGGAGGCGGGCCGTCGCCTCCATCTCCCTCAGCCGGGCCAGCAGGGTCCACCCGTCCATGCCGGGCATGACCGTATCCACCAGGGCCACGTCGAAGTGCTCCCCCCGCTCGAAGCGGTCCAGGGCCTCCGCGGCGGAATCGACGCAGACCAGCTCCACATCCGTCGGGGCCAACAGGGATTCGGCGATGCGGTGGATGCTGGGGTTGTCGTCCACGAGGAGGAGGCGGGGCATCTGGGTACCTCGGGAGGCCGGGAGGAAGAAAGAGTGGCTGGGCACAACGCTACCAGAAATGTGCACTTCCAACGTCACTGATTGGGCCGGGAAGTGTCTGGATTCCGACCCTAGCGCAACAGCTTCTTCAAGAGCCGTACCCGTTCCGCCTCCACCAAGCGCACCAGCAGCACGCGGTCCCCCACCCAGACCCACGCGACGCCGAGGGGTTCGCGCAGGGCCACCTCGGGACCGCCGGGCAGCCAGCCCTTCACGGAGGCGCGGAGGTTCAGGGCGGTCCGCCACTCCGGGCGATAGGCCTCGTACAGGGCCTGACGCTGGCGCTCCGGCGGAAGGGCGCTCTCGTTCCACCGCTGGTCCCAGGCATCGAAGGCGCCGTTCTCCCGCCAGGCCCAGGCCGCATCCCAGGCGGGCCAGGGCAGCGCCGTGTCGGGGACGGGAGTCCATTCGACCTCGGCCACCGGGCTGAGGCGCCGGGCCATCCCCTCGTCCGGAAGCACCGCCACCAGGGCCATGCGCTGGGGCGGGTGGGCCGTCAGCAGTCCCTGGCCTGCGGCGGCCCGGCGCCACCGGCCGCCCTGCAGCACCCAGGCCGACCAGCCCTGGATGCCGCCGTGCCAGAGGCGGTCCGCCCGCGGAAACCACAGCCGATCCCCGGCGTGCCAGGGCAGCTCGAGGCGGGCCCCGGGCAGGTCCCGGCCATCATCCGACAGGGCCTCTGCCTTGGTGGCCAGACTCCGGGGCGGCGGGGGAAGGCCGGGCTCGTCCCATGCGGCGAGGGTGGCCTCGCCGGGATCCGCCTCCAGGGAGAGGGTGCTGAGCAGCAGGCGGGATTCCCCCCGGGGCTCCAGCTTCTCGAAGCGCCCCAGCAGCACCGCCTTCCCATCCCAGCTGAAGCGGCTCCACGGGCCGGATTCCGTGGACCAGATCACGCGCCCCTCGGGAACCTCCAGCAACCGGGTCTCGAAGCGGCCCTCCCCCATCTGGAGGGTCACCAGCAGGCGGCTGCCCTTCGCCGGGTCGAGCCGGGCCGAGGCAAGGGGGGCGTCGAAGCGGTAGCGGCGCCATTCCAGCCCGCGCCACAGCACGACCTCGCTGCGCCCCTGCGGACCGTTCAGGGCCAGGCCCTGGTCGCCCAGGTAGGGCGAGGCGGGCTCCCAGGGCGTGCCGAAGCCCCCCTCGAAGGGCCAAGGATCGGACTGGTCGGGATCCAGGGTCCCCTGGAACCGGGGGGCCCAGCCGTCCACCAGGCGCAGTTCCGCCAGGGACTCGTAGCCGCCGAGGTTCATGACCGCCGGGGCCTCCACCGCCGTGACGCCGCCGGCGCTCACGGGACGCGGCGCCTGCACCACCGCGAAGAGCAGCAGCATGGCGGCGATGAAGAGGGTGGCGATGATGTACCGTTGTGGGATCACGATGGAACCGCAGAGACAGCACCATCATGACTGATCGGAGACGCGCCGCGATGAAGCACAAACCCGCCGTGGAGACCGAGCTGAAGCTGCGCATCCCCGCGACGGGGCCCCTCCGCCCCCTGCTGGAGGCCCTCGGCTTCCGGGAGACCGTCCCCGCCCAGGCGGAGACAAGCGTCCTCTGGGACCGGCGCGGCGAGCTGCGGGCCGCGGGCTCGGCATTGCGGACGCGGCGCTTCGCCGGGACCTTCCGCCTGACCTGGAAGGGCCCCAAGGTCCCCGACGCCATGCTGAAGATCCGGCCGGAGCGCGAGACCGGCATCGAGGATGGCGAGGCCCTGGAGGCCATCCTCCGCGCCCTGGGCTACGAGCCTGTGCTGCGCATGGAGAAGATGCGCGCCGTGTGGGAGCGCGCCGAGCTGGAGGCCTGCCTCGACGAGACCCCCTTCGGCTGCTACCTGGAGCTGGAAGGCGAGCCCCAGGCCATCCGCGCCGCCATGGAGGGCCTGGGGCTCGCCCCCGACCGCGCCGAGCCCCGCAGCTACCCCGAGTTGTACCAGGCCCACGGCCTCGGTTAGACCTTCAGCACCCGCTCCAGGTCTTCGATCAGATCCTGGACGTCCTCCACGCCCACACTGAGGCGCAGGAGGTTGTCGTTGATGCCGAGGCGCTGGCGGTCGGCCTCGGGCACGCTGCCATGGGTCATGCTGGCGGGGTGGCAGACGAGGCTCTCCACGCCGCCCAGGCTCTCGGCCAGGGAGAACACCTTGAAGGAGGACGCCATGCGCCGGGTGCGCTCGGCATCGCCCGTGTCGAAGCTCACGATGCCGGAGAAGCCCTTCATCTGCTGCTTGGCCAGGGCGTGCTGGGGGTGGGATTCCAGGCCCGGGTAGTAGACGGCCTTCAGATCCTTGCGGGCCTCCAGCCAGCGGGCGAGGGTGAGGGCACTCGCGTTGTGGCGTTCCATGCGCAGGTGCAGCGTCTTGGTGCCGCGCAGGATGAGCCAGGATTCCATGGGCGAGAGGATGCCGCCGGCGGCCTTCTGGTGGAAGCGCAGGCCCTCGGCGATGTCCTCACGGTTGGTGATGGCGATGCCGCCGATGGAGTCGCTGTGACCGTTCAGGTACTTGGTCGTGGAGTGGAAGACCAGGTCCGCGCCCAGCTCCAGGGGCCGCTGGTTGTAGGGCGTGGCGAAGGTGTTGTCCACGGCCAGCACGGCCTTGGAGCCCATCACCGTCATGACTTGGCGCACGCCGGGGATGTCCGTGAGCCCCAGCATGGGGTTGGTGGGCGTCTCCAGCATCACCAGCTTGGTGTTCGGCCGCAGCGCCGCCTTGAAGGCCGCCAGGTCGCCCGTGTCCACCTGGGTGTAGGTGAGGCCGAAGCGGGTCATCACCTTGTCCAGCAATCGGAAGGTGCCACCGTAGACGTTGTCGCCCAGCACCACATGGTCGCCGCTCGAAAGCTGCTCGAAGATGGCCTGCACCGCCGCCATGCCGGATCCGAAAGCCATGCCATGGGCGCCGCCCTCCAGTGCCGCCAAATTGCCTTCCAGAGCGTCGCGGGTGGGGTTGCGCACGCGGGCGTAGTCGAAGCCCTTGTTCTGGCCGATGCCCTCCTGCACATAGGTGCTCGTGAAGTAGACGGGCGTCATGATGGCCCCGTTGTTCGGATCCGGCGACTGGCCGGCGTGGATGCAGCGGGTGTCGAAACGGCCTTCGAGGTTCATGGGACCATCCTTCGTGATCCTCCAGTGTGATGGGGTGCCGCCATGAGGAAAAGCATCGCTTCGGTTTCTATGGCCCTGACCCTCCTGGCTTGTCGATCCGACAAGCCGGAAGATCAGGTGCGAAAGGCCTTCCAGACCTGCGTGACGGCGGTGGAGGCCGGGGATGCCGCGGCGGCGGCCGCGCCCCTCGACGCCACCTTCCGGGGGCCCGAGGGCATGGACAAGGCGGGCGCGAGGCTGTTCCTCCTGGGCCTCCTCCGCCGGGAGAAGGTGGGCGTGACCGTGGTCCGCAACCAGGTCACCGTGACGGGGGCCGAGGCCTTCCAGGAGGTGGACCTGGTCCTCACCGGCCGGAGCGGAGGCCTCCTGCCCCAGGACGCCTCCCGGCGCTCCTTCGGACTGCGCTGGCGCAAGACCGGCGGCGACTGGCGGCTCCTCGAGATCCAGGAGCGCTGAGCCCCGGTCCCTCAGCCCGCCAGGTACGCCATGAACTCCTGGTGCAGCTCGAGCGGCAGCCGGCAGGTCCCCGCCTCCTCGTCCACCAGCTGGGCGCAGCGGGGGACCTCCAGCAGACTCGAGGGGGGGATGCCACCCTCCCGGGCCCGGCGCAGGCTCTGCATCAGGGCGTCCATCCAACCCAGGCGGTAGAGGGTGACCAGCAGCATGGCATGGGCCTTGGCGTTGCCGGGGTCGATCTCGATGGCCTGGAGCAGCTGCCTGCGGGTGGTCTCCAGGACGTCCTTCCGGACCTCCGCCCGGCTGAGCATGACCTCTTCGGACGGGGCGGTCTCCGCGGCGATCCGGCGGGGGAGCGTGCCCCCCCTGGCCCTGGCGGAACCGGATTCGTCTCCGGCGGCCTTCGCCGCCGGCCGGTCCGGCCCAGGTCGCGGGGGCGGGGCCGCCGCGGCGCGCTCCGGATCCCAGCGCCAGGTGGGATCCTTGGCCGAACGCAGCGCCTCGGCCAGGTCCTCGGCGGTCTGGAAGCGGTTCAGGGGATCCTTGGCCAGCGCCCGGTTCAGGAGGCTCTGCACATCGCGGCTGATGCCCCGGAGAGCCGCGGGCGGCAGGGGCGGCGGCAGGTCGTGCAGCAGGCGGTAGATCACCGAGCCGGGACTGGGCCCATCGAAGGGCTGCTCGCCGGTCAGCGCCTCGTGGAGGATCACGCCCACGGCGAAGAGGTCGCTGCGGGCATCGGCGCGCCCGCTCTGGAGATACTCCGGCGCCATGTAGTTCACGGTGCCGAACACCGTGCCCTCGTCCGTGGTGTCGGTGTTGAAGATCTTGGCCACGCCGAAATCCAGCACCTTGGCCTGGAGGGCCTTCCCGTCCCATAGCACCCGGATGTTGGAGGGCTTGATGTCCCGGTGCAGCACCTGGTGCCGGTGGGCCACGGCCAGCCCGTCGCAGACCTGCGCCAGCACCTCGAGGACATCCCAGGGCACGAGGGTGCCCGCCCGGATGAGGGTGCCCAGGTCCTCGCCCTTCACCAGCTCCATGGCGAGGTAGAGCACGCCCTGCTCCTCGCCCATCTCGTGGATGGTCACGATGTTCGGATGGTTCAGGGCGCCGGCGGCCCGGGCCTCCCGGGCGAAGCGCTCCCGGGCCTCGGGCCCGGCGGCGGCGGCCGCCTGGATGACCTTGATGGCCACCTCGCGGCCGAGAATGGGATCCCGGCCCACGTAGACATCGCCCATGCTTCCCTGAGCCAGCAGGCGGAGGATGTCGAACTTGCCGAGGCGCGTGAGCACAGGACTTTCCAGGGATTCGACCCTAGATCATGGGGTGGTCGCGGAGCCCCCGTCCAGGCCTTTGTCGGTCCCCTGCCCCAGCAGCCAGGCCTCGTCCCGCACGGGAATGCCCAGGGCCCCCGCCTTGGCCAGCTTCGTCCCGGCCTTCTCCCCGGCCACCAGGAGGGTGGTCTTCGCGCTCACGCTGCCGGTGACTTTCGCCCCCAGCTGCTTGAGCAGACCCTCCGCCTCCTCCCGGGAGAGCGTGGGCAGGGTGCCGGTGACGACTGCGACCTCGCCGGACAGGGGCAGGCCACCCTGGTCGCGAGGTTCCGGCGGCGCCGGATGCACGCCCAGGGAGGCCAGCCGTACCGGCAGCTCCGGATGCAGCGCGGCGAAGGCCCGGAGGGCGGCCGCCACCTTGGGCCCCACCTCCTCCACCGCCTGGAGGCGGGCTTCGTCGGCCCCCCACAGGGCCTCCAGCGAGGGGTAGGCCTCTGCCAGGAGCTCCGCGGTGCGGGCGCCTACCATGGGGATCCCCAGCGCATGGATCCACCTGGACAGGGGCTTCGTGCGGGCCACCGCCAGGGCGTCCATGAGGTTCTGGGCGGATTTCTCCGCCATGCGCTCCAGGTTCGACAGGTACGCGAGGCCCAGCAGGGGCTCGCCCAGCAGGGTGAAGATCTCCCAGGGCTGCTCGAAGCGACCGGAGGCCACCAGCTGCTCCACCAGGGCCTCGCCCATGCCCTCGACATCCAGGGCGGAGCGCCCGCCGAAGTGGAGCATCCGGGCCACCAGCTTGGCGGGGCACTCCGGGTTGAGGCAGCGGATGGCCACTTCCGCATCGTCGGCCTTGCCTACCTCGCCCCCGCACACGGGACAGGCGGAGGGGATCTCCGGCGCCGGCAGATCGCGGTCGGCTTCGCCAGGCACCAGGGCCACCACCTTGGGGATGACCTCGCCCCCCTTCTCGATGAACACGCGATGGCCTACCCGAAGGCCCAGGCGGCCCAGCTCGTCGGCATTGTGGAGCGTGGCCCGCCGCACCGTGGAGCCCGCCACCTCCACGGCCTCCAGCTCCGCCACGGGCGTGAGCTTCCCCGTGCGGCCCACCTGCCACGTGATGCCCAGCACCGTGGTGGTCACCTGCGTGGCGGGGTACTTGAAGGCGATGGCCCAGCGCGGCACGCGATCCGTGGCGCCCAGCCGCTGCTGGAGATCGGCGTCGAGGACCTTGATCACCACGCCGTCCGTATCGAAGGGCAGCTTCAGGCGGGCCTCGGCCTGCGTCGAGATGAAGGCCAGCATCGCCTCCAGGTCGCCGGTGGCGTGCCCGGGCATGACCCCGAAGCCCCAGGCGCCCAGCTGGACCATGGAGCGGGCGTGGTCCTCCCCGCGGCCCTCGCCCCAGAGCACCTGCCAGGGGAGGAAGGAGAGGGCGCGGGCGGCCACCTCGCGGCTGTCCAGCAGCTTCATGGTGCCGCTGGCCGCGTTGCGGGGGTTGGCAAAGCGGGCCTCGCCCCGGGCGTCCCGCTGCCGGTTCAGCTCCTCCCAGCGCTTGCGGGACAGGAACACCTCACCGCGCACGGTGAGGGAGGCCGGGGCATCCGCCGGGAGCCGCATGGGGATGTCCACGATGGTCCGCGCGTTCTCCGTCACCAGCTCGCCGGTCTCCCCGTCGCCGCGGGTGAGGGCCTCCACCAGCTCGCGGTCCTCGTAGCGCAGGGACAGGGACAGGCCGTCCACCTTCAGCTCGGCAGCGTAGCGGGGCCCGGCCTCCGGGGCGAGCCGGCGCCACTTGGCCTCCCACTCCCGCAGCTCGGCCTCGGAGTAGGCGTTGTCCAGGCTCAGCATGGGCACGGCATGGCGGCGCTTCTCGAAGGCGTCGATGGGCGGCGCCCCCACGCGCAGGGTGGGGCTGTTGGGGTCCGCCAGCTCGGGGTGGGCCGCCTCCAGCTCGCGCAGCTCCCGCTCCAGGGCGTCGTACTCGGCGTCGGAGACCACGGGCTGGTCCAGCACGTAGTAGCGGTGGCGGTGCAGCCGCACCGCATCGGCCAGATCCTTCATGCGCTGCCGGAGTTCCATCACTTCACCCTCGACCGGTACAGGATGCCCATGATGAGGCCCAGGGCCAGGAAGAAGCTGAGGGTGCTGCTGCCCCCGGCGCTGAAGAAGGGCAGCACCATGCCCTTGTTCGGCAAGGCGCCGGCCACCATGCCCACGTTCACCATCAGATGCAGGGCGAAGATGCCCGCGGCCCCGGCGCAGAAGTAGGCCTCGGCGTTCGTGTGGGCGGCCTTGGCGGCATCCAGGATGCGGCTCAGCAGGAGGCCGAAGAGGCCCAGCACCAGCAGCACGCCCAGGAAGCCCCGCTCCTCGGCCCACACGCTGAAGGCGAAGTCGGTGGTCTTCACGGGCAGGAAGTTCAGCTGGGTCTGGGAGCCGCTGGTGAAGCCCCGGCCGATGAGCCCCCCCGCCCCGATGGCGATCCGGCTCTGGTTCACCTGGTAGCCCTTGCCCTGGAGATCGGCGGAGGGATCCAGGAAGATCATCACGCGCTGCTTCTGGTAGGGCTTGAGGGCGAACTTCCAGGCGCCGAAGCCGCCCACGGTGACCAGCAGCAGCAGCGCGACCACCCAGCGGGCCCGCAGGCCCTTCATGAGCGGGATGATCAGCAGGATGGGCAGGAAGCTCAGGGCCATGCCGAGATCGGGCTGGCGCTGGATGAGCAGCATGGGAAAGGCCACCAGCCCCACCGCGCCCAGCAGCTCGAAGCGGCGGATGCTGTCGGCGGGCCGCAAGCCCAGCCGGTGGGACACGTACAGCAGCGTCACCCACTTCATGAGCTCCGAGGGCTGGAAGGTCTGGCCAGCCACCACGAACCAGCGCGTGGCGCCGCCGATCTTCTTGCCCACCACCAGCACGGCGGCCAGGGCCACGAGGCCCAGCAGGTAGGCCGGGAAGCTGTAGCGGAGGATGCGCCGCGGATCCGTGGCCGCCAGCAGGAGCATCAGCGCCAGGCCCATCAGGTTCCAGACGCTCTGCTTGATCCAGATGGCGGCCTGGGGGGTGTTCCGACCCGCGGAATAGAGGGTCAGCGTGCCCAGGAGCATCAGGGCCAGGATGACCCAGAGCAGCCGCGAATCCAGGGCCCGGACGCGATCCTTCATGGCGCCGCCTCCGCCGGAGGGGCGAAGGGGTCCACCATGCGGCCGCGGGGCGGCGGCAGGGGATTCCTCACGCGGTCCACGAACCAGTACTTCACGAGCTTGGCCGCGATGGGCGCGGCGGCGGTGGAGCCGAAGCCCGCGTTCTCCACCACCACGGCGAAGGCGATCTGCGGCCTGTCGCGGGGCGCGTAGCCCGCGAAGAGGGCATGGTCCTTCAGGTGCTTGGCCTGGCGGGCGTAGTGGCTCTTGTCCACGAAGGTGGCGACCTGGGCCGTGCCGGTCTTGCCGACGAAGGGGGCCTCCCGCGCGATCTCCCGGATGAGGGGGTTGGCCGCGGCCGTTCCGCCCTGGACCACCTCGTACAGGCCCTCATCCAGGGTGGCCCAGTTGCGTGGATCCAAGGGCGTGTCCCGGGGCACCGGCACCGGCGCCGGCTCCAACTCGTTGCTCTGGTCGTTGCGGAAGCCGTAGAAGAGGTGGGGCGTGAGCACCTTCCCCCGGGTGGCCAGCATGGCGTAGAACCGCGCCAACCCGATGGGCGTGACGCCCACGGCGCCCTGGCCGATGCCCACGCTGATGGTCTCGCCGGCGTACCACTTGGGATCCTTCGGGGCGGCCTTGCGCTTCCAGGCCCGGCTGGGAATGCGGGTGCGCTTCTCCTGGGGCAGGTCCACCCCCGTGCGGTCCGTGAAGCCGTATTTCTCCGCGGTGGCGTAGAGATCATCGATGTCCATGCGCGAGGCCACTTCGTAGAAGTAGACATCGCAGCTCTGGGCGATGGCCTGCACCAGGCTCAGCCCGCCGTGGCCCGTGGGCTTGTCGCAGCGGAAATCGCGCCCGTAGAAGTTCTTCTTCCCCGCACAGTAGATGACGGTCTGAGGCGTGATCACGCCCTTCTCCAGGCCCGCCAGCGCCACCAGCAGCTTGAAGGTGGAACCCGGCGCGTAGATGCCCTGGATGGCCCGGTTCAGCATGGGCCGCGTCGGGTTGTTCAGGTAGCGGTCCACCATCTCCTGGCTGAGCCGGTTGAGGAAGAGGTTCGGGTCGTACGAGGGGCTGGAGTACATGGCCAGGATGCCGCCGTCGCGCAGGTCCAGCACCACGGCCGCGCCGGCCTCCTCCCCGTAGGCATCCTGCAGGATCTTCTGGAGGCCCGCGTCCAGGGTGAGGTAGAGGCTGCGGCCCGCCACAGCGTCGGTCTGGCCGAAGTGGGCCACCTCGGTGCCCAGCTGGTCCACCAGGATGCGCCTCTGGCCGTCCACACCCTTGAGCTTGTCGTTGCCGCTGGCCTCGAAGCCCTCCTTGCCGATGGTCTCGCCCAACCGGAAGACACCCGGCTTGGCCTTCATCAGCTCCTCGTCCACTTCGCCCACGTAGCCCAGCACGTGCCCGGCCAGCTCGTCGCCGAGGTAGACCCGCCGGGGCGCCACATCGACGCTGAGGAAGGGGAAGCGGGACCGGACCCGCTCCGCCAGCGCGATGCCCGCGTCGTCGAGGTTCTCCTTCAGCACCAGGGGGCGGCCCTTGCCGGCGAAGCGGTAGCTCTGGATCTTCCGGGCCAGGGCGGCGGGATCCAGCTCCAGGGCCAGGGCCAGGGACTCGATCACATCGGCCCGCGTGGGCAGGTCCTCCCGCTGGATGACGAGGTGCAGGGCCCGGCGGTTGTCCACCAGGCGGTGGCCGTTGCGGTCCAGCACCAGGCCGCGGGGCGCGGCGATGGGGCGGATCTTCACGGCCTGCTGCATGGCCAGCTGCTGGAACTCGCCGTGTCGCACCAGCTGGAGCCAGGCGTAGATGAGGATCAGTCCGGCCACGAGGCTCCAGGCCAGGGCCTTGAGCACCCCGAGGCGGCGGTGGAGGAGGGGGCGCTGCCGGGGGTCCATCAGCCCAGCCGAGGGGAAGGCCCGGAGTACATCAGCCGCCAGGTCGCCCAGCCCCAGAGCGGCAGGCTGAGCAGGGCCCAGAACCAGCCGGAGCCCCAGCCATGGGGACCCGCGGCCAGGCGCACGGCCAGATGGACCAGCAGGGTGTGCGCCACGAGCAGGCCCGCCAGGCGCGCAAGCCAGCCCTTCACGTCCTCCAGGGGCCAGCGGCCCGCCAGCCCGCCCGCCACCAGGGCCAGGGTCATGTCCGCCCAGGCCGTGCCGCCCAGGTGGGGATAGAGCCGCAGGGAGCCCTCCAGGGCCCAGCCCGCGGCCCCGGCCCAGAGGACGCTGGAGAGCGGAGAGCCGGAACGGGGGGCCAGGGCCAGCACCAGCACGACGTGGACCACGACCTGCAGGCGCGGGAAGGGGGCGCTGAGGAACATCAGGCCCAGGGCGGCGGCGCACAGGAGGTTCTGGCGGGTGGCGGAAGGGAGCGAGATCCTCATGGCGTCCCCCGCTTGCGCTGCGGTTTCTGCTCGGGCGCCACAAAGGGCGGCTGCACCTCCAGCGGCGGCTGGGAGGGCAGCAGCAGCACCGTGGAGATCCGGTCCAGGGGCGCGGACAGGTTGACCTGCACCCGCAGCTCCAAGTCGCCGGGGGCCACCTCGGCCACGTAGCCCACCAGCAGGCCCCGGGGGAACACGCGATCCAGCCCCGAGGTCAGCACGGCCTCACCCACCTGCACCACCTCCTGGTTGCTGATGTAGCGGATCAGGGCCCGCCCGGAGCCCAGCCCCTGGAGGACCCCCGTCGCGCGGCTCCGCATGAGCATCACGGCCACGGAGGCGTTGGGCGCGTCCGCGGGCAGCACCTTGGCCTGGGTGGGCCCCACGGACCAGAGCCGGCCCACGATGCCCTCGGGCACCAACACGCCCTGGTCGGGCACCAGGCCCAGGTCCTGGCCCCGGTCGATCACCAGGCCCCCGAAGGCGGCGGGGCGCGTGCTGAAGATCACCCGCGCGGCCCTCAGGTCCAGGGGGATCTGCCGCTTCAGGCCCAGGAGCCGCACGGCCTCATCCGCCTCGGCCAGCCGGGGTCCCTCCTGGGCGGCCTGGGTCCGGAGCTGCGCGAGCTCGGCGGCCAGCCGCGCGTTCTCCGCCCGGGTCTCCCGGAAGCTGCGGGCGGTGTCCCGGCGGTTGGTCCGCCACTGGGCCCACCGGGAGGCCAGGCCCTGGGAGGGGCGCGAGAGGGTGTCGGCCACGCGCGCCCAGTGGCGGCCGGGAGCCGGTCCGAGCAGGGCCCAGATCCCGTGGCCCAGCCAGAGGAGGACGACGAGGAGGCGCTGCCACCCCGTGCGGCTCCATCCCCATTTGGACCTGTGGACGACCATGCCCCCTCCGGGCGGAGGCTAATCGAGGATCTGGATGCGGCGCAGGAGCGGGATGTTCTCCAGCAGCAGCGCGGTGCCCCGCACCACGGCGGTCTGCGGATCCTCCGCGCGGAAGACCGGCAGGTGCGTCTCCTTGCGCAGCCGCTCGTCCAGGCCCTGGATCAGCGAGCCGCCGCCCGTGAGGCAGATGCCCCGGTCGATGAGGTCCGCCGCCAGCTGGGGCGGCGTCTCGTTGAGCGCCTTGCGGACCAGGTCGATGATGGCGCCGATGGGTTCGGCGAGGGCCTCCCGGATCTCCGCATCGTTGAGGGTGAGCGTCTTGGGCAGGCCCTCGAACTGGTCCCGGCCGCTCACCTCCATGGTGCGCGTCAACTCCGAGGGGAAGGCCGAGCCCAGCGTCCACTTCACCTCCTCGGCCGAGGACTCGGAGATCAGCACGTTGTACTTCTCGCGGATGTACTTGACCACCGCCTCGTCCATCTCGTCGCCGGCGATGAGGATGGAGTCCGAGAACACCTTGCCGTTGTAGCTGATGACGGCCACGTCCGTGGTGCCGCCGCCGATGTCGACGATCATGCAGCCGCGCTTCTCGTTGATGGCCAGCCCGGCGCCGATGGCGGCCACCATGGTCTGGTCCACGATGAAGACCTCGCCGGCCTTGGCGTCGTAGCAGACCTGCTTCACGGCGCGGCGGGCCACCTGGTGGGCCCGGGGCGGCACGCTCACCACGATGCGGGTGCGGGCGATGCCGCGGTTGGGGCGGGCCTTGGCGATGAACTGGGCCAGCATCTTCTCGGCGGCGTCCACCTCGTAGATCATGCCGTCCTTCATGGGCCGGATGGTCCGGACGCCCTGGGGGGCGCGGCCCAGCAGCTGCTTGGCTTCGTCGCCCACGGCCTCCACCTCGTGGGTCACCGTGTTCACGGCCACGATGGAGGGCTCATAGATGACGATGCGGCCCGCCTGCTTGGTGTGGATCAGGGTCGAGGCCGTACCGAGGTCGATGGCGAGGTCCGAATTGAAGATGTTGGACCAGAACTGGCTGGAAAAAAGGCTGGCCACTGGCGGCTCCCGGAGAACCTCTTAGCGTGCCACGAACCAGGCCCCCCGGCCAGTCGTGGAGGGCCCCGGGGCCAATTGCCCCCGAGGCGGGTTATTTCCCCGCCGCCACCAGCTCCTCCATCAGCAGATCCCCGTCCAGCCGCTGGGGCAGCTCCTTGTGATAGCCCCGGACCCAGCGCCTCCCGTTCACCAGCACGAACGGAATGGCCCGCTTGCCCGTTTCGGCCTCCAGCTTCTCGGCCGCTCCGGGCACGGCCTCGATATCCACCTTCTGATGGGCCACGCCGTGCCCGGTGAGCCAGGCCTCCAGCCGGCGGCAGTCCGGGCACCAGGTGGCGCTGTACACCGCCAGATCCAGGCCCTTCAGGTCATCAATTCGGCTCATGGGATCCTCCCGGACCTGTCATTCTGGAGCCTTAGATGCTTTTGTTGGGGGTTCCATGTCCAAGATGACCATCCAGGCCGGGCTCGTCGTAGCGCCAGCCCTTCTCCTCGCCCTCGCCCTGGGCTGCGGCAAGAGCACGCCCGATGCCAGCCGCGTCATCGCCAACATCGGCGGAGGCAAGCTCACCGAGGCCGAGTTCCAGGACATCGTGAAGAGCCTCTCACCGGACCCCAAGGAGGCCCAGGCCTTCCTCACGGATGCCACGGCCCGGAACGACCGCGCCCAGCTTGCCCAGCGCATCGCCATGTCGCGGGCCATCACCGTCTATGCCGCGCAGACCGGGCTCGACAAGGAGCCGTCCGTCAAGCGCCAGCTCGAGCAGCAGCAGGCCAACATCTACTTCCAGGCCCTCATGAAGAAGCGCATGGCGGGGATGACCCCCACCGACGAGCAGCTCCAGGCCTTCTACAAGGAGCGGGTCGCCGCCCTCCAGGCCCAGGGCCGCGCCCAGGGCGTGCCGCCCTTCGAGACCGTCAAGGCCCAGCTGCCGGAGCTCTGGAAGCAGCAGCAGATGCAGACCCTCAGCGACCAGATCCAGAACGAGGTCAAGCAGAAGGTTCCCGTGACCCTGGCTGACGACTACCGGCCGGCGGGCGCGGAGTAGCCTCCGCCGCGCGCAGGCTAGGGGCGCCTCCACGGATCGGGCGCCCCCCCCGCGGCACCCTCCCAATCGCCTTCGGCGCTCGGCAGCGGAGCCTCGACTTCGCTGCCGCCTCTCCACAAGCAAACAGCCCCCAGGTCGGGGGCTGTTTGCTTGTGGTGCCTGGAGACGGAATCGAACCGCCGACACATGGATTTTCAATCCATTGCTCTACCAACTGAGCTACCCAGGCAGGAAGGTCCAGGATATCAGGCGCAGGCGCATTTTCAAGTGCCGGAACGGAGGGGATTGGTGCATCCTCAATGGTTTGGATGATGCTCCATCAGAGAGGTCCGTCATGGCCCAGCCCACCAAGAATCGTGAGATCCAGGTCCAGAAGCCTGCGCAGAGCCTTGCCCACTTCCAGACCAAGCTTGGCAAGGGCGAGGAGGAGGATGGCGGGCTGCTGAAGCCCATCCTCATGGGCGTTGCGGGCGTGGTCCTCGTGGGTGTGCTCTATGGCGCCTGGAGCGCCTACCAGACCTCCGCCGCCGAGAAGCACGAAGCGGCCCTCTCGGCCCTGCAGATGGAAGTCGAGGGCGATGGCGTGACCCCGATGCCTCCCGCCGAAGTGGAAAAGCGCATGCGCGAGCGGCTGGGCCGCCTGGAGGCCCTGGTGGCCGACGCGCCGTCCTCACGGAAGGCCGCCACCGCCGGATTGCTGGCCAGCTGGCGCCTGGCCCTGGATGGCAAGGGGCAGGCCCCGGCCAAGGCCGAGGATCCCTGGGGTCAGATCCGGCTGGCCCAGCGGGCCCTGGCCCTGGGCCAGGCCCAGGCCGCCCGGGCTCAGCTGGACGGGCTGCGGGCCAAGGCCACGCCCGGCGAGCCCTGGGCCGAGGCCTTCTGGGCCAGCCAGCTGGACGCCGACCGCCTTGCGGGGGACCGCGCCCAGGCCCTCAAGGACCTGGCGGAGTACAAGGCCCGCTTCAAGGGACGCGCCGACACCAGTGCCTTCGAAGGCCTGATCCAGAGCATCTGAGGCTTTCCGACAAGGAGTCATCCCATGCGGATGTACGACCTGATCTACACCAAGAAGCTGGGCGGCGCCCTGTCGCCTGAGCAGATCGCCTTCTGGGTGAAGGGGGCCGCCGACGGCAGCATTCCCGACGAGCAGAGCGCCTCGCTGCTGATGGCCATCTGCTGGCGGGGCATGACCACCGACGAGACCCTGGCCCTCACCCTGGGCATGCGGGACTCCGGCAAGCGCATGGATCTCTCCTCCGTGCCCGGCACCAAGGTGGACAAGCACAGCACCGGCGGCGTGGGGGACAAGACCACGCTGATCCTGGGCCCCATCGTGGCGGCCTGCGGGGTGCCCTGCCCCATGTTCAGCGGCCGCGGCCTGGGCCACACCGGCGGCACCGTGGACAAGTTCGCCGCCATCCCGGGCCTCAAGGTCGAGCTCACCGATGCCGAGTTCCTCCGCAGCCTGAAGGAGACCCGCTTCGCCAACTCCGCCCCCACCGGCAACATCGCCCCGGCGGACAAGAAGCTCTACGCTCTGCGGGACATCACCGCCACCGTGGAGAGCATCCCCCTCATCACCGCCAGCATCATGTCCAAGAAGCTGGCGGGCGGCGCCGACGCCCTGGTGCTCGACGTGAAGTGCGGCCCCACGGCCTTCATGAAGACCCTCGAGGACGCCCGCACCCTGGCCCAGAGCATGGTGGATGTGGGCACCGCCCACGGCATGCAGATCCGCGCCCTCATCACCCGCATGGATGCGCCGCTGGGCTGGGCCATCGGCAACGCCCTGGAGGTCATGGAGTCCGTCGAGATCCTCCGCGGCGAGCATGGTGACTCCGAGCTGGCCCAGATGAGCTTCCGCCTGGCCGCGGAGATGCTGATCATGGGCGGCGCGGCGAAGACCCTGCCCGAGGCCCAGGCCAAGGTCCAGGCCAGCATCCAGGACGGCTCGGCCCTGGAGGCCCTGCGGCGCTTCGTGGCCCTCAACGGCGGCGATGCCGAGGCCCTGGACGACTTCACCCGCCTGCCCCAGGCGGGCCAGGTGGTTGAAGTGCGAGCTGATCGCGGCGGCTACGTCACCGCCATCGACGGCCGCGCCCTCGGCCTGCTGGCCATGGACCTGGGCGCCGGGCGCAAGGACCGGAACGACATCCTCGACCTGGGCGTGGGGATCCGCGTGCAGGTGCGGGTGGGCCAGCGGATCGAGAAGGGGGACGTGGTGTTCACGGCCCATGCCAAGGCCGGGTTCAGCCTGAAGCCCGAAGCCTACCTTGCCACCTTGAGCCTGGCGGACAGCCGGCCCGTGGCTGAACCCTGGCTGCTGGCCACCATCGGCTGCTGAGAACCTGGACCTGAATCCCGAATTCTGGCGATGCGCCCTGGTCATCAGGAGCAACCCTTGCTTCGCCAAAAGTGAGATCTCGGGTGCCTCGATCACCAGGGCACCGGCCGTCACCGCTTCACGAACTCCAGAACGCCTTGCCGCCGGCTCATGAGCCGACGATGCGCGGTCGGCCCCACCTGTGCGCTCTCCCGGCCGCCGAGGCGTGACCATTGTATTGATATATCATCTCAATATCGCCGCAATATGTCGCCTTTGGTAGATCAGTTCCCGGGTTTTTTGAAAAATTAACAAAAATTAATACCCCTCGTATTGCAATGCTCGCATCATCACCCTTGGATATTTCTCTCTACCCCTTCTGTCACACCCCTGCCCGGGGGCAATTCTCCGTGCAATCCAAGGGGTCACAGATGCTTTTTCACCACGGAGCCGCCACCGTCCGGCTCTGGCCTTCTGGAGGATGCTATGCATCTCTTGAACCACCGAATGGGCTGCCTCATGGCCCTTCTCATCCTCGGTTCCCCCGTTCTTCTGGCCCAGGAGAAGGGGATCGGGTATGACCTCAAGCTGAGAGCTGCCAGCGGCCTCAGCACCAACGACCACCTCAGCTCCTCGGCCTTCGGGCTTGGCCTGAATGTCAGGTACGGATTCGAGTGGGGCACGCTCAATGGTGAGCTTGGCTATTTCTACAAACCGGGTCGCCAGTATCTGGTTGGGTTCAATGCCCCCGCTGCCGGCATGCCGGCTGCTGATCCGGGCTATTCCGTGGACAGCCGGAAGAACTCCCTGAACCAGTTGAACGCCAGGTTCAGCTATGAAAGGGCCATCAACAATACCTGGTCCTGGCAGGCGGGCCTGCAGCTGGGCCAGTCCAAGTTCCGGCATGAGTACATCGGGGATGTCGGGGATACCGGCTGGGCCACCTACGAGGATACCTACAACGGAACTCCGACGAAGAGCGTGTTCACCGTGAATCCCTTCGCGGGGGTGACCTATCAGATCAACCAGGATTCGGCTTTCGAGCTCAACCTGATTTCCATTTCCTACACCGCCATCGAATTCCAGCATTCGCCTGGCTCCCCGATTGTCTCAGGAAGCGCATCCGTTCCCGGCTCCCACCTTGTCTACGCTGGCGACCGCCTGGAAGAGAAGAAGCGCAATTCGCTGCACATCGAAATCGGATACACCTTCCGGTTCTGAGGTGGCATTCGTTCCGGCATCGACCAAATCCTAAGGAGATAAAAAACCATGTTTCGAACGAAATCAATTCTTGGCGGATCTGCGGTCACATTCGCCCTGGTCTCTGGAAGCGCGCTGTTCGCGCAGGTGACGAGCGGATCATTGTCGGGGCAGGTGAAGGATGCCAAGGGGGCTCCGATCGCCGGGGTCACCGTGACCTTGGACTCTCCCGCTCTCTTCAACCCCCGCGTCGTGAAGACCAACAATCGCGGTGAGTGGCACGCCCCCCTGCTGCCCGTCGGCAACTACAAGGTCACTGCGGTGAAGGATGGCTTTGTGACGGCCGGCGCCAAGGACATCCGATTGGGCGTGGGTGCCGCGGTGTCTCAGGACCTGACCATGCAGCCTGTGGCCGCCGCGGGCACCACTGTTGAAGTGGTGGCCAGCGCCGCCACCGTGGACAAGACGGACACCAAGGCCGCTACCAATTTTTCATCTGACGACCTGATCGCGCTCCCCGGTGTTGATCGCAGCTTCACAGGTGCTGCCGACATGGCCCCCGGCCTGACGACCGGGCGCGGTGGCTCGTTCAGCGTTCGCGGCGGTGCCACCCAGAACACCAACTACCGCGTCAACGGCGTGGATGTGAAGGACGACTACCAGGGAGATCTGACCGGAACCTTCGTCATCGAAGACAACATCGATGACGTCCAGGTCATCCTGTCCCCCCTGAATGCCCGCAACGGCCGTGCCCTCGGCGGCGCTGTGAACGTCGTCACCAAGTCGGGTGGCAACGACTTCAAGGGCAGTATCCGCGCGACGCTCGCTCGAGATTCCTGGAATGCCCACAATCCCTCGTACACCTATCAGGCCGGCGAGACCAACGACAACCTGAACCGGGATTACCAGGTCACCCTGTCCGGCCCGATCTGGAAGGACAAGATCTGGTTCAGCCTGGGAACCATCCTCACGCCCTCCACGTCGGATGCGTTCAAGCTTGGAACGGCCTACAACACCCTGGCCGTGCGCACTGTCAGAACCGGCATTGCGGCCGTGGACGCCTTGACGCTGGCGGGTCCCGGAGGAGGTTACGCCTTCACCAAATTCGAGCAGGGATCGCCCTACACGCGCACCCGTTCCTTCGATTATTACGAAGGCAAGATCACAGGCGCCATCACGCCCGACCACACCGTTGAAGCAAGCTTCACGAAATCCCTGTCCACCCTGAACAACCGCAACCCCTACGGCGATGGCAGCAGCGTGATCGGACGCCTGGCCGCCCTCGGCAAGCAGACAACGGACAAAAAGGTCTTTGGCCTGGGGTACAAGGGCATCCTCGCCAGCAACCTCTTCATCGAAGCCCACTACAACCGCCTCGATTCCGAGACCGTGTTCCCCTCCGGCGACCCAGCTTACGGAACGGGCGAAGGGTTGTATGTCTATGCAGGTCGTACTTCCAGCACTGGCCGCACCGGTTTCACCTTCCCCTTCGGCATCGGCATCACACCGACACCGGATGCCCGCAACAACCGCAGCGGCAATTTGAATGTCATGTACATCCTGGATTTCATGGGCAGCCACGAAATCGACTTCGGCTATGACTACTACGAGTCCGTCCGGGGCACCTCCAGGGCCGCGGGCAAAAAGAACCAGTTCTTCCGCGTGGGCGGCGCCTATTACAACCCCTCAAGCAACAGCTACCTCTTCCAGGCCATCAATGACGTGCCCGGCCTCTATGGCCAGGATCCAGACGGTCTCCGGGGCCCCGCGCCCAGCCTTGTGGCCTATTCCGGCGTGGATGGAACCACGCGCAACCGCACTGACTCCATCTATTTCAATGACCAGTGGACCATCAACCAGCACTGGAACTTCATGCTGGGCCTCCGCTACGACAACATCGGCGTGAAGGATACCGATGGCACCCGGCTCGGGAAGGCCAGCGACATCTCCCCCCGTCTCCAGCTCCGCTACGACGTCAATGGGGATAGCAAGCACATCTTCACGGCCACGGCAGCTCGGTTCGGTGGTGATTTCACCACCGGCTTCACCGACGCTTTCATCAAGAAGGCCGATGCCGCCGGTGTGAACCGCGGATGGAACGCAAACCTCGCCAACCCGGGCCCGGGCATCCTCGGCCAGGACGTGCAGTTCGTGGACTACAACACGATCACCAACCCCGCCAATTACGGCCGGGTGCTCGGCTATTTCGACAACAGTAAGAGCTATGTGGTTGCCGGGGACCTGCGTGCTCCTTACCTCGACGAGTACACCCTGGGCTACAAGCGCTCCTACAGCAATGGATCGCGGGTCGGACTCACCTTCATCCACCGCGAGTGGAAGAAGGATTGGGCCTTCTCCGTGGATTACCTGCCCACCGAGATGGTGACCCTGACCGATCCCACGGGATCAGGCCTGCCCGACCAGAAGGCCCAGATCACGCACGTGTTTAATTCCGACCAGCTTTCCCGCAAGTACAACGGGCTTGAGCTGGAATGGCTCGGCAAGATCAACGCCATGTGGACCTGGGGCGGCAACTACACCTACAGCCGTCTCGTGGGCAACAACAACGGTGGCGACTCCAATACGGGCCAGTCCTTCCGTGAGAACGCACCCGCTGGCTACTACTACAACCGGACCCAGCTAACGCAGGTCCTGGGTCGCTCTGAAAGCGACTTCGCCCCCACCGGTCCCCTCCTTCAGGACCAGACGCACCGCGCTCGTGTCCACCTGACCGCCGTGCTGCCCCTTGGCAAGGGCCAGATCTCCTACTCCTGGCTTCTGCGCTACGACTCCGGCCTGAACTACTCTGCCGCCTCGAACGCCCCCCTTGGCCTCACCAACCTGCCGGCACCTGCCCCTGCGGCCCCTCGGACCTACACCCAGTTCTACGGCGGTCGCGGCCAGTACAACTACAACGACACCTACCAGGTGGACTTCAAGATCGCCTTCCAGGTGCCCCTGGCCCTGTGGAAACTGAAGCTGATCGGCGATCTGCAAATCAACAACCTGTTCAACACGCAGATGGTTTCGGATTTCAGCACGGCCATGTACAACGCCAACGCTGGAACCAACGTCCTCTATGTGAATGATTCAACCACCTTCGGAACTACCCAGCCTGGTTCCGGTCTCAATTACTTTGTGAACGCTCGGTCCTTGGCTTTCAGCCTCGGCCTGCAGTTCTAGTCTGAGTCAGGAGACCCAATGATGATTCGATCCACTCTTCGGTACCTGGCCCTCGGGGCCCTTCTCGCTGGCACGAGTCTCGTGGCCCAGGAGACACAGAAAACCTGGACTGCTGGGGCGAGCCTGACTTCCGCCCTGGACGGCCTCAAGGAGGTCACCCACAACACCACCGGGTTTGTGGTGGACTTCGGGTACAACGGCCACCTCGGCAATAGCACCGTGCCGTTCCGGGCCAGCCTGGGCTACCAGTATTTCCCGGGCAGCGATCATCTCGGCCTGAAGCAGAGCCTCACCAGCTTCCAGGTGGCCGGGGACATCTTCATCGCCTCCCCCTGGACAGACCTGCAGTTCATCACGGGCCTGTCGATCAATAAGTACAAGGTGAAGTCCGAGGCGGCCGGGCTTGGAAGCTCGACCGACAACGTCAAGGGCCCTAAGTTTGGCGCCCGACTGGGGCTTGAGTACCGCTTCACGCCCGCCTGGTCCGGTCAGTTGCTGGTCCAGATGACTGAATTGGGCACGGATGCCACTAGGACCACCGGCATCAATCCTTCCTGGGTTCAGGCCGGGGTGAAGTTCCACTTCTAGGAACTCGCCAGCAGCTGCCACTAGCCATGCAGGCCCCGCCCGTGCGGGGCCTGCTTTTACATTGAGGGGCACGGGCCAAGCGCCGCAGGAAGCGCTTACTCCGGCTGTGCTTGCCACCACCCTGGCCGGAGCCCGGGGCACCCGGGTCAATGCGGTTCCGCTGAATTCAGCCCTCACCGAGATGCTTACCCAAGATGGGGCCCCTTCCGGTCGGCAGCTCGGCTCAACGCACTACCCTCCGTACCGCTGCCATAGTAGGCATAATTGGCATCTATAGCTTTTCCAGTCAGGTTTCCGCACTGCCAGGTGCAGACGGCTGTGCCCTGATATCCCAAATGTTCACAGAAGGCGGGAATGGGTTTGAACCACATATATCGCAATGCGATGCTCGAATCTCGAACCCGTATCGAAATTATTTGTAAAGATCGTGGAACCTGACCTATTCTTGCGACACTCGCCCCCGGTCTTTGGCAGTCCTCCCAGACTTCAGAACCACCCACCGCCACAGTCTCTGTGGCGGGTTTGCTTCTCTCCCCCAATTCGCACCTGCACCATGCGGCTCTGCCGCCTTCCCCCCAAAGGAGTTTCTATGAGTCGAGTCTTTTCCCGGCTGGGCTTCACCGCCGCGGCCATCGTTGCCGGCAGCGGCATCATGGGCTATGCCCAGGATGCGACTACCGGTGCCATCTCCGGAGTCGTGACGGGGCCGAACGGCGCCCTGATCGCCGGCGCCCGCGTCATTCTGGATGGTGGCCGCGGACAGATCGTGCGCGCCACTGATGCCAACGGGTCCTTCAAGGCCTCCGCCCTGATTCCCGGTCAGTACACCGTCACCGTGACTGCGCCTGGCTTTGAAACGGCTGCCAAGCTCACGGCCAACGTCTCCATCAACACCCTGACCCCTGTCAGGCTCACCCTGTCCAAGGCCGCTGGCGCGGTCGTCGAAGTGCTCGCCACCTCCCAGAGCATCGACACCACCACCCAGACCTCCGGCACCTCCTACAACTCCGAGACGATCTCCGCCCTTCCCCTGGGTCGCTCGTTCTCGTCCATCGTGAACCTTGCCCCTGGCGTTTCCAGCAGCGGCATCGATTCCAACAACCCCTCGGTCGGTGGTTCCTCCGGTCTGGAGAACCAGTACGTCATCGATGGTGTGAACACCACCGGTGCCGGTTATGGCGCCAACGGGTCCTACTCGATCGTCTACGGCTCCCTCGGCACCGGCATCAACACCGACTTCATCAGTGAAGTGCAGATCAAGAGCTTCGGCATGGATGCCGAGTTCGGCGGTTCCACCGGCGGCATGGTCAACGCTGTCACCAAGACCGGCGACAACACGCTGCATGCTCAGGTCTTCGCCTACTTCGACCTGAATTCGCTGCAGTCCAAGGACAAGGAACCCCCCCGCATCGATCCCACGCTGCGCCTCACGCCCTCGTTCGACAGCACCAACCGGTATGAGCTGGGCTTCACCGTCGCCGGCCCCATCATCAAGGACAAGCTGTTCTACTTCGTCGGCTACAACCCCATCCGCAGTTCCGTGAAGCGGACCCAGATCGATCCCGCCCAGCCCTACTACGGCCGCCAGATCGAGCAGAAGACCGAGACCAACTCCTACTACGGAAAACTGAACTGGATGATCACCTCCACTCAGTCCCTGGAGTTCAGCATCTTCGGCGATCCCGGCAAGCTGCCGTTCGGCGCCAACCGCACCGCCTCCATCTACACCGCTCCCTTCAGCTGGGAAGAAGTCCAATTCGGCGGCCGGAACTGGACCCTGAAGTACAACGGCGTCTTCTTCAATGACTTCCTGGTGGAAGCTCGTGTCTCCCAGGCCAACAACAAGTTCCGGCGCATCCTCGACCCCGTCGTCCAGAAGACCTACCGCGTGTCCGACGTGTACACGGGCGTGCAGTACGCTCCTGGCCCGGGCTTCGTGGATGGCACGGACGATCGCAACCGCCAGTACGACCTGAAGCTGACCAAGACCTTCGGCGCCTTCGAGTTCAAGGCCGGTTACTTCAAGGAAGACATCGAGCACAAGGGCGGCAACACCTACCAGGGCCCCGCCGGCTTTGTGGACCCCCACACCGGTGCCACCGGCCAGCCCTACTCCAGCGGCGCTCTGGTCAGCCAGCGCTACTATGTGGTTGACCCTTCACTGAATTACACCGTCGGCACACAGGTCCGGACGCCGTCTACCAACATTGCGCCCTACTACCGCATCACCCGCGCCCGCACGACGCCGCCCCTCATCCCCACCACCGCCCCCTGGGAAGGCTATTTCGTCCAGGCGAAGTACTCCTGGAACAACCGCCTGTTCGTGAAGGCCGGCTTCCGCTGGGAATCGGAAGACATGGCGGGTCTCCAGCAGACCTACAAGTTCAAAGCCAAGGACGCCATGGCGCCCCGCCTCTCCATTACCTGGGATCCGAACGGCGACGGCAAGAACAAGATCTACGCCTTCTATGGCAAGTACTTCGAGAAGGTCCCCCTCGATCTCGCGGTCCGCTCCCTCAGCACCGAAGTCGGCGTCAGCCGTTCCGACTTCTACAACATCAATAGCGCCTACAATTCCCTTACCAACCCCATCCAGACGGGCACCGTCATTCAGGACGTTCGACCGGCCTCTGGTTACGGTGTGGTGGGAGCCAACAATTCGCTCCACTTCGTCGGCAGCGCTGGCTTCCTGACTCCTGTGCTCCCCGGCACGAAGCTGCCCTACACCAACGAGTATGTCCTCGGCTGGGACATGCAGCCCTCCGAAGGCCTGACCATCAGCAACCGGGTCATCTACCGTTCGCTGGGTCGCGCCCTGGAAGACATGGGCATCGACGGCGGGAACAACCTGCCCTACTACATCGCCAATCCCGGCGAGAACTCCGCCCCCATCGGTCAGCTGGCCGCCGCCATCGACCCGACCCTGGGGAACAGCGTGACCCCCACTGCCAGCTGGCCGAAGCCCAAGCGCGACTACTGGGCCTTCGAAATCGAAGTGTCGAAGACCACCAAGCACCTGAATGGGTTCTTCAACCTTCGTCTCTCCAGGCTCGAGGGTAACTACGAGGGTCTGTTCCGCAACGACAACGGCCAGAGCGACCCCAACATCACCTCGCTGTTCGACTTCTCCAGCGAATACCTGAAGAAGTACGAGGACCCCGCCAACCCCGACTACCATCCCCGCGGCCTGACCGGTGATGAGGCCTTTGCTTCCGGCCCCCTCCCCAACGACCGCACCGTGGTGGCGAACGCCGGCGTGACCTATAGCTGGGACTTCGGCTTCTCCCTCACGACCCTGGTCAAGTTCCAGACCGGGACGCCCTTGAACAAGTTCTACGGCCTGATCGACTACGACAACACCGGTGAGCTCGCCGCCGGTGGCCGCGGATCCCAGGGACGCACCCCCAACACCCTGAACTTCGACCTGAGCGGCCAGTACGTCGTGAAGCTCGCCAACAAGCATCAGGTTTCTTTCCGTGCGGACGTCTTCAACCTGTGGAATGTCCACAAGCCGACCTCCTACGATCAGAACTACGAAGCTTCGGTGGACGCTCCCAACCAGAACTTCATGAACGTCCTGAACTACCAGACCTCCCGCCGCATCCGCTTGGGCGTGAAGTACCAGTTCTAGTCAGCACGCACGACCGCAAGAGAACCGGGCCCCTCGGGGCCCGGTTTTTTTTATCGGTGGTTGCGCGGGCAGGGATGAGTGGCCATCCCACTGAAGGCCACCTGGCATGAGTTCAGAGCCAGGCGGGCCGCTTGTCGCGGCGAGGATGGGGGGCACATCCTTCTAGGCGGGGAGATTTGTCGAGCCAGAGACGAGGCATGTTTCATACCTGATCTTTTAATCGTCAATTCATTTACTAATTCCGAGTCATCCCACATCTGCCTATCGGCACGATGGATCAACGGTGACATTCATATCGCACTGCGAGGTAGTGGATAAAAAATGCAAGAAAAGTTCCCGCGAAATTTTGAAGTCCGAGTTTATCCTTGTCTCACCCCTCAACTCTTTGGACATTACTATCCCCTTTCTTCTGAACCAAGACAGCCGACCTTCCTGAATTTCAGAGGTGAGGCTGCCGCTGACCAGACGGAGGAGGGACAGGGTGATCCGCCAACTTCCCCGTGCGGCTGCCCGCACTCATCAGGAGTCCTACATGTATTCATCTCCCCTCCGGATGGCCCGCACCACGGCCCTCCTTGTAGCGGCGGGCGCCGCTGCCTACGCCGCTGGCGACGGCAACCTGTACGTCAAGGTGCTGGATTCCCAGGGCAAGCCCGTCGCTGGCGCAACGGTGATCGTCACCAGCCCCACTCAGATCGGCGGTGCCCGTACCGTACCCTCCGACAAGGACGGCAACGCCCGGTTCATCCGTCTCAGTCCTGGTGATTTCAAGGTCCAGGTTTCCAAGGAAGGCTTCCAGACCGCCACCCTGACTGCCCTCGAAGTGAAGGTGGATCAGACGGCCGCGGCCAGCATCAAGATACAGGCCCTGGGTACCGCCACCGTTGAGGTGTTGTCCACCGTGTCCAACGTGGACGCCACCACCGTGACCACTGGCACCCAGATCACCTCCGCCGAATTGGAGACCCTGCCCATAGGCCGTACTCAGCTGTCGGTACTGAACCTGGCTCCGGGCGTCATCTCCACCCTTGGAAGCTCCAACAGCAACCCGACCCTGACCACCGGCCTCAACCGCGACAATTTCGGATCGGGCGGTGGCCGCAACAACACCTACCTCGTGGACGGTGTGGACGTGACCAGTCCCGAAGCCGGGACGCTGCGCACCACCATCGCACCCGAGCTGATCCAGGTGCAGGATGTGAAGACTGGCGCCATCACCGCGGAATACACCGCTCGTGCCGGCCTGTTCTCCAGCGTCACCACCAAAGTGGGCGGCAACGACTTCTCCGGCGGCCTCACCCTCGATTTCCAAAGCCCCTCCCTCCAGAACAAGGTGGGTTATGGCAAGTACGACGTGGGTGAGCGCAGCGTCCGTGACTACAGCGCCTATTTCATGGGCCCCATCATCAAGGATCGGCTCTGGTTCGTCGGCAGCGTCCAGACCATCAAGGACGAATACACGGTCAAGCTGCCCAGCGGGGAATCCCGCACGGGCCTGAACGAGGACGGCAAGCGGTTCTTCGGGAAGCTCACCTGGCAGATCACTCCCATCGATCTGGTCAGCTTCACCTACAACACCAATCCTTACGAATTGAACAACCTGTCTAACCCCGGCATCGTCACCCGCCGGGCGTCCAAGACCGAGCAGGGCGGTAATCGCTGGATCGCGGCCTACTCCCACCAGTTCAGCGATATTTTCGTGGACGTACACTACTCCCATCACCAGGAGGACAACAAAGCCACGCCGCTCTACACCAATGCGGGCCCTCAAAACAACATCGTCTCCCTCCTGCCCGGCGGCCTCACCCCGGATCAGGCTCAGCTCGGCAACAGCGCCGCCATGGACCTCCGCGTCTACAAGAAGGACCTGCTCCGTGCCGACTTGACCTGGCTCCTCAATGCCCTGGGCAACCACACGATCAAGCTCGGTGCCCAGAGCGGCGAGGACTCCCTCACTCGAACGGCTGGCATCAGCCAAGGCGTGGCGTACGAGAGCTTCGATAGCAATTCCTACACCTGGGGCGGCGTACCTGGCCTGCCCGGTGGCCAGGTGAAGTCCCAGCGAACCCGCGTCCTTGGCGCCATCAACAACACGCCCTCCCTCAAGGCCACAGCCATCGCCGCTGGCTATACACCCACCGGGGCGGGTGGGATATTCCAGTCCTCGGACTTCAATGCCTACACCTTCAACGAAGCCAATCCCGTCGGTGGCTACTACGGTTACCGAAATAACTTCGTGTCCTCCGCCAGCTCCACGCCCAAGCAGAAGACCCAGGGCTTCTACATCCAGGATCAGTGGCAGATCGGCAGGTTCACCCTCAGCCCCGGGTTCCGCTTCGACAAGTACGAGTACGAGGCTGACAACGGCCAATCCCTGTTCAAGACCGACTACAACTTCGCGCCCCGAATCGGCGCGACCTACGATGTCAAGGGTGACGGCCATTCCAAGATCTATGCCTACTGGGGCCGCTACATCGACCCCATCCGCCTGGACATGGTGCGGTTCACCGGCAGCCTCCAGGCTTCGGCCACCACCGAAGACGTGCGGATGTTCAACACCTGGATCACCGCCATCAACCGCGGGACCAAGGGCTCGGTGGATGCCGTTTTCGTGGACAAGTTCAAGCTCCCCAAGACCGATGAATTCCGCCTCGGCTACGCCACGGACTTCGCCAGCATCTACTCCTTCGAAGTGGTCGGCACCCTGCGCCGCGACTTCGACATTGTGGAGGACTGGGACATCGGCCTCTACTCCAGTGCCGACAACCTTGAAGGCGAGGCACGGGGCCTCTACAACATGGGCTCCGCCGTCACCAATCCGTACGCCAGCCTTAGCACCCAGCAGAAGCGCGTGGTCGACTACTTCCGCGGGCTCGCCATGCCGGTGGAGTATTTCGCCGGCGGCGGCTTCACTGGGGCCCAGAACCTCGCCCGGGCCCAGGCTGGCCAGCTCAACTTCGCCCTCGCCAACCTGCCCGGCGGTGTCCGCAAGTACAAGACCCTTGATGTGAGCGTCACTCGCCGCGAAGCCAATAACTGGGGTGGCTTTGCCTCCGTTAGTCTGGTGGATGGCCAGGGCAACAGCTTCAGTCTCGGCAACGCCGACTACCAGGGTGATGTGGCCCAGTGGGATCCGCGTCTGCCCTACATGAATGGCAAGCTCGATGGCTCTGTGGATTGGATGGCGAAGTTCAATGTGTTCTACCACTGGGACATGGGCCTGCAAGTGGCCATGAACTTCAACGCCAATTCCGGATACCACTACAGTGCCAGTGAAAAGGTCGGCACCCGCGTTCTGAATTCCGCCCCGGCTGATATCAATGAGGTGTTCAAGGAGCAGGCCGGGAAATACCGGACGCCCAACTTCTGGCAGAGCGATATCCGCGTCCAGTACGCCTGGAAGTGGAACCAGAAGCTCCGCTCCGAGGTCTACCTCGACATCATCAACCTGACCAACCGCCAGGAACCGACGGGTATTTCGGAGGGGCTCAATGTCCGCTCCGGGATCACGACCATCTACAACGCGGCCGTGGCCGGCACGCCGTACCAATTCCAGGCGCCCCGACGCTACCAGGTGGGCTTCCGCTTGAAGTTCTAGGCTGAGGCATCACCACCAAGAAAAGAGGGCCCTCGGGCCCTCTTTTCTTGTTCGACAATCAGATCAGTCCTTCGGCACCCACTGCACATCGGCCGTGCCGGCGGTGGCGTTCTCGGCGCGGGCGAGGGCGAAGAGCCAGTCGCTGAGGCGGTTCAGGTAGGTCAGGACGGCGGGGTTCAGGGGCTCCTCATGGGTGAGGGCCACCACCTCGCGCTCGGCCCGGCGGCAGACCGTCCGGGCCAGGTGCGCGTACGCGGAGGCGGCCGTGCCGCCGGGCAGCACGAAGGCGGTCATGGGCGGTGCCAGGGCCGTGAGGCGGTCGATGTCCGCCTCCATGTCCCCCAGGGCCCAGGTGGGCGTGCTCATGCGGGCTCCCAGGAGCTCCTGGCGGGAGGCGGGCGTGGCGAGGATGGCCCCCAGCACGAAGAGGTCGTGCTGGATGCGCTGCAGGGCCTCCCGGGAGGCGCAGGGAGCCGTGGCGTGCAGGCAGAGCAGGCCCATGATGCTGTTCAGCTCGTCCAGCGTGCCGTAGGCCACCAGCCGCAGGTGCGACTTGCTCACCCGGTCCCCCCCGAAGAGCCCCGAGGAGCCGTCGTCGCCGGTGCGGGTATAGAGCTTCATGATCAGACCTCGAAAAACAGGGACAGGATTAACAGGATTGCGGAGGATTCACAGGATTCAAGAAACAAAACCATGCCATCAAAATCCAAATCATTTCACTGCTTTGATCCTGTTAATCCAGCTTTTCATCCTGTTAATCCTGTCCACGCCTTTCGTCGGCGCCGGTTGGCGCCTATGCCCCGCCGCGGGCGCGGCTCCAGGCCACGGTGTCGGTGCGCCAGTCCTTCAGGGCGGTGAGGCCGGCGGCATCCAGGATCCCGCGACGCTCCGCCTCCTCGGCGAGCACCTGGAATGAGCCCAGCACTTCGAATGCGATCCGGGCTGCGGTGAAGGCCTTCTCCGCCTGGGGCAGGCCGTAGCTGAAGAGGGCCAGCACCGCGGGGAGCTCCGCGCCCTCGGCCCTGAGCGCGTCCGCACACTTGAGGCTGGACATGCCCGTGGAGATGAGGTCCTCGATGAGCACGGCGCGGTGGCCCTTGGCCAGCGGACCCTCCACCTGGCGGCCCATGCCGTGGTTCTTGGGCGTGGGTCGCACGTAGGCCATGGGCAGGCCCATGCGATCCGCCACCATGGCCGCCCAGGGGACTCCCGCCGTGGCCGCCCCGGCGATGAGCGTGGGGGCGAAGGAGGCCGTCCGCGCCACCAGGGCCTCCACGATCAGGCCGCGCGCCTCGGGGAACCCCAGCAGCTGGCGGTTATCGCAGTAGATGGGGGCCTTCAGGCCGCTGGCCCAGGTGAACGGGTCCAGGGGCTGCAGGCGCACGGCGCCCGCGTCCAGCAGGCAGGCGGCGAGATCCCGGGGCGAGAGGGGCATCACAGCTCCAGGTCGGCCACAGGCTGCTTGGACATGTAGCGCTCGGCCCCGTCGGGGAAGAGCGTCACCACCCGGGCCCCGGCGGGCAGGACCTTGGCGACCTCGCGGGCGGCCCAGGCGTTGGCGCCGCTGGAGGCGCCCACCAGGCAGCCCTCGGTGGCGATGAGTTCCCGGGCCGTGGCCAGGCTGTCGGCATCGGCCACATCGATGATGCGGTCCGCGATGGACAGGTCGAGGCTGGCGGGGATGAAGCCGTTGCCCACGCCCTCCACCACCCACTCGCCCAGGGGCGCGCCGCAGTAGACGGAACCCACGGGCTGCACCACCACGGCCTGGATCTTCGGGTTCTGCTCCTTCAGGTAGCGGGCGATGCCCGTGAAGGTGCCGCCGCTGCCGGCGCCCAGCACCACGGCGTCGACGCGGCCCTCCATCTGGGCCCAGATTTCCGGCCCCGTGGTGGCGTAGTGGCTGTCGGGATTGCTGGGGTTGTCGAACTGCTGGGGCACGAAGGCGTGGGGGATGCTCGCGGCCAGCTCCTGGCACTTGGCGATGGCGCCCTTCATGCCCTGTTCCTTCGGGATGAGCACCAGCTCGGCACCCAGGGCCTTCATGAGCATCATCTTCTCGCGGCTGTACTTGGTGGGCACGCACAGGATGCAGCGGTAGCCCAGCGCCTTGGCCGCGATGGCCAGGCCCACGCCCGTGTTGCCGGCCGTGGGCTCGATGATGGTGCTGAGGCCCGGCTTGATCTGGCCGAGGGCCTCCGCGGCGCGGATCATGCCCACGCCGATGCGGTCCTTCACGCTGCCGCCGGGGTTGAGGTACTCGAGCTTGGAGAAGAGCTGGAAGCCGGGCGCGAAACGGGTCAGGCGCAGCAGCGGGGTGTTCCCCACCAAGTCCAGGACGGTATCGACGACAGGAGGTAGGAAGTTCGTCACGGGATCAGCCTTTCACCACGATGCTCACCAGCTTGCCGCCGGGAGGCAGGACCACTTTCACGATCTCCTTGCCCGCCAGGTGGGGCTGGGCCTCCACGCAAGCCAGGGCGGCCGCGCGGCGTTGCTCCTCGCCGGCCTGGACGGGCACGGTGATGCGGCCGCGCACCTTGCCGTTCACCTGCACCACCACCAGCACCTCGTCGGCCTCCAGGAAGGCGGGGTCCGCCTCGGGCCACGCGGCCTGCATGCAGAGGCCCCGATTCTCAAGCTGGTTCCCGAGCTGGCTCCAGAGCTGCTCGGCCAGGTGGGGCGCCACGGGGGACATCATCCGCACGAAGGCGTCGAGTGCATGCTGCATGACTGCGCTGCGATGCGGCGCATCCGCCGGGAGATCACCCAGCGCGTTGGACAGTTCCATGAGGCCGGACACCACCGTATTGAACTGGTAGCGGCGCTCCAGGTCGTCCGTGAGCCGGGCGATGGTCTGGTTGAGCTTGATGAGCAGCGCCTTCTCCTCAGCGCTGAGCTGGTCCTTGGCGGGCAGGGGCTCGGCGGTGACCGACGAGGTAGCAGGGCTTTGCCCGGACACCGAGTGGGGGGTCCCGGGGGGGACATCGCGAGCGTCAGCGAGCAGGCGGTCCCCCCCGGTCATAGCCAGGTGGTCTTCCACCATGCGCGTGACGCGCTTGAGGAAGCGGCTGGCCCCCTCGATGCCCTCGAAGCCCGTCCAGTCGATCTCCTTCTCGATGGGCGCGGCGAAGATCATGAAGAGCCGCAGGGCGTCGGCCCCGTACTTCGAGATGACCTCGTCGGGATCCACGATGTTGCCCTTGGACTTGCTCATCTTCGAGCCATCCTTCAGCACCATGCCCTGGCAGATGAGCTTCTGGAAGGGCTCGGGGCCCGAGGCCAGGCCCAGGTCGCGCAGCACCTTGTAGAAGAAGCGGGCGTAGATGAGGTGCATGGTGGCGTGCTCGATGCCGCCCACGTAGAGGTCCACGGGCATCCAGGCATCGCTCTCGGCCTTGGCGAAGGGCAGCTCTGTGTTTTTCGGATCCAGGTAGCGCAGCCAGTACCAGCTGCTGTCCACGAAGGTGTCCATGGTGTCGGTTTCGCGGCGGGCGGGCTTGCCGCAGGCCGGGCAAACACAATCGAGGAAGGATCTCGACGTGGTGAGGGGAGACGGCCCGACGCCCGTGAAGGCCACATCCTCGGGCAGGCGCACGGGGAGGTTCTCGGCCTTCTCGGGCACGACGCCGCAGTGATCGCAATGCACGGTGGGAATGGGTGTGCCCCAGTAGCGCTGGCGGCTGAGGCCCCAGTCCTTGAGCTTGTAGGTGGTGGTCTTCTCGGCGCGGCCATTCAGTTTCGCCACCATGGCCGTGACGGCGTCTTCGCTCGCCATGCCCGTGAACTCGCCACTGTTGATGAGTGTTCCGAGATCCCACTCGCTCTCGGCCTCGATGACCTGGGGGATGGGCAGGCCGTACTTCTTCGCGAACTCGTGGTCGCGCTCGTCGTGGGCGGGCACGCCCATGACCGCGCCCGTGCCGTAGTCCATGAGCACGTAGTTGGCGGCGAAGACCGGCACCTTGTCGCCCGTGAAGGGGTGGATGACGGAAAGCGCCGTGCGGTGGCCCAGCTTCACGTCGCTGGTGAGGCGCTCCTCGCGGCTCACCGAGGCCACCTGGTCGCAGAAGGCCTTCAGCGCGGCATCGGCTTCCGCGGCCTTCTCGATGACGGGATGCTCCGTGCTGAGGGCCATGAAGGTGACGCCGAAGAGCGTATCGAGGCGGGTGGTGAAGACCTCGACCTGGCCGCCGCCCTCGAGGTCGAAGGCCAGGCGCGCGCCCTCGGACCGCCCGATCCAGTTGCGCTGCATGGTCTTCACGTTCTCGGGCCAGTCGAGACCGTCCAGGCACTCGAGCAGCTCATCCGCGTACTTGGTGGTCTTGAAGAAGTACTGCTCCAGGGGCTTCTGGACGACGGGGAAGCCCGTGCGCTCATCCTTGCCGTCCACCACCTGCTCGTTGGCGAGCACCGTGCCCAGCTCCTCGCACCAGTTCACGGTGCGCATGGCGCGGAACACGTCGCCCGCCTCCCACATCTTCAGGAAGAGCCACTGGTTCCAGCGGTAGTAGTCGTCCTGGAAGCTGGCGATCTCCCGGTCCCAGTCGTAGCTGATGCCCATCTTCTGGATCTGGCCCTTCATCTCCTCGATGTTCTTGCGGGTCCAGATGGCGGGGTGGATGCCGTGCTTGATGGCGGCATTCTCTGCCGGCAGGCCGAAGCTGTCCCAGCCGAGGGGGTGCATGACTTCGTAGCCCTTCATGCGGCGGAAGCGGGCGGTCACATCGCCCAGGGTGTAGTTCCGCACGTGGCCCATGTGGATGCGGCCGCTGGGGTAGGGCAGCATCACCAGCATGTAGAAGGTCTTGGAGCCCGGCAGCAGCTCCCCGGACCGCTTGGCGCGGAAGGCGCCCGACTCGAGCCAGCGGCGCTGGATCTCGGGTTCCTGGGTCAGGGGCTGGAAGGGCATGGCGAAACTCCGGTAGAACCCTTGATTCTACAAGGAAAAGGGCTCTCCTCCAGCCTCCGACTCAGCTGGCGCCAAGTCCAAGGGCCAAACCGGCCATGTTGTCCCATTCGCTGCAAGAAAAGGAAGGCATCATAAACGCCCGTGGAAGGTCGCGGACAGAACGGAACGGCCATGGTCCAGGACCCACCCGACGGCCAAGCCTTGAATCCGCATCCAGCCCAGAGGAGGACATCCATGGATCCGCTGGCCAAGGCGCTCGACCCCCACCTGGACGCCCTCCTGTCTGAGCTGGAGATGATCTACAAGGATCTCCACCGCCATCCGGAGTTGTCCATGCAGGAGGTGCGGACCGCGAAGCTGGCGGCGGAGCACCTGGCACAGCACGGATTCGAGGTGACCTCGGGCGTGGGCGGCACGGGCGTGGTGGGGCTCCTGCGCAACGGGCCCGGCCCCACGGTGATGCTGCGGGCGGACATGGATGCTCTGCCGGTGATAGAGGCCACGGGGCTGTCCTACGCGAGCACGGTCAGGGCCACGAACGACGAGGGCGTGGAGGTGGGCGTGTCCCACGCCTGCGGCCACGACCTGCACGTGACCTGGCTCATGGGCGCGGCCCAGGCGCTCAGCGAGCACCGGGACCTCTGGCAGGGCACCCTTCTGGCCGTGTTCCAGCCGGGCGAAGAGGTCGCCCGCGGCGCCCAGGCCATGGTGGACGACGGCATGACCACGCGTTTCCCCCGCCCCGACGTCATCCTGGGCCAGCACGTGATGGTGGGGGCGGCGGGCACCGTGGGCACCCGCAGCGGCACCATCCTCTCGGCCGGAGACAGCCTGAAGGTCCGGCTCTTCGGGCGCGGTTCCCACGGCTCCCAGCCCCAGACCTCCATCGACCCTGTGGTCATGGCGGCCTCGACCGTCCTGCGGCTCCAGACCATCGTCTCCCGCGAGGTCGGCCCCCTGGACAGCGCGGTGCTGACCATCGGCTCGCTCCAGGCCGGCACCAAGGAGAACATCATCCCCGAGGACGCCACCCTCAAGCTGAACATCCGCACCTACGACGAGGGCGTCCGCGACCACGTCCTGGCCGCGGTGAAGCGCATCTGCCGCGCGGAGTGCGCCGCCTCGAACGCCCCGCGGGAGCCTGAGTTCACCCCCCTGAACAGCTATCCCATGACCGTGAACGACGCGGAAGCCACGGCGC
Organism: Geothrix edaphica; assembly: GCF_030268045.1. NCBI lineage: Bacteria > Pseudomonadati > Acidobacteriota > Holophagae > Holophagales > Holophagaceae > Geothrix > Geothrix edaphica. The sequence continues at coordinate 375,788 of NZ_BSDC01000002.1, forward strand.
GGGTGGCGAAGGCCTTCCGGGCCCAGTTCGGCGAGGGGGCCTACGAGACGCCCCCCGCCGCGGCCAGTGAGGACTTCAGCCTCTTCGGCCGCGCCTGGAAGACGCCCTACGTGTTCTGGATCGTGGGCGGCACCGATCCCGAGGTCTACGCCAAGGCCAAGGCCGAGGGGCAGATCAACCGCCTTCCCAGCAACCACTCGTCGCGGTACGCCCCCGTGCTGCATCCCACCCTGAAGACCGGCCTCCAGGCCATGCTGGCCGCGGCCGGCGCCTGGCTCGGCCCCGAGGAGCCCACCAGCCATGCCTGAGCACGCGCTCTTCGAGTTCCTCGACCTGGCGGGCATCTTCGTCTTCGCCATCAGCGGCGCCGCGGCGGCCCGGGAGCGGGACCTGGACCTGTTCGGCATCGTGGCCCTGGCCTTCGTCACCGCCTGCGGCGGCGGCATCGTGCGCGACCTCTGCCTGGGCGCCCTGCCCCCCGTGGGCCTGGCAGACTGGCGCTACCTAGCCTGCGCCACCCTGGGCGCCCTGGCCACCCTCGGCGCCTATGGCTGGGTGCGACGCCTGCGGTATCCAGTGCTCCTCTTCGACGCGGTGGGGATGGCCATGTTCGCCGTGGCCGGCACGCAGAAAGCGCTGGGACTGGGCCGCAACGCCGAGACGGCCGTCCTTCTCGGCATGATGACTGCCGTGGGGGGCGGCATCCTCCGCGACATGCTGCTCAGCCGGGTGGCCGTGGTGCTGGAGCGGGAGATCTACGCCTCTGCGGCCCTGCTGGGGTCGCTGCTGGTGGTGCTGGGCGACCACTTCCACTGGGGCCCGGCCGGGACCACCTGGCCCGGCCTCGTGGCCTGCTTCGGGCTGCGCTACCTCTCGCTGCGGTACGGCTGGAACATGCCCCGGTTCGGCCGGCGCGAGATGGGCCCCGGGAACTGAGAACACCTACGGCTGCTTCGCCTTGCCGCCCATGAGGTTGAGGGCCGAGCCGGCCTTGAACCAAGAGATCTGGCCCGCGTTGAACGTGTGGTTCAGCATGATCCAGTCCTCGCGGCCATCCGCATGCCTCGCCACCAGCGTGAGGGGCACGCCGGGCGCGAAGGTGGCCAGACCGAGGATCGAGAGGCGGTCGTCCTCCTGGAGCCTGTCGTAGTCCTTGGGGTCCGCGAAGGTGAGGGGCAGCATGCCCTGCTTCTTGAGGTTCGTCTCGTGGATGCGGGCGAAGCTCTTCACGATGATGGCGCGGCCCCCCAGGTGCCGGGGCTCCATGGCGGCATGCTCGCGGCTGGAACCCTCGCCGTAGTTCTCGTCGCCGACGACCACCCAGTCGATGCCCGCGGCCTTGTAGGCGCGGGCCACCTTGGGCACCTCCTCGTAGTCGCCCGTGAGCTGGTTCTTCACGCGGTTGACGGCCCCGTTGAAGGCATTGGTGGCGCCGATGAGCAGGTTGTTGCTGATGTTGTCCAGGTGTCCCCGGAACCGCAGCCAGGGCCCGGCCGCGGAGATGTGGTCCGTGGTGCACTTGCCCTGCGCCTTGATGAGGATGTACAGGTCCGTGAGGTCCACGCCCCCCCAGGCCTTGAAGGGCTCCAGCTTCTGGAGGCGCTGGCTGGCGGGATCGATCTTCACGTCGATGCGATGGCGATCCTCGGGCGGCGCCTGGTAGGTGGCCTGCCCCTTGTCGTAGCCCTTCCTGGGCAGGCTGTCGCCACTGGGCGGCACCAGCATGAACGGCCTGCCGTCGGCTCCCGGGAGCGGATCCGTCTCGGGATTGAAGGTGAGGCGGCCCGCCAGGACGAAAGCCGTGACGATCTCCGGTGAGGCCACGAAGGCGCAGGTCTCGGGGTTGGCGTCGTTCCGCGCGGCGAAGTTGCGGTTGAAGCTCGTGATGATGGAGTTCCGGTCACCCTTCTGGATGTCGTGGCGCTTCCATTGCCCGATGCAGGGGCCGCAGGCGTTGGCGAGCACCATGCCGCCCACCGCGGTGAAGGTCGCCATCTGGCCGTCGCGCTCGATGGTGGCGCGGATCTGCTCGCTGCCCGGCGTGATGGTGAAGGTGGACCTGGCTTTCACGCCATGCTCCAGGGCCTGCCTCGCCACGCTGGCGGCCCGCTCCATGTCCTCGTAGCTGGAGTTGGTGCAGCTGCCGATGAGGCCCACTTTCAGCTCCTCCGGGTAGCCCTTCTCCTTCACGGCGGCGGCGAACTTCGACAGGGGCCAGGCCAGATCCGGCGTGAAGGGGCCGTTGATGTGGGGCTCCAGGGTACTGAGGTCGATCTCCACCACCTGGTCGTACTGGCAGCCCTCGTCGGCCCTCAGATGCTCGGCGAAGCCCTCGGCCAGCGCCGCGATCTCGCCACGGCCCGTGGCCCGCAGGTAGTCCGCCATGCGGTGGTTGAAGGGGAAGAGGCTCGTGGTGGCGCCGATCTCCGCGCCCATGTTGCAGATGGTGCCCATGCCCGTGCAGGAGATGGCATCCACGCCGGGGCCGAAGTACTCCACGATGGCGCCGGTGCCGCCCTTCACCGTGAGGATGCCCGCGAGCTTGAGGATGACGTCCTTGGGCGAGGTCCAGCCCTGGAGCGCGCCCGTGAGCTTCACGCCGATGAGCTTCGGCGCCTTCAGCTCCCAGGGCAGGCCCGCCATGACGTCCACGGCATCCGCGCCGCCCACGCCGATGGCCACCATGCCCAGGCCGCCTGCGTTGGGCGTGTGCGAGTCGGTGCCGATCATGAGGCCGCCGGGGAAGGCGTAGGTCTCCAGCACCACCTGGTGGATGATGCCGCTGCCCGGCCGCCAGAAGCCCAGGCCGTACTTGTCGCACACGGACGACAGGAAGTCGTAGACCTCCTTGTTCTCTGTGTTGGCCCGGGCCAGGTCCGGGCTGGAGCCCACCTCGGCCTGGATGAGGTGGTCGCAGTGGACCGTGGAGGGGACGGCCACGTCCGGCAGCCCCGAGGTCATGAACTGGAGGAGGGCCATCTGGGCCGTGGCGTCCTGCATGGCGACGCGGTCCGGCCGCAGCTCCAGGTAGCTCTTCCCCCGCAGGATCTCCGCCTGGCCCGGGTGGTCCAGGTGGCCGTAGACGATCTTCTCGGCCAGGGAGAGGGGCCGGTTCAGGCGCTGGCGCACCACCTTCAGGCTGGTGGCCATGCGGTCGTAGGCGGCCTGCACGAACGAGGGGGTGGATTCGATCTGCGCCATGGCGGAACCCTCCGGGGAGGGAAGTGTAGTCCGGTTCGGGCGAATCCGGGCCGCCGGCGATCCCCGGCGCCGCGCCCCGTCCTCCATCAAACTCCTGGTCTGGAAGGCGTTTCGAGCGCAGGATCAGACCTGTGGATGTCCCCGGCAGGTGTGCGGGATCGTTCGACACACCACCGGCCTTCCCAGCCTGGGTACCACCTGGGAGCGTTTCATGGAAATCAATGTCAGGCCAATCCGGGCGCTGGTCCCTCCGTCCTTGTGAAGAGGGACCGCGAGATGCCGTTGCCCGTGCCCGAGCACATCGCCTTCCTGGGCGGCTTCCTGCCGCGACTGTGCGGCATCGCCACCTTCACCCATGACCTGTGCGAGGCCGTGGCTGAGGCCGCACCCGGGTCGCAGTGTTTCGCCGGGGCGGTGAATGACCGCATCGATGCCTATGACTACCCCCCTCGCGTCCGCTTTGAGCTCGACGAGAAGGACTTGGATTCCTACCGGCGGGCGGCGGATTTCCTGAACTTCAACAATGCCGGCGTGCTCTGCGTCCAACACGAGTTCGGCATCTACGGTGGGGGGGCCGGAAGCCATCTGCTGGCCCTGCTCCGGGAAGTCCGGATGCCGGTGGTGACGACCCTGCACACGATCCTGAGCAACCCGAATGCGACGCAGCTCAGGGTGATGGAGGAGCTGATCCGCCGCAGCGACCGCCTGGTGGTCATGGCCCACAAGGGGGCGGAGATCCTACGCGACACCTACGCAGCCCCGGATGACAAGGTGGACCTCATCCCCCACGGCATTCCGGACATGCCCTTCATCGACTCCAGCTTCTACAAGGCCCAGCTCGGCGTGGAGGGGCGCAAGGTGCTCCTCACCTTCGGGCTGCTCGGCCCCGGGAAGGGCATCGAGTACGCCATCGAGGCCCTGCCGGGGATCGTGGCCCGACACCCGAACGTGGTCTACCTCGTGCTGGGCGCCACCCACCCCCACCTCGTCGCCCACGAAGGCGAGAGCTACCGGCTGAGCCTGGAGCGCCTGGCCGAGGACCTCGGCGTGAAGGAGCACGTGATCTTCTACAACCGCTTCGTGTCCCTGGACGACCTCAAGGAGTTCATCGGCGCCACGGACATCTACCTCACGCCGTACCTCAACGAGGCGCAGATCACCTCGGGCACCCTGGCCTATGTCTTCGGCGCCGGCAAGGCGGTGGTCTCCACGCCGTACTGGCATGCCCAGGAGCTGCTTTCGGACGGCCGCGGCACCCTCGTGCCCTTCCGGGACCCCCATGCCATCGCCGATGGGGTCTGCGCGTACCTGGACGACCCGGCCCGCCTGAAGGCGACCCGCGACGAGGCCTACCTGCTTGGGCGCGACATGATCTGGCCCGCGGTGGCGCAGCGCTACCTCGAATCCTTCCGGCGCGCGCGGACCGAGCGGAGGGCCACGCCCCGCTCCGCCTTTGCCGGATGGACGCTCGCCAGCCGCCCCTACGAACTGCCACCGCTCCGGCTCGACCACATCATCCGCATGAGCGACGGCACCGGCATCCTCCAGCACGCCACCTTCAACGTGCCGAACTTCCACGAGGGCTACTGTACCGACGACAACGCGAGGGCCTTCATCCTCTGCAACCTCCTGGATGAGCTCGGAGGAGGCTCGCCTTCGGAGAATACCGATCGCCTGGCCACGAGCTATCTCGCCTTCCTGGCGGCGGCCCTCAACCCGGAGACGGGCCGGTTCCGGAATTTCATGAGCCATGGGCGGCAATGGCTGGAGGCCTCCGGCAGCGAGGACAGCCATGCCCGCGCCCTCTGGGCCACAGGCACCGGCTCCGGACGGTCTCGCAATCCCGGCCACCGGCGGCTTTCGGCGCAGCTCTTCGAGCGGAGCCTGCCCGTGGTGGAGGCCTTCTCCTCCCCCCGCGCCTGGGCCTTCACGCTGCTGGGCATCCACGAGTACCTCCGCACCGCCCCGGACCATGCCCCGGCGAAGGCCCTGCGGGAGGACCTGACGGCCAGGCTCGTCCGGTTGTGGAACGCCTGCGCCACCGACGACTGGCCCTGGTTCGAGTCGAGCGCCACGTACGACAACGCCCGCCTCTGTCAGGCCCTGTTCATCAGCGCCCGGGGGGCGGCCAACCCCGAGGCCCTGGAGATCGCGCTCAAGTCCCTGGGCTGGCTGATCTCCGTGCAGAAGACCCAGAAGGGCCACTTCCGCCCCATCGGCAGCAACGGTTTCTACGTCAAGGGAGGCGCCCGCGCCTACTTCGACCAGCAGCCGGTGGAGGCGCAATCCATGGTCTCCGCCTGCCTCGCCGCCTACCGGGCCACCCGGGATGACCTGTGGCTGCGCGAGGCGAAGCGCGCTTTCGAGTGGTTCCTGGGCCGCAATGACCTGGGCCTGCCGCTGTACGATTCCAGCGGCGGAGGCTGCAGCGATGGACTGCATCCGGACCGGGTCAGCGAGAACCAGGGCGCGGAGTCGACCCTGGCCTTCCACCTGGCCCTCGCCGAGATGAACCTCGCCGCCCACGCCCTCGCCCCTGCCCCGACCCCGGCACCGGCCCCGGCCCCGGCCCCGGCCCCAGCCTCATGACGACCATCCCCCTCCGCCGCCACGACGTGGATCTCGTCCCCGAGAGCGCCCGGGTCATCATCCGTCCCTTCATTCCCTCCAACACCCACCGCATCACCACCATCCTCGGCCGCGCCCTCGCCCTGAGCGAGGAGGAGGCCGCCCGGGATCTGGAGTCCATGCTGAGGGAATTCGAGTCCCGGCACCTCGACATCGAAGCTCCCCTGCTGGCCAATTTCGAGCGGGTGCTGCCCCATATCTTCACCCACCGCCCCCTGACCCACACCCGCAAGCTCCTCATCGGCGCCCTGTTCTCAGGGGAATATGCGCTCGAGTCCGCGGCCCTGTTCAACCCCTCGATCGTCCCGCATCCCGACCAGGAGGGCGTCCCTGCCGGCGCCCTGCGCTTCATCATGAGCCTGCGCGCGACGGGGGAAGGCCACATCTCCTCCATCGAGTTCCGGACTGGCGTCATCGATCCGGCGGGGAACCTCCACCTGGATCCCATCTCCCGCTTTGTCGCCCTGCCGGATCTCAACCCCAATCCCAGCTACAGGAAGCTGCCCTTCATCGTCAAGCTGCATGAGATGGGCTTCAACAACGGGAACGCCTCCACGGTGATGGACTCCCTCGGCGACAGCTTCACCCGGAGCGACCTGAACCGCTGCATCCACCGCACCCGGCGCGAGACCCGGCCCCTCACCCAGGACCTCAGCAACACGCTCCGCTGCATCCAGTGGCTCGCCGATTCCAACTACGAGCTCCACTTCTCCCCCAAGCTCGCCATGAGCGAGCGGATCATCTTCCCGGTCTCCACGAACGAGAGCCACGGCATCGAGGACGCGCGCTTCGTCCGCCTCGTCGACGACGACGGCTCGGCGATGTACTACGCCACCTACACCGCCTACAACGGGCAGGCCATCCTGCCCCAGCTCATCGAGACCAAGGACTTCCTCCACTTCCGCATCCTCACGCTCAACGGCACCGCCGTGCAGAACAAGGGCATGGCCCTCTTCCCCCGGCGGATCGACGGCAACTACGCCATGCTCGCCCGCCAGGACGACGAGAACCTCTTCATCATGTTCTCGGACAACCCCCACCACTGGAGCGATTCGACGATGCTCCTCCGGCCCGCCGAGATGTGGGAGTCCGTGAAGATCGGGAATTGCGGCTCGCCGATCGAGACCGAGGCCGGCTGGCTGGTGCTCACCCACGGCGTCGGACCCATGCGCAAGTACTGCATCGGCGCCGCCCTGCTCGACCTGCAGGACCCGACCAAGGTCATCGGCCGGCTGCGGGAGCCCCTCCTCGCACCCGAGGGCACGGGGCGGGAAGGCTACGTGCCCAACGTCGTCTACAGCTGCGGGTCGCTCCTCCATGGCCGCGACCTCATCCTCCCCTACGCCATGAGCGACAAGGCCTCCACCATCGCGACCGTGCCCCTGGACGACCTGCTGGCCGCCCTGAGGACCTGAGCCCTCCTCCAGGTCTTGATGCCCGGATGCCCCGCCATTCATGAGAGCGGGAGCCGGGGGCACCGCCGCGATTCGGGGCACCAGGATCCGGGACTAAACCAATTACGAAGATTTTCGTTGATAACTACGAAACCTGTCGTATCTTTTCCGCATTCCTCTCCCGGAGCCCGATCCCATGCAACCCCAGCCCCGTCCCACCGACGCCGAACTCGCCATCCTGCGGGTGCTCTGGGAGCTGGGGCCGAGCACCGTGCGGCAGGTCTTCGAGGTGCTGTCGGCCGAGCGGGAGCTGGGCTACACCACGGTGCTGAAGATGCTCCAGATCATGCATGAGAAGGGCCTGGTGCAGCGGGATGTCACGGACCGCACCCATGTCTTCTCGGCCGCCCAGACCCAGGTCCAGACCCAGCGGACCATGCTCGACGACCTGCTCGACAAGGCCTTCGGCGGCTCGTCCCTGAGCCTGGTCATGCAGGCCCTGGCCACCCGCAGGGCCAGCCGCGAGGAGCTGGCGGAGATCCGGAAACTGCTCGACCAGGCCGAAGGAGGGAAGCGATGACCCCACTCCTGTCTCTCGCCCACGCGCCCTGGGCCCAGGCCCTCGGCTGGAGCCTCCTCCACTTCCTGTGGCAGGGCGCCGCCCTGGGCCTCCTGGCCTGGCTGCTGCTGGCCCTGTTGCGGGGCGCCAGCGCCAAGGCCCGCTACGGAACCGCCTGCGCCTTCCTCTTGCTGATGGCGGCGGCGCCCGTGGCCACCTTCCTGATCCTCCAGGGGCAGGCCCCCGCCCCCTCCGGACCGCTCGCCCTCACCCTGGCGGCCCCGACCGGCTCCCCCCTGCCGGAGGCGCCTCTGCCCTTGCGGGTGAAAGCCGCGCTGGATCCCGCCCTGCCCTGGCTGCTGGGCACCTGGGCCCTGGGCGTGCTCCTGCTGTCCACCCGCTTCCTGGGCAGCTGGATCCGCGTCCAGCGCCTGCGCCGCCGCAGCGCCTCCCCCGTCCCCGCCGAATGGCACCTGGTGCTGTCGCGGCTGTGCCGGGAGCTGAAGCTCTCCCGCACGGTGCGCCTGCTCCAGTCCGCCGCCGTGGAGGTGCCCACGGCCCTGGGCTGGCTGCGGCCCATCATCCTGCTGCCCGCCTGCGCCCTCGCCGGCCTGGCCCCCGCGCAGCTGGAGGCCGTGCTGGCCCACGAGCTGGCCCACATCCGCCGGGGCGACTTCCTCGTGAACCTCCTCCAGTCCCTGGTCGAGGTGGTGCTCTTCTACCACCCCGCCGTGTGGTGGCTCTCCGGCCGCATCCGCGCCGAGCGCGAGCTCTGCTGCGACGACGTGGCTGCGGAGCTCTGCGGCGATCCCCTCATCCTGGCCCGTGCCCTCACCGACCTCGAGGCCCTGCGCGAACCCCTGCCTTCCTCTTCCACCCATCTGGCCCTGGCCGCCAACGGAGGCTCCCTCATGCACCGCATCCGCCATCTGCTCCAGCCGGCCCTGCCGGCCTCCAATGCCGCCCGCGCCACCGCCCTGGCCCTGCTGGCCGCCTCCCTCCTGGGCGCGGCGGGGGCGGTCTTCCAGGACAAGGCCAAGGAGCCCACGCCCAAGCCGGATCAGAACACCCGCATGAAGGTGATCGACGGCGAGCGCCAGATGGACGTGCAGATGAAGGGCGAGGTCCAGCTCGACCCCGCGGCCAAGGAACCCGTGACCGTGCCCGGCGCCGGCAGCTTCCGGGTCGAGGAGAAGCAGGGTGGGAAGGCCCGGACCTACACCGTCACCAAGGACAAGCGCACCTACACCGTGGACGGCCAGGAGAAGCCCCTGGACGCCGAAGGGGAGGCCTGGGTGCGGGGCGTCGTGAAGGATGCCGCCAAGGCCACCACCGCCCGGGAGAAGGTGCGCCGCGTGGAGATCCGCACCCGGCACCTCGACGACCACGCCCGGGGGATGGACGACCGCGCCCGGGACATGGAGGCCCGCGGGCGGGAGCTGGAGGCCCATGCCCGCGCCCTGGAAGCCCGGACGAGGGACCTGGAGCACCGCGCCCAGGCCATGACGCCGGAAGAGCAGGCCCAGCTCAAGGCCGATGGGGAGCGCCTCAAGGCCGAGGGCGAGCAGCTCAAGGCCGAAGGCGAGAAACTCAAGGCCGAGGCCGAGCGGTTCAAGAACGATCCCGAGCTGAAGGCCCTCATCGCCAAGGCCGAGAAGGAGGGCCGCAGGGTCCGCGTCGAGGTGCTCAAGCAGAAGGGCGGCGAGCCCGACACCATGGTGATCCGGCGCCACGAGGATGGCCAGGAGGCCGTCGAACGGCGGGTCAAGATCCTCCGGAAGGGCGGCGGCAACGGCGATGGGCCGACCTGGGCCGTCATCGGCTCCGAAGACGAGGACCAGGACGTCATCGTCGAGGGGACGGACAAGAGGATCCCCATGCCGCCCCGCCCCATGCCCAGGATGCGCATCGAGTCCCGCACCCATCGCCAGGGCGGCGACCCCCAGGCCGAGATGGCCGCCATCAAGGCGGAGCTGAAGGCCCTCCAGACCCGGCTCGACCAGTTGCAGAAGGAGATGGCCACCACCCCCAGGCCCCCCAAGGCGCCGAAGACCCCGGCGGCCCCTAGGTCCGCTCCCGTCCCACCACCCCCGCCGGCACCGGATGCTCCCCCGGCGCCTCCCGCACCGCCCACACCACCCGCGGAGCCCGGAAACTGAGGCGCCCAGCTCCACCCGTGAAACGAGGCCCGTGGCGCGGGCCTCTTTTCACAGCAGGCGCAGAAAGGTCTCCACCCGCTCCCAGTCCCGGGTCACGGGAAAGGGCGGGAGCGCCGCGCGGACCTGGGCGGCGTAGCGCTTCCCCAGGCGGTCCTCGCTGGGCAGCATGAGGCGCGGATCCAGCACGGCCACCACGCCGCGGTCGCCGCGGGTGCGGATGAGACGGCCGATGCCCTGCTTGAGCTTGAGGGTCATCTGCGGCACCTGGATGCCGATGAAGCCGAGGCCGTCCCGCTGGGCGTCCGCCTCGCGGATGCGGGCCTGGAGCACCGGATCGTCCGGGGGCGCGAAGGGCAGCGCGGAGACCACCACCAGGCTCAGGGCGTCGCCCGGCAGGTCCACGCCCTGCCAGAAGCTGGCGAGGCCCAGCAGGGCCGCCGAAGGCGTGGCCCGGAAGCGCTCCAGCAGCTGGGTGCGCGACAGCCCGTCGCCCTGCACGAAGAAGGTGAGCTCCGGCAGCGCGTCCTCCAGCCGGGGACGGAAGGCCGCCAGCATCTTGCGGCTGGTGAAGAGCAGCAGGGCCCGGCCCCGGCTGGCCCGCAGCATGCGCTCCATGGCCGAGAGCGAGGCCTCGACCCAGGCCGGGTCGCCCACCCCGCCGCCGCTTCCCGGGCGGCGCTCCGGCAGGTCCGGCGGCACGAAGAGCAGCCCCTGGGCCTCGAAGTCGAAGGGGCTCTCCACGTGCTCGGCCTGCTCCACCTCGGGCTTCGTGAGGCCCAGACGCAGCCCCAGGCCGTTGAAGCCCCGGCCGTCGCGCAGTGTCGCGCTGGTGAGCACCACGCTCTCGAAGCCGCGGCGCACGTGCTGGTGGAAGAAGGGGCGCACGTCCACGGGGTTCGACTTGAAGTGGACGAGGTGGGAGCCCTCCCGGTTCACCGTGGAGACCCAGCCGTCGGGCTGGGCGAAGATCTGCTCCATGCGCGAGAAGGCCGTGCCCACCCGCTCGGCGAGCCGCATCCACAGCGGGTTCTCGGGATCGGCGGCGCCCAGGCGGCGCGCCTCCATCCACAGGGGATGCCCCGCCTCCACCCAGGCTCCCACGGCGTCCGCCAGGGCCTTCATCTCCGGGCCCGGCGACAGCAGGGGCAGCACGCCGCCCTCCAGGGGCACCCAGGTGAGGATGTCCGCCCAGGCCCGCTCCCAGGGCTCAAGCAGCCCCAGCAGCGCAGCCCCCGACCCCTTGGCGGCCTCGCGCAGATCCGTGAAGAGCAGGTTCATGGCGCGACTGGACCAGGCCTCGGCACAGCTCTCCGTGAGCTGCTCCTCCAGGTCATGGGCCTCGTCAAGGATGAGCACCGGCGCATCCGGCAGCACCTGGCCGAAGGCGGATTCCCGCAGCACCCGGTCCGCCAGCAGCAGCGCGTGGTTCACGATGATGAGGTCGGCCTCGGCCACCTCGGCCCGCAGCTTGGTGAGGAAGCAGTCCTCGTAGCGGGGGCACTGGCGGCCCGTGCAGCGTTCGGCCCGGGCGTTGAGCTTGTCCCAGAGGGGCGACTCGCCCTCGCCGAAGCGGCCCAGGCCCTCGCGGTCGCCGTCCTGGGTCTCGCGGGTCCAGCGCTGGAGGGCCAGCCAGAGCTGCTGGTCCGCGCGGGTGAACTCCAGGTGGGGATCCGTGGAGGCCGCCTCCCAGGCCGTGCGGCAGAGGTAGTTGGCCCGGCCCTTGGCGAGCACGGCCTTGATGGGGCGGCCCAGGATGCCCGCGGCCCGGGGCACGTCCTCCTCCAGCAGCTGGCGCTGGAGCTGCTTGGTGCGCGTGGCCACCAGGATGGGATGGCGGCCCGCGGCCAGGGCCGGCACCAGGTAGCCGAGGCTCTTGCCCGTGCCCGTGCCCGCCTCCACGGCCTGGATCACGGCCTCGGGCCGGGCCTCAGGCTCCCCGCCCTGATCCCGCCACTTCTGGAAGCGGGCGGTGCCGTCGACCACCGTGTTGTGCACCAGCTCCGCCATGCGCCGCTGGCCGGGCCGGTCCTCAGCGCCGGGGAAGCACGCGAAGATCCGTCCCTCCGGCGGGGCGAAGTAGCGGTCCATGGGATGCGCCATCGGATCAGTGTGGCGCAAAGGCGAAAAACTGGCGAATCACTTATGGTAGTCCTTGCCCCGAAGGATCGTGAAGGCCCGGTACAGCTGCTCCAGGAGCATCACCCGGCTCAGCTCGTGGGGGAAGGTCATGGGGGAGAGGCTGAGCTGCTCCTTCACCTCCGCCTTGAGGGCCGGGTCGAACCCATGGCTGCTCCCCAGCACGAAGGCCAGGCTGGCGCCCCGGTCCATGCGCTCCCCCAGCCACCGGGCCAGGGCCTCGCTGTCCCGGAGTTTTCCCTCCGGCGTGAGCAGGACCGGGCAGGTCACGGCCTTCAGCCTGGAACGCAGGCGCTCGGCCTCCTCCTTCAGCTGGCGGGCCGGATCGCCCTTTCCCTCGGTCAATTCCGTCACCTCCATCCGGGCATAGGGGCGGAGCATGTCCAGGTAGTGGCGCTCCAGTCCCCGGCAGGGTTCCAGGCGCAGGCGGCCGAAGGCGATGAGGGAGATGGGATACACGATCCCATTGTGATGAATTTCCCTTGGCAGCGCAGCGGGAAGGCTCCACCATCCATTACATTCAGACCATCCCGTTCCGGAGGTTTCCAGATGCGACGTTCCCTGCTGCTGCCCCTCGCCAGCCTGCTTCTCGTGCCCGCGTTCGTGGGCTGCGGGGGCGATGAGATCCCCACCACGCCGCCGGCCGCCGCCACGGAGCCCGCCGACATCCTCTACCACCTGCAGTACCTGGCCGTGCGCAAGGACTTCAAGCACGCGGCCCTCATCGCCCCCATCACGCCGGATGTGGTGTTCCCCTCGGCCCGCCAGATGCACATGGATGCCAAGGCCCTGGGCATCAGCCTCACCCCCGAGGAGCTGAAGGGCCTGGGCGTCGAGCACCTCGCCGCCAAGCTCGACGAGCTGCCCGGCGGCCCCGATGCGGTCAACTTCCCCGACTACACCGTGAAGGATGCCCGCCTGGCCTACAACGCCGGCATCTACCGCCTGACCAAGGGCCTCACCGCCAAGTCCTGGGGCAAGATGCGGCACATGGGCATCACGGACAACGCCGCGGCCCGCCAGTTCGGCTCCCAGACCATCGTGAAGGACATGGCGATCGGCTTCGACGGCACCAAGATCCTCAACGTGAGCTGCCTCAAGAAGCCCGATGGCACCTACGGCGTCTCCTTCATGCGCTACCTGGTGTCGCTCAAGGGCCTGAAGCAGTAGCAGGCTCGGCTTTCCTGGCGCGGCCCCGGGCGACCGGGGCCGCGCTATGCTTGGGCCGGTCGTCCTGCCAGGCGTGAACGGGGGTTCCCATGACCGGACCCATGAGCCTCTTCGACAACGTGAACCGCCAGTTCGACGAGGCTGCCGACATCCTCGGCCTCTCCCAGGAGCTGCGGGGCTGGTAGGCCCCCGGTCACAACAGAGGCCTACCCGGCTTTTGCGGGTGGCTTTTCCTTCTGCCGCCTGGGAAAATCGTCCTCTGGGCTGGCGGGGCGTCCCGAAACACCGGCCGGGGAGGATCCATGTCCAAGAAGAACGTCGTCCATGTGGTCGGGACGGGCACCATCGGCGAACCGCTGATCGGCCTGCTGACGGAGTACAAGAAGGAACTGGGCATCGACGACGTCACGTTCCACAAGAACAGCGTCAGCGAGCGCCCCAAGGTGAAGGCCCTGCTGCGCCGCGGCGCCAAGCTCGCCGTGGACGCCGACAAGGCGGAGGGCTTCAAGGCCATGGGCGTCGAGCCCACCATGCTGCATGACCAGGCCCTGAACGAGGCCACGGTGGTCATCGACTGCAGCCCCAAGGGCATGGACATGAAGGAGAAGCTCTACACGAAGTACGAGCAGAACACCCGGGGCTTCATCGCCCAGGGCAGCGAGTTCGGCTTCGGCACCATGTACGCCCGCGGCATCAACGATGACGTGCTCAAGAACAGCGGCCAATACGTGCAGGTCGTGAGCTGCAACACCCACAACCTCTCCTGCATCATCGACACCCTGGCCCTGACCGAGGGGGATGACAACCTGGTCGAGGGCAGCTTCGTCTGCATGCGCCGCGCCAACGACATCAGCCAGGTGAAGGACTTCTGCCCCGCGCCCCAGGTGGGCACCCACAAGGAAGGCAAGTTCGGCACCCACCACGCCCGCGACGCCTACCACCTGTTCCAGACCCGGGGTCTCGAACTGAACCTGTTCAGCAGCGCCATCAAGCTCCCCACCCAGTACATGCACAGCCTCTGGTTCGACCTGCGCCTCAAGCGCCCCACCACGCTGGAGAGCCTCAAGGCCCGCATCAAGGCCAACGACCGCATCGCCATCACCGAGAAGAAGGACGCCAACACCGTGTTCTCCTTCGGCCGCGACCAGGGCCACTACGGCCGCATCCTCAACCAGACCGTGATCCCCCTCAGCACCCTCGCCATGCCCAGCGAGAACCGCGTGGTGGGCTTCTGCTTCACCCCGCAAGACGGCAACAGCCTGCTCTCCAGCGTGGCCGCCGCCCTGCACTTCATCCACCCCGACGATTTCGAGGAGCGCATCCAGGTCCTCAAGCCCTACTTCTTCGATGAAGTGTAGGACCTCGAATCGCGTGGCGATTCGAGTCGTGAAACGGGCCCGCGCTGCGGGCCCGTTTTGATGGAATGCTTTCCCAAACCCTCCGGGATGACCATGCAGATCACGGCCCACTACACCCTCACCTCCGACGAGGCCCTGCGGGGCGCGCGGACCTTCAAGCGCAGCTGGTACCAGGTCGCCGTGGGCGCGGGGGTGGGGCTGATGCTGCTGGGCGCCTACAGCCTCGCCGCGGGGCAGCAGCGGATCCCAGGGCTGTTCCTGATGCTGAACGGCCTGCTCTTCGCGGGGTTGCCGGAGGTGGTCCTCCGCTTGGCCCGGCGCCGGCGCGGGGCCGATGCCTACACCCCCGTGGAGGTGGTCTTCGACGACGAAGGCCTCACCCTGCGAACCCAAGCCAGCGAGGGCGGCCTGCCCTGGTCCGGCTTCGCGGGCATCCAACGGCAGAGCGGCTTCTGGATCTTCCGCACGGGCCCCTCCCGGGCCGTGCTCCTGCCCGAGCGCGCCCTGGATGCCTCCGCCAGCGCCGAGCTGGAGGCCTTCCTCCGGGCCCGGCAGCTGCTGCGCCCATGAATCTCGAGGCCCCCGCAGATCACGCCGCCCGCGCCTTGCTGGGCATGTGGCTGGTGCGCGAGGGCGTCGTCCTCCGCATCACGGAGGTGGAAGCCTACGGCGGCTCCGGGGACAGCGCCAGCCATGCGCGCCACGGCCGCACGGCCCGCAACGCCCCCATGTGGGGACCGCCGGGCCGGGCCTACCTCTACTTCTGCTACGGCATGCACTGGATGCTGAACGTGGTCACCGGGCCGGAAGGCGAAGCTTCCGCCGTGCTCATCCGGGGCGCCGAGGTCGTGGCAGGACTCGAGACGGTGCTGCAACGGCGGAAGGTCGCGAAGCCCACGCCCCAGCTCTGCGCGGGCCCCGGCAAGGTGGCCCAGGCCCTGGGCCTGGACCGGACCTTCGACGGCCACGACCTGCTGGTCCCGGGAGGGCTGGAGCTGCGACCCGGGACGGCGCCGGCCGGCATCCTCGCCGGCCCCCGCCTGGGCATCGCCTTCGCCACGGCGGAGGACCAGGCCCGCCCCTGGCGCTTCGCCGATGCGGACAGCCGCGCCGTCCTGCAACCGAAGGCCCTCTCGCCCCTCTGAATCCGTCTATGCTTCCCCCGGGAGGCCGCCATGCCCTACGTGAACATCCGCATCACCCGCGAAGGCGCCACTGCCGAGCAGAAGGCCCGGCTCATCCAGGGCGCCACCCAGCTCCTGGTGGACGTGCTGGGCAAGAACCCCCAGACCACCGTGGTGACCATCGACGAAGTGGATACGGACAACTGGGGCATCGGCGGAGAGACCATCACCGCGCGACGGAAGCAGGGGAAGTAGCTCCCGTCCCTTGTGAATCCGGGGAGGAGTCCCCATACTCAGGATCCGCTTCAACTGAACCTTCGAGGGGGGGAAGAAGAAGCCACTCGACGCATGGGGGTGACCGGTTTCGACAGGTCGTGATCCAGGTGTTCGGTGCAGGCGGGGGTTGGACGGCTGGCCCCCTCATCAAGCCGCCCAAATCAAACTGCCAACGATAACTTCGAACTGGCTCTCGCTGCCTAGGGCAACCTAGGCTCCGAGCGAGTCCTCGGGATCTCTGGGTACCGAGCTCGTTAAACCTCCGAAAGGGTGGCTTCGGCCTGCCGGACGGAGGCACCAGATAGGCCGCCGCGACGCCCCCTGACAGCGGCCGAGATAAGGGGGCACACGTCCCGAGCGGCTCGTCCGTTCCCCGCCGGGAGGTTTCAAGAGCGGACCAAGCCTGTGGAAGAGCCGCCATCCGGCATGTCTTGGACGTGGGTTCGACTCCCACCACCTCCACCAAAACAAAGGGACCCGCGAGGGTCCCTTTGTTTTGGTGGAATTGCCGCTGCGGGCAGGTAGGCGCCCACTTCAACAGCCCGGTGGGCTGTTGAAGTGGATCAGCGCCGTGCCCAGCAGCGACACGCCGCGCACCCCATTCGGGGCCTCATTTGGTGGTGGAGATAAACAAGGCGGGAGTCGAAATCGCAGAAAGGCTGGCAGGTAGGGCCCCAGAGGGCGCCACTTGATGGGCGTCCTCTGGATCGCGCCCGTGCCAGCCTTTCGCGTGGCCGGAGCGTCACCCGCAGGATGATGCGGAGGGACTCCCACCGGGGGTGCTGCCGAGCCGTCCAGTCCGGCAGTCGGGGGTTGTCGGAGCGGATCAGCGCCATGTTCAGCAGCGGCGCGCCAGGCACTCTGACGGGACTTCTTTGTGTTTCGGGACGGGGCAACCTTGGCCCTGGCGTCAGCGCAGGTCGGTAACTTCGCTTTGAGACCATCGACTATCAAATTGATCGGAAGCTCCAAGGGGGGAGAGGGATCGCAATTCCAATCTGTTGAATACATGGCCTTTTGACAATGGCCCGATGGTTGCGTGAGCCCAAGGTGAAGGTGGCCCTTTCCCTCGGTCGTCCCTGGGAGCTCGTCACCCTGACCTCAGGCACGAGGGACCAGGTCACGGAACCATCCACCCATTCAAGGACAGGTAGGCAGCCATGTCATCGAAGAGAACCAAGGGCCCTGACTCCTTGCACCTGACTCGCGAGGAGTCGGAATCCATGGGAGTGGCGTTTCCGGAAGAACCGGCTCCCGTATCGGCGGACATGCAAGAGCAGCCCCTTCATGAGCAGGTCGTCGGGTCTCTGACCGAAGATGATGTGACCGAGGCGCTGACCGGCGAGGTGACTCCAGAATCCCGCGAGGACATGGAGGATCTCTTTGCGGACCTGCAGGAGGAAGAGGCGGACCGGCAGGTGGACTAGGGCCCCGGAGATGCCTGCTTCCGCCGCAAGCGCCGCCCACCGGGAAACGAGCCACCCACGCGCAGGAAAGGATGTCCTCAGCATCGTGAAGACCATGGACCAGACCCGCCTCCACATCGTCACCTACAACATCCACAAGGGATTCTCGCAATTCCATCGGCACCTGATGGTGCATGAGCTGAGGGAGCGACTGCGGGAGCTCGGTCCGGACATCGTGTTTCTCCAGGAGGTCCAGGGTCTGCACAGCAGGAACGCCAAAAAATACGAAGACTGGCCCTACAAGCCTCAGCACGAGTTCCTGGCGGAAGATGTCTGGCAGTCCACGGCCTATGGCGGCAACGTGGTGTACGGGCATGGGCACCATGGCAATGCGATCCTCACCCGCTTTCCGATCGAACATTCGCACAACCAGGACGTCACCCACTTTCGATTCGAGCGGCGGGGCCTGCTGCATTGCACCATCCACCTGCCGGGCCAGACCCGAGCGCTGCACTGTGTCTGTGTCCATCTCTCGATGTTCGCCCCCTCGCGGCGCCGCCAGCTGGATGCTCTCGCCGGATGCATCGAGGGCATTGCCGACCCCGACTCGCCCCTCATCATCGCCGGTGACTTCAACGACTGGCGGAACGATGCGGATGAACTGCTGGCCCATCGCCTCGGGATGACCGAGGTCTTCGGCGGAGCGTTCGGCAGTCTCGATTCGCCGGGCCGGAGCTTCCCCTCCAAGCGCCCCCTGCTGCGCCTGGATCGCATCTACGTGCGCGGCTTCACGGTGGAGCTGGCCGAAATGCATTCCGGCGCGCCCTGGTCGAAGATCTCAGACCACGCCGCACTCTCGGCGCAGTTGAAGTGGACGGGCGATGAGCCTCCGTCCCCGGAGAGGGAAGCCTCCGCCGCCAGCCGACCGGCCGGTCCCCCGGCGATTCAGGAGGGGAGCCAGGACCGCGGCCGCTGGTGGACCGGACCTTCCCGGCGTTGACGCAGCATCAGCCTGATTCGAAGCTGCGGATTTCGTTCAGCGCCTCGCCCAGGCTCATCTCATGCTTCGCCAGCAGCTTGCCAACCAGGTGCTCGGTCAGGGGCATGAGCCCGGCCAGGACCGCCTTCGTCTCGCCATACAAGCGCTCGCTCTGCGCTTCCATGATGCTGCGCGTTTCCTCGTCCACATCCGGGCCGCCATCGGACCTGTTCTGACCGAGCGCGCCAAAATTGAGGCGGGTCTTGCGGTACATGCCCATTTCGCCCACGGCATGGTGCAGCAGCTTCGTCACGCGGGTGATGTCGTTGTGCGCGCCGTTGGTGGTGCCCTCCTCGCCGAAGAACAGCTCCTCGTTGGCCATGCCCCCCAGAAGCACGCGCACCTCGTGTTCGATGTCGCCCTTAGACTTGAGCAGGTTGACCCCCTGCTTGTGGAAGACGAACCCCAGCGCATTGGTGCGGGGGTTGGCCATGAGCGAAATCTTGATGGTCTTCACCTCGGCCAGCATCTGCTCCCAGTTGTCGTGGGTCAGCTTCCGCTCGTGGTCGAGGTCCACCAGGAAGTGGCCCCACTCATGCGTGGCGATGATGCGGCGGTCGCGCTGGCGTTCCTGGGTGGTTTCGACATTGACGTTGCCCACGAGCACACGCTCCGCGGCCTGCATCAGGGTCGCCTCCCCGATCAGGCCGCCCGCCTGCACGGCGGTGATGCCGGCTTGATTGACGATGGTCTCCAGGTCCGCGGGGCTGCGGCCCTCGGTCACGGCGACGAGGTGGCGAAGATCCAGGTCGGGCAGCACCTTGTCGGCGCGCTGCCCCAGGTAATGCGTGATGATCGCCAGCCGCTCCTCCTGGTTTGGCATGCGGAAGTCCACCTTCATCTGGAAGCGGCGCAGCATGGCCTCGTCCATCTGCATGGTTTCGCTGTTGAAGTTGCTGGCCACGATCCAGATGATCTCGGCGCCGTTTTTGCTTCGCACACCATCCAGCACGGACAGGAAGGTGTTCGAGGTGTCGTCGTCGAACTTGCGGCGGCCTCCGCGCTTCATGAAGAGGTCCTGGGCCTCGTCCAGGAAGACGATGCAGCGCTTGCGCTTCGTCGCCTGCGCCAGGATGCGGGTGAGCGTATTCGAGCCCCCGGCCACGAGGCCCGTTTCAAGGTTGGCTGCGGAGTGGAACAGGATCGGGAGTCCCAGCTCCTTGGCCAGGTAGCTGGCCAGCTTGGTCTTGCCGGTCCCCGCCGGGCCGCTGAACATCACATTGAAGGGCTTCACGATGCCGTACTCGGCGTACTCCGCCCGGCGCTCATATTGATCCTTGATTTGGGCCACCTCGGCCTTGATGTCATCCATGCCGACCAGGTCATCAATGGAGCCATGCACCTGCGATGGCTCGATGAATCTGAGCCTCTTGAAGTGGCCCTTCAGCTGCATGACCACGAACCCCAGCACGCCCAGCACAAGCACTGCCGACAGCAGGCCGCCGGCGACCGACAGCCACGCGTATTTCTCGGACTGTGGACGGGCTCCAGAAAAGCGCGCGTCCAGCTGCTCGATCAATCTGAGGTTGCCGGCCCGGAGTTCACTGCGCGGGATGAAGACCAGCTGGCCGGCCCAGGCCGCGGTGACAGCCTTGCCGGTGAAGATCCGGGCCTCCATGTCGCTGGGGTAGTACGCGTGATACTTGCCCTGCGACTCGACCAGGACCATGCGCTCGGATACGTCCCAGGTCAGTGGCTTGTAGATCACATTGACCCGCTCGACCGGGTTGGTTTCCAGAAAACTCAGCAGCGAGCCGGGACCCATGACCACGGGCAGCTGGTCGTTGAGCGACCACGCCCCACCGCCCGCCTGGCCGTCGACGGCCAGAGCCTCGACCGGCCCGGCGGGCGCGGTCCGCTTCTGGATCAGGCTGAACGAGTAGACGCCGGCGGCCGGAATCAGGACGACCGCGGCCAGCAGGGTGAACAGGACCGCCGGTGGCTGGATGTCCAGCCAGGCCATGAGCCGCCCCGCGGTCTTCTTGACGGCAGACCACAGGTCTGTGGCGCCCTGTCCTGTGCCGCGGGGTTTGGGCGGATGGGACATGGCTGACCTAGAGCAGCCGTCGCCCCTGGATGACCTGGATGATGATGGCAATGACGGCGAGCACCAGCAGCACGTGAATGAGTCCGCCCATGGTGTAGGCGGTCACGAGCCCCAGGACCCAGAGGACGACGAGAACGACGGCGATGGTCCACAACATGATGTATTCCTTTCAGATAGGGCTTCCCCTTCAGGAAACCTCGAAGACAGAGGGTTTCAACCTGCCCGGCCAACGCAGCAGGGCGCGCCGGAGCGGCGGCCCAAACCACAGAGCATCTTCCGCGCCATAAATTAATGCGTGTTCTATCTTATATTTACGAATGCGCCTCTTGGGTGGGCCCGGGTCATCGATCATTCTGAAAGAGCGCCACATCAAGACGGATGGACCCAGGCACCGGTCTGGCGTTTCCCGACGTCAGGACCGTCCGCAGGAATCGCAGGGAGCCCGGCCGCATCTGAGCAGCCGTGGCCGCCTCCATTCCAGGGGACGCAGGAAGCCAGATGCCCCGCCTTCCGGTCAGACGGCTATCCAGTCACTCCGCAGGAGCAGGCCCTGCCGATCCCGCTTCCTCCCGCAGCCGCGCCACATCCTTGGTCGGCGCATTCCCGAAGTACCGCCCGTACTCCCGGGCGAACTGCGAGGGGCTCTGGTAGCCCACGCGGCGGCCGGCGGTGCCGACATCGAGGCGGGTGAGCAGCATGAGGCGCCGCGCTTCCTGAAGGCGGATGGCCTTCTGGTACTGCAGGGGGCTCATGGCGGTGACGGCCTTGAAGTGCTGGTGGAAGGAGGAGGGGCTCATGTGTACCAAGGTGGCGAGGCGCTCCACATCCAGCGGCTGGTCGAAGTGGGCGCGGACCCAGGCCACGGCCTTGGAGACCCGGTGGAGCTGGCTCTCCTCCTGCCCGATCAGCGCCACCCGCGGGCCCAGCGGGCTCCGCAGGAGCCGGATGAGGATCTCGTCGAGGACGAGCGGGGCCAGGAGCTCCGCCTCGTCGGGCCGGGAGGCCAGCTCCAGCAGGCGCACCACCGCGTTGATCACCGGCGCGTCCAATTGGTCCACGCAGATGGCGCGGCCCTCGCCCCGGCGGGGCAGGCCGAGGGGGTAGACCCTGGCCGTCAGGTCGGCGATCCGCGCCGGGTCCAGGTCGATGCGGACGCCGAGGTAGGGCGCCTCCAGGCTGGCCTGGGTGACCTGGGCCGACACGGGGACATCCACGGAGTAGACCAGCACCCGCGAGGCGTCGTACTCGTAGAGCTCCGGCCCCAGCAGCACCCGCTTCGCGCCCTGGGCCACCAGGCAGAGCGCGGGCCGCTGCACGGCGTGGTGGAAGTCCTTGTGGGCGCGGGAGGCCCGGGAGACGTGGACGCCCGGCAGCCGCAGCTCGAAGGTGCCGTCGAAGGGCGCATGGGCCAGCAGCAGGTCTGCGAGCCGCGCTAAGTCTGGCGAGCCGGAATCGGAGCTCGGGGCCGGAGAGGGATTGGGCGTTCGGCTCATGGAAAGGTCCCGAGACAAGATCTCACGCCTGGGCCACAGCATGCGGCCGCGGGTCGAGTGTTTACAGGCAGTGTGTCTCCAGGTGCCGCTCGTAGTCCTCAAGCGCGCGCGGAATATCCGGCGCCTTGAAGATGTCGAACACCCCGTAGTCCGGGAGGATGTCGAACCCCATGAACTTGTAGTTCGAGGTGATGTGGAGGAACAGGTCGGCCGTTCCCTTGCCGCCGTACAGCACGCCGGTGGGGTTGTCGAAGGCCTCTCTTGGGGCATTCCAGGTGGCGGAGATCATGAAGGCCCGCCCCTGCATGAGGCCACCCGTCCCGTACTGCCAGCCCGGATCCTGGCGCGTGCGGCCATCGCCTTCGAGCAGGACCTTGGTGGTCAGCCCAGCGTTGAAGACTTCATCCACGTATTTCTTGTAGATCCACGGCGCGGAGAACCAGTTCACCGGCGTCTGGAGGATCACCAGGTCGGCGGCCACGTGCTTCCCCACCTCTTCTTCCGGGTCATAGCCGCGCTCGATGTAGGTCTCGGCGACCTGATGTCCGCGTGCCAGGAAGAAGGCCTTCGCCTGGTCCATGAAGGCGAGATTCAGCTTGCCCTCGGACCATCCGGGATAGGTGAGGTGGGCATTGATGATGAGAACGTTCATGGGTCTGACTCCCTCGTTTCCTGGCTTCCTTCCGATCAGCGGCCCACCAGCTTCTGCAGGTGCTCCGGGTACCGCGCGCCCTGCAGCTCGACCTGGGAGGCGGCAGCGTCGATGGCCTTCAGGTCTTCGGCGGTCAGGTCGAGGGCGGCGCCCCCCAGGTTCTCTTCGAGCCGATGCAGCTTGGTGGTGCCGGGAATGGGGACGATCCAGGGCTTCTGGGCCAGCAGCCAGGCCAGGGCGAGCTGAGCGGGCGTCGCACCCTTCGCGAGCGCGAGGGTCTTGAGCACCTCGACCAGGGCGAGGTTGGCCTTCCGGGCCTCGGGCGTGAAGCGGGGCACCACGTTGCGGAAGTCGGTGGGGTCGAAGGTGGTGGTCTCGTCGATCTTGCCGGTGAGGAAGCCCTTGCCGAGGGGACTGAAGGGCACGAAGCCGATGCCCAGCGCTTCGAGCGTGGGGATGATCTCCACCTCGGGCTCGCGCCAGAAGAGGGAGTACTCACTCTGGAGGGCGGCCACGGGCTGCACGGCGTGGGCCTTGCGGATGGTGGCCGCGCCGGCTTCGGAGAGGCCGAAGTGCTTGACCTTGCCTTCCCGGATGAGGTCCTTGACCGTGCCGGCCACGTCCTCGATGGGCACCTCGGGATCCACGCGGTGCTGGTAGAAGAGGTCGATGGCGTCGATGCGCAGGCGCATCAGCGAGGCCTCGGCCACGGCCCGGATGCGCTCGGGCCGGCTGTTCAGGCCGCCCGGGTTCTGGCCCGAGACCTGGTCGATGGCGAAGCCGAACTTGGTGGCGATGGCCACCCGTCCCTTGAAGGGGGCCAGGGCCTCGCCCACCAGCGCCTCGTTCGTCCAGGGGCCGTAGACCTCCGCCGTGTCGAAGAAGGTGACGCCCTTCTCCACGGCGGCCCGGATGAGGGCGATGCCTTCCTGCTTCTCGACGGCGGGGCCGAGCCCGAAGCTCAGGCCCATGCAGCCCAGGCCGAGGGCGGAGACATTCAGGCCGTTGGTACCGAGTGTTCGCAGCTTCATGGGAATTCTCCTTGTGGTTTCTTCAGTCTTTCAGCGAGGCCATGTCGATGACGAAGCGGTACTTCACATCGCTCTTCAGCAGGCGCTCGTAGGCGCCGTTGATGTCCTGCATGCGGATGACCTCCACATCGGACGTGATGCCGTGCTTCCCACAAAAGTCGAGCATCTCCTGCGTCTCGGCAATGCCGCCGATGAGGGAGCCCGCCACGGACTTGCGGCCGAGGACCATGGGCACCGTGTTGAGCATGGGCTCCAGCCCACCCAGGTAGCCCACCAGCACGAGGGTGCCGTTCGTGGCCAGGGTCGGGAGGTAGGGATTCAGGTCGTGGACGTAGGGCACGGTGTCGACGATGAGGTCGAAGCAGCCCGCGACCGACGCCATCTGAGCGGCATCGGTGGACAGCACCACGCGGTCCGCGCCCAGGCGCCGGGCATCGGCCTCCTTGCCCTGGGAGCGCGTGAAGAGGGTCACCTCGGCGCCCAGGGCCTTGGCCAACTTCAGGCCCATGTGGCCGAGGCCGCCGAGGCCCACCACGGCCACCTGGCTGCCCGGGCCCACCTTCCAGTGCCGCAGGGGCGACCAGGTGGTGATGCCGGCACAGAGAAGCGGCGCGGCGCCTTTCAGGTCCAGCCCTTCGGGGACCTTCAGCACGAAGCGGTCGGACACCACGAGCTGGTCCGAGTAGCCGCCCTGGGTGGGCCGGCCGTCATGGCGGTCCGTGCCGCCGTAGGTGCCGGTGAAGCCGTTCTGGCAGTACTGCTCCTCGCCGTGCTCGCAGGGCTTGCAGTGGCGGCAGGAGTCCACCAGGCAGCCCACGCCCACAGCATCGCCCGCCTTGTAGCGGGTGACGGCGGCGCCCACCGAGCGCACGCGGCCGATGATCTCGTGGCCGGGGACGATGGGGTACGTGGTCCAGCCCCAGTCGTTGCGGGCCGTGTGCAGGTCCGAGTGGCAGACGCCGCAGTAGAGGATGTCGATCACCACGTCGTCAGGCCGGGGGTCGCGGCGCTCGAAGGGGAAGGGCGCCAGCGCCGAGGTGGGGGACTGGGCGGCGTAGCCGAGAACGTTGAGGGTCATTGCTTCCTCCGTGCCTGGGCGAGGTCGGGCCTCGACCGGTGTGGCGACAGAAGGAAGTCTAGGAACGGATGGACCTCCGGATTTGCCTATTACTCCTAACTTCTAGCCCGAAACTCCAGGGAGATGGTGGACACCCCCGGCACCTCCATCCGCAGAAAAGCCCCCGCGGCGCGGGGGCTTTTCTGCGGTGAAGAACGAACGTTCCCGTTCGTGCTCAGGTCCTATTCCATCTCGTTCGCCAGGACTGGCACTTCAACCACAGGAGTGACCTCCTTGGACTTGCCCAGGACGGCGTGGAACCGGTCCCAGTCCAGCTCCTTCTCCCAGCTGGCCATCACCACGGCGGCGATGCAGTTGCCGATGTGGTTGGTGATGGCGCGGGCTTCGGACATGAACTTGTCGATGCCCAGGATGAGGGCCATGCCGGCCACGGGGATGCCGGGCACCACCGCCAGGGTGGCGGCCAGGGTGATGAAGCCCGAGCCGGTGACGCCGGCGGCACCCTTGCTGGTGATCATCGCCACCACCAGGATGCCCAGCTGCTGGCCCAGGGTGAGCTCGATGCCCAGGGCCTGGGCGATGAAGAGCGAGGCCAGGGTCATGTAGATGTTGGTGCCATCCAGGTTGAAGGAATAGCCCGTGGGGATAACCAGCCCGACGATGGACTTGGACAGGCCCAGCTTCTCCATCTTCTCCATGAGGGGGATCAGCGCGGACTCGGAGGAGCTGGTGGCCATGACCAGCAGCAGCTCATCCTTGATGTAGCCCACCACCTTGAAGATGTTGAAGCCCGCCAACCGCGCGATGAGGCCCAGCACGAGGAAGATGAAGACGGCACAGGTCGCGTAGAAGAGGAAGATGAGCTGCGCCATGGGCACCAGCGACTTCAGCCCGAACTTGCCGATGGTGTAGGCGATGGCCGCACCGGCGCCCAGGGGGGCGAGGTAGAGGATCTGGTGCATGACGCCGAAGAACATCTTGCTGACGTTCTCCAGGAAGCCGATGAGGGGCGCCTTGTGCTTCTCGCTGAGGGCCGCCACGGAGAAGCCGAGCAGCACGGAGATCAGGAGCACCTGCAGGATGTCGCCATCGGTGAAGGCGCTGAACATGGTCTTGGGGATCATCTTCAGCAGGTGGTCCGTGATGGTCAGGTGCTGGGCCTGGGTCACGTAGTTGGCCACGAGCTTGGGATCGAGCTTGGCGGGATCCGCATGGAAGCTCCGGCCGGGCCCGAACACGTTGGCCATGACGAGGCCGATCACCAGCGCCAGGGTGCTGACGATCTCGAAGTAGAGGATGGCCTTGCCGCCCACGCGGCCGGCCTTCTTGATGCTGCCGGAGCCCGCGATGCCCAGCACCACGCTGCAGAGGATCACCGGGGGGATGAGCATCTTGATGAGGGCGATGAAGCCGTCGGCCACGGGCTGCATCTTCACGGCCACGCCGGGGTAGAAGTGCCCCAGCAGCGCGCCGAGGACGATCATGAGGGCGACCCAGTTGTACAGTTTTGATGCAGCTCGCTTGAACATGCTTGCTCCTTTCAGAAATCCGGCCATGGACGATCGGCGGCCCTGGGCGGGCCGGATGTGGACAAGGTGGGAAAGATGCCAGGTTGGAGGCGCGCGCCGGGGAAGGGGACCGGTTCCGAGCAGCATCCTGCTCACGCGACCTACGGGTGGTTTGCCCAATTCTGGGTGACCTGGCCGGAGGGCGGTCGTTCTGGAAGTTGATTCCGGGAATTGAAACTTTTGTAAGCGGCCTCAGAGGAAGCGCTTCGCCTCGCGCAGGTAGGCCTTCTGCAGCTGGAACCGGTGGACCGGCCGCCCCCCCGTGCCGTACCCGGGCTCCATGCGCAGCACCTTGAGGGTGCAGAGGAACTCGAAGTACTTCCGCACGGACACCCTGGAGATGCCCACCTGCTGGCCGATCTCCTCGCTGGTGAACCAGGGGGAGGCTCCCTCCCATGCGGCGATGACCTTCAGGACCTTGTCGAGGGTGTTCCGGTCGAGACCCTTGGGAAGCGCCTCCGCCTTGCCCGCTTCCGGGGCCCGGCGGGCCAGACGCTTGTCGAGCTCAGCCTGGTCGAGGGCCTGGCCATCCCGGATCAGGCGGCGGGTCTCGCCGTAGCGCTCCAGGGCCTGCTTGAGGCGCTCGAACTCGAAGGGCTTGATGAGGTAGTCCACGGCGCCGAGCTTCAGGGCCCGGTCGATGGTCGCCGCATCCCGCGCGGCGGTCACGAAGATCACGTCCACGTCCAGGGCCCGCCGCCGGATGGCCTCCATGAGCTCGATGCCGCTCTGCCCGGGCATGAAGATGTCCAGCAGCAGGAGGTCCACCGTGTGGCTCTGCAGCAGGTCGAGGGCCTCGGCGGCGCTCCGGGCGGAGGCCACGGTCTCGAAGCCCGGCACGCGGCTGAGGTACATCCGGTTGAGCTCGGCCACCATGGGATCGTCTTCGACCAGCAGCACCCGGATCATGGTTCCTCCCCGGGGAACAGGGTGAACGTGGCCGTGAAGACGGCGCCGCCGCCCTCGCGGTTCGCCGCCACCAGCCGCCCGCCCCGCCCCTCGATGGCCCGGGCGGCCTGCCAGAGGCCGAAGCCGCGGTTCTCACCCTTGGTGGAGAAGCCCAGCGTGAAGGGCCGGGCGAGCACTTCCTCGGGCAGCCCTGGCCCGCTGTCCGCAACAGACAGGTGCAGGAGCGCTCCCTCGGGCCGGAGGGACACGTGGATCTCGCGGCGGGTGCCGTCGCCGATGGCTTCGACCGCATTTTCCAGCAGGTTGCCGAGCACGGTGACGAGGTCGTGGGAGGCGGCGTCATCGGGACAGGGAGGCAGCGAGGCGTCCTGGTCCAGCTCCATGAGGATGTTCTGCTCCCGCGCCGAGGCGAACCGGGCCAGCAGGAAGCCTGCGACGACAGGATCCTTGATGCGCTGGACCACGAAGCCCACCTCGTCGTCCAGGCGCCCCACCACGCCCGTGATGTAGGCCTTGAGGCGCTCGTACTCCTCCAGCCGCACCAGCCCGAGGATCACGTGCAGCTTGTTCATGAACTCGTGGGCCTGGGCCCGGAGGGCGTTGGCGTAGAGGCGGACACCCGTGAGCTGCTCCGCCAGCCGGTTCATCTCGGTGATGTCGCGGAAGGTGGCCAGGGCCCCGGTGATGCGGCCGTCCACCAGCACGGGCACCCGGTTCGTCAGGATCTTCAGGCCCAGGATATCGCCCTCCTGGTCGTACTCCGCCTGCCCCGTCTCCATGACCGTGCCGAGGCGTGAGCTGGGCAGGACCTCCTCCACCGGGTGGCCCACCAGCTCGCCGTGGCTGCCCGCCAGGGCGAACAGTCGCAGGGCCTCCTCGTTGACGATGGTGACCACCAGCTCCCGGTTCACCCCGATGATGCCCTCCCGCACCGAGTGCAGCATGGCGTTGCGCTGCTGCAGCAGGGTGGAGATCTCCTGGGGC
The DNA here is from genome assembly GCF_030268045.1 of Geothrix edaphica. Lineage (NCBI taxonomy): Bacteria > Pseudomonadati > Acidobacteriota > Holophagae > Holophagales > Holophagaceae > Geothrix > Geothrix edaphica. The sequence continues at coordinate 404,000 of NZ_BSDC01000002.1, forward strand.
TCCATCCCCATCAGGATCCGCTTGATGCGGCCGGCCAGGTAGGCCGCGCCCAGGATCCCGGCCGCGAAGCCGATGAGGCCGCCGAACAGGATCCGCTTCTGCACGCTTACGATGGCCCGGTCCAGCCCCGACTGGAGGAGGCCCACGGCCACGGCCCCCACCTGCCGGTCGCCCTGCCGGACGGGCGTGAAGGCGCGCAGGGAGACCCCCAGCGTGCCCTGGGCCACCGAGAGGTAGGCGCGCCCGCGGTAGACCTCCGCATCATCGCCGCCCACGAACCGGGCCCCGATCAGGGACGCGTTGGGATGGGAGAGCCGGAGGCCGTTCATGTCCATCACCACGACGTAGTCCACGCCCGCCTCGGCCCGGAGCCGCTCCGCCAGGGCCTGGATCTGGGCCGGCGGCCGCTGGCCCGCCAGGCCTTCGCGCACCGTCTCCGACTCGGCCATGACCCGGGACAGCAGGGTCACTTTGCCGCTCAGGGCCTCCCGCGCCTGCTGTTCCATCTTCCAGTCCACCAGGACGCCCGTCACCAGCAGGGCCAGGCCCAGAATCAGGCTGACCAGGAGGGTGATCCTGGTCCTGAGCTGGAGGAAGGGGCGCGTCCGGGGCATGGTAGGGACCATCGTACGGTGGAAGGCCCCGGAACGGCGAAGCCGTCAGGGGAATGGTCGCTCATTGCAAGCGGGGACCCTCCCCGGAAACGGCTCACATCCCCGTCATCAGGCGGTCCAGGTAGCGCGACTTCAGCTGCCTGGAGGCCAGGGCCTGCTTGAGGGGCGGGAGCTTGAGCACCGCGCCCAGGAGGGCCCCGACGGCGCGGTGGCCGTAGCCGGACTGCCCGTCCACCAGGAGCTCGGCCAGCTGGCCCCGCTCCAGGGCCATCAGGACGGTCCGGTGGGCGGTGTTGGCGGGCGTGAGCACCCGCGCCCGACGAGACTTCAACCGAATCGCGTCTTTCGCACAGGCCCGGACGCACACGCCGCAGCCCAGGCAGCGCTCCTCGTCCAGCTGGGCGCGCTTCCCCGCCGGGTGGTGGGGGTCGTGAGCCGACACGAGGCTGAGCGCCTCCACGGGGCAGGCGTTGACGCACCTGCCGCAGCCATTGCAGCAGTCGGTGGCCAGCTCCGGCAGGAAGTTGGTGGTGTGGACAGGCTTCATGAAGGCGAACCTCCGCGCGGCGATCATGGCCTCGCAGCAACAGCCGCAGCAGTTGCAGATGAAGCTCACCTGCTCCCGGACGTTCTCCCCGAACTGCACCAGGCCCCGCTCCCGGGCCTGCTGGAGCAGGTCGAGGCACTCGGAGGCCTCCACCCGCCGCGCCACGTGGTGGCGGGTGAGGGAATCCGCGCAGGTGCCGAAGGTCATGCAGATGTCCATGGGCGCGTCGCAGGCCTTCCCCAGGTGGGCCATCTTGTGGCGGCAGTAGCAGGTGCCGACGCCGATGGCCTTGGCCGAGCGCACCACCTCGCTGGCCCGTTCGTGGTCCAGGACCACCAGGCTGTCTTCCCGGGGCAGGGCCGTCTCATCCACGAAGACCCGGCCGACCTGGGTCTCGCCATTCGCGAACAGGGCCCGCACGAAGTCCTCCTCCACGTTCAGGTACTGGTGGAACAGCTCGGCCAGGGCCTTCTGGTCCACGTCCCCGCGCACCCGCATCATGGAGAACTCGAAGAATCCCGCCATGGGTGGGGGCAACACGTAGCGCGTCTCCCCGTCCTGCGTGAAGTCCAGCAGCATGGCCCGCTCCGCGAGGGCGTCCAGCGCCGCCTGCGCCCGGTCCTGCGGGATCCTCCAGATGGCGGCGGCCCGGCGGGCCGTGAAGGGGCGGATGGGGACCTGGGCCAGCAGATCGGCTTCCTCCTCGCTCACCAGCAGGCGGAGGATCTGGAACAGCCGTTCGGAAGGCGGGGCGCCCTGGGGAAAGCGGTTCAGGCGGGCCACCAGGCGCTCGTAGGTGCCGTGGCCGGGGTGGAGGGTGGCGTGGCCCATGGGGGATTCCTGCCGTCAGGATAGTCCCGCGGCCGGCCGACGGGGCCCCCCAGGTCAGGGCGGGGCTGGGATTCTTTCCCAGAAAAGCGACAATGGGACCTTCGCCCGGAGGGCCCATGCCGACCAGCCTCCACCGCTCCGTCTGCCCCTACGACTGCCCCGACGCCTGCGGCCTCCTGGTGACGGTGGAGGAAGGTCGTGCCGTGGCGGTGGCGGGGGACCCGGAGCATCCCTTCACCCGGGGGGCCCTCTGCCCCAAGATGAACCGCTACCAGGACACGGTGCACCATCCGGAGCGGCTGACGACGCCGCTCCGCCGGACCGGCGCCAAGGGCGAGGGCGCGTTCGCGCCCGTCTCCTGGGAGGAGGCCCTCGGGGAGATCGCCGAGCGCTGGCGGCGGATCATCGCCGCGCACGGCGCCGAGGCCATCCTGCCCTACTCCTACGCGGGCACCATGGGCCTCGTCCAGCGCAACGCCGGGCATGCCTTCTTCCATCGCCTGGGAGCCTCGAAGCTGGACCGCACCATCTGCTCGCCCGCCAAGAGCGAGGGTTGGGCCCTGGTGATGGGCGGCACGCCCGCGCCGCACCCGGACGCCTGCGCCACCAGCGACCTCATCCTGCTCTGGGGCATCAACGCCGCCGCCACCCAGGTCCACAGCCTCCACGCCGTGCGCGAGGCCAAGCGCAAAGGCGCCCAGGTCTGGCTCATCGACACCTACGCCCACGCCACCGCGCCCCTCTGCGACCGCGTGGTGCTGGTGCGCCCGGGCACGGACGGGGCTCTGGCCCTGGGCATCCTCCACCTGCTGGACCGGATGAAGCTCTGCGACGAGGCCTTCCTCGCCGCCCATGTCCAGGGCGCGGCGGAGCTGCGGGAACGCATCCTCCCGGACTACCCGCCTGAGCGGGTGGAGGCGATCACCGGCGTGCCCGCGGCCACGGTGCGTGAGCTGGCGGAGGCCTATGGCCGCGCCCGCGACCCGCACCTGCGCCCGGGGAACGGGATCTCGCGCTACGGCAACGGCGCCATGACCCTGCGCACCCTGGCCTGTCTGCCCGCCTTCGTGGGGGCCTATGCCAAGCCCGGCGGCGGCGCCTTCGCATCCACCAGCACCGGCGGCGCCTTCCCCATGCGCCTCATCGAGCGCGAGGACCTGCTGCCCGGCCCCGTCCGCACCCTCAACATGAACCACCTGGGCTGGGCCCTGAACGAGCTTCGGGACCCGCCGGTGGCCTCGCTCTACGTCTACCACTCGAACCCCGCCGTGGTGGCGCCGGACCAGAACGCCGTGCTGCGCGGCCTGGCGCGGGAGGACCTCTTCACGGTGGTGCACGAGCGGTTCATGACGGACACGGCACTGTTCGCCGACCTGGTCCTGCCCGCCACCAGCTCGCTGGAGCACAGCGACCTCTACCGCGCCTACGGCTCCTACTGCGTGCAGCGGGCGCGGCCCGCCGTGGCGCCCGTGGGGGAGAGCCGCTCGAACCTCGAGGTGTTCCAGGCCCTGGCCCGGGCCATGGGCTTCACGGAAGCGGTGTTCTCGCAGTCCGCGGACAACCTCATCGATGCGCTCCTGGCCGAGCCCCACCCCTGGCGGGCGGGCCTGGACGAAGGCCGCCTCGCCGCGGGCTTCCCCGTGGAGCTGGATCCGGGCGGCGGTCCGGATCTCCGCTTCCAGACGCCCAGCGGCAAGGTCGAGATCCTCAACCCCCGCGACCCGGAGCCCCTGCCCCGCTTCCTGCCGCCCCACAGCGCGGGAGACCCGCACCCGCTCCAGCTCGTCACGGCGCCCGCCGTGCAGGGGCTCAACTCCACCTTCCATGAGCGGGAGGAGCTGCGGCGGCGCATGGGCCGGATGGCCCTCCGGGTGAACCCCGCCGAGGCCGCGGCCCGGGGCCTGGCGGACGGCGGTCCGGTGACGGCCTTCAACGGCCTGGGCGAGGTGGCCTTCACCCTGGAGGTGACGGACAAGGTGCCCGCCGGGGTCGCGGTGGCCGAGGGCGTGTGGTGGCGCCGCTTCGCGCCCGGCGACCGCACCGTGAACGCCCTGACCTCCCAGCGGCTCACGGACCGCGGCGGCGGCAGTACCTTCTACGACAACCGGGTGGAGGTGCGGGCCGGCTGGTCGGGCGTCCTCCCCGTGCTCAGGGGCCATTCTTGACGCATCGTCAAGATAATGCCCTGCGCGCCCATCAAATGGCCCTCTTTTAGTGCTTCCCATCACCTCTTGATACCTGCCCCTCGCCCGGCCCGGCTCCTGAGGCTAGAGTCATGTCGTCCTGTTTTCGGCCCCTGAACCACGCCGCGGCAGCCTCGGGACAGGCGCAGCGGCCACCACCTTCAAGACCCCACTCGACCGGAGCTCCGGCTTCGCCTTCACACCCCCTTCCTCCCGGAGGAACCATGAGCCAGTACGTCAATGAAGTCCTTGAGGGCCTCAAGAAGAAGGCCCCCTGGGAAAGCCTGTTCATCCAGGCCGCGACCGAGATCCTCCACTCGCTGGCCCCGGTCCTCGAGAAGGAGCCCAAGTACAAGAAGAACGCCATCCTCGAGCGCATCGTCGAGCCCGAGCGCGCCATCGGCTTCCGCGTGCCCTGGGTGGACGACAAGGGCCAGATCCGCGTCAATCCGGGCTGGCGCGTGCAGTTCAGCAGCGCCATCGGGCCCTACAAGGGCGGCATCCGCTTCCATCCCAACGTCACCCTCGACACCCTGAAGTTCCTGGGCTTCGAGCAGATCTTCAAGAACAGCCTCACCGGCCTGCCCATGGGCGGCGGCAAGGGCGGCTCCAACTTCGATCCCAACGGCAAGTCCGACGCCGAGGTGATGCGCTTCTGCCAGTCCTTCATGATGGAGCTGTTCCGCCACATCGGCGCGGACACGGACGTGCCCGCCGGTGACATCGGCGTGGGCGGCCGCGAAGTGGGCTACATGTTCGGCATGTACAAGAAGCTCGCCAACGAGTTCACGGGCGTGCTCACGGGCAAGGGCCAGTACTGGGGCGGCAGCCTCGTGCGCCCCGAGGCCACGGGCTACGGCGTGGTCTACTTTGCCGAGGAGGCCCTGAAGACCAAGGGCGAGTCCATCGGAGGCAAGAAGGTGGCCGTGTCCGGCTTCGGCAACGTGGCCTGGGGCGCCGTCACCAAGGCCACCCAGCTGGGCGCCAAGGTCGTCACCATCTCCGGCCCCGACGGCTACATCTATGATGCCGACGGCATCAGCGGCGAAAAGATCGCCTACATGGAGGAGATGCTCCGCATCGACCGCATGTCCGTCGCCCCCTACGCCCAGAAGTTCAAGACCGCCCAGTTCCACGCGGGCAAGCGCCCCTGGGAGCAGAAGGTGGACGTGGCCCTGCCCTGCGCCATCCAGAACGAGCTGAACCTGGACGAGGCCAAGGCCCTGATGGCCAACGGCTGCATGGCCGTCATCGAAGGCGCCAACATGCCCAGCACCCTGGATGCGGTGGAGTTCTTCCAGGCCAACACCGGCAAGATCCTGTTCTCCCCCGGCAAGGCCTCCAACGCCGGCGGCGTGGCCACCTCCGGCCTGGAGATGAGCCAGAACTCCATGCGCCTGGGCTGGACCGCCGAGGAAGTGGACGCCCGCCTGCACCAGATCATGATCAACATCCACAAGTCCTGCGCCGATGCCGCCGCCCGCTTCGGCACCCCCGGCAACTACGTGAACGGCGCGAACATCGCCGGCTTCCTCAAGGTCGCCGACTCCATGATCGACCAGGGGCTTGTGTAATCGTCCATTGCTTTTCACCAAGGCACAAAAAGGGGGGCCGTCCGCGGCCCCCCTTTTTGTGCCCAGGCAAGTAAACTGCGGTGGAATCGAGGTCCCCCGCATGTTCAGTCGCGACTTCAATGAGATCTTCCACAAATACGCGACGGACAAGGAGATCTTCCACGAGCTCATGCCGCTGCGCACCCGGGAGATCCTCCTGGTGGCCCCGGCCTTCGACGCCTTCACGCTGGAGCAGGACGGCCTGCTCACCGAGATCCTCTTCGACGGCTACTACCAGCTGAACATGAGCAACCCGCCCCGGGTGACCAACGTCTCCACCGTGGACGAGGCCCTGGAGCGCTGCGCCAGCCGGCACTTCGACATCATCATCGTCATGAGCCGCCTGGGCCAGGGCGGGCATGTGGAGCTGTCGCGGGCCCTGCGGCAGGCGGCACCGCGGATCCCCATCTACCTGCTGCTCAATGACAACGTGGAAGTGGGCGTCATGGACCGGCGCCGGCAGGAGCTCCAACGCCACTTCGACCAGATCTTCGTGTGGAACGGCAACCCCGAGATCTTCATGGCCATGGTGAAGTTCATGGAGGACCGCGCCAATGTCCTCAACGACACCAAAGTGGGCCTCACCCGCGTGATCCTGCTGGTGGAGGACAGCATCCGCTACTACTCGCGGTACCTGCCCATCCTCTACAGCGAGATCCTCAAGCAGACCACGCGCCTGGCCAAGGACCAGAACATGGACCGCATGACGCGCACCCTGTCCATGCGCGTCCGCCCCAAGGTGATCCTGGCCACCTCGTACGAAGAGGCCATGGCCTTCTGCGACCAGTTCCAGGACTGCCTGCTGTGCGTGATCTCGGACCGCAAGTTCCCCAAGGACGGCACCCTGGATCGCGAGGCCGGCATCAAGCTGATCCGGGCCCTGAAGGAGCGCATCCCCGATCTGCCGACCCTGCTCCAGTCCTCGGATCCCCTCAAGGAATCCTGGGCCACGGCCCTGGGCAGCGGCTTCCTGAACAAGAACTCCTACACGCTCGGCGCCGAGCTGTCCGCCTTCTTCTACGAGCGCCTGGGCTTCGGCGACTTCGTCTTCCGCGATCCCCAGGGCGAGGAGATCGCCCGCGCCACGGACATGGAGGACCTGCGGGACAAGCTGCGCACCGTGCCCGCCGAGTCCCTGGTCTACCACGCCATGCGCAACCACTTCTCGTCCTGGATCATGGCCCGCGGCGAGGTCCAGGTGGCCAAGGTCCTGGCGCGGTTCCGCATCTCGGACTACCGCGACCCGGAGGAGATGCGCACCTTCCTCATCGACGTGGGCGACTACGTGCAGCGCATGAAGACCCTGGGCAAGGTGATCCCCCTCACGGACTCCACGCCCCGGGACGAGCCCAACATCCTCCGCCTGGCCTCCGGCTCCATGGGCGGGAAGGGCCGCGGCGTGGCCTACACCCACTCCATGCTCTCCCGCATGGACCTGGAGAGCCTCGTCCCCGAGGCGAACATCCGCATCCCCCGCTCGGCCATCATCGGCACGGAGGAGTTCACGGGCTTCATCCACCGGAACGGGCTGCGGCAGATGGTCCAGGACGACCCGGACGACGATGCCATCAAGCGGCGCTTCCTCATGGGGTCGCTGTCGCCGGAGCTGACGGCCAAGCTGCGGCTCTTCCTCACGAAGCACGCGAAGGTGCCCCTGGCGGTGCGCTCCTCCGGCCTGCTGGAGGACAGCCTCTCCCATCCCTTCGCGGGCCTCTACAACACCTTCTTCCTGCCCAACAACGACCCCGACCCCGCGGTGCGCGAGGTCCAGCTCGTGGAGGCCATCAAGCTGGTCTACGCCTCCGTGTACTCCAAGGCTTCCCGCGCCTACTTCCAGGCCATCGACTACAAGATCGAGGAGGAGCAGATGGCCATCCTCGTCCAGGAGGTCTCGGGCCGCCGCTTCGGGAGCCGCTTCTATCCCCACATCTCCGGCGTGGCCCAGTCCTTCAACTACTACCCCGTGGCCTACACCCAGCCCCAGGACGGCATCGCCAACATCGCCGTGGGCCTGGGCAAGTACGTGGTGGAGGGCGAGAAGGCCTACCGCTTCGCCCCGCCCTATCCCGAGATGGACATGCTGCCCCCCAAGGAGCAGCTGCGCACCACCCAGAAGCGGTTCTACGCCCTGGACATGAGCCGGACCTCCGTGGACCTCTACAGCGGCGAGGACGCGACCCTGCTCAACCTCGACATCCAGGAGGCGGAGAAGGACGGCGCCCTGCAGCACTGCGCCTCGGTCTGGGACTGGAACGACGACCGCATCCAGGACGGCCTCGACCACCTGGGCCCGCGCATCGTGAACTTCCGCAATATCCTCAAGTACGACCAGTTCCCCCTGGCCCGCATCCTCCAGCGCCTGCTGGAGCTGATCCGCGAGGCCATGGAGACGCCCGTGGAGATCGAGTTCGCCGTGAACCTCGATCCCGATCCTCAGAACGGCAAGCCCACCTTCACCCTCCTGCAGATCAAGCACCAGCTCATGGAGAGCGGGGACGTCAACCTCTCGCCCGAGGACCTCGACCCCGCCGAGGTCTTCCTCTTCTCCGAGCGCTGCGTGGGCAACGGCACCGTGGAGGGCCTGCGGGACATCGTCTGGGTGGATCCCGAGGGCTTCGACAAGTTCGAGACCCCGGCCCTGGCGGCGGAACTGGAGAAGCTCAACGACCGCTTCCGCCTCGAGGGCGGGAAGTACGTCCTGCTGGGCCCCGGGCGCTGGGGCAGCAACGACCGCCACCTGGGCATCCCCATCGTCTGGTCCATGATCTCCTGCGCCCAGGTGATCGTGGAGTACGCCATGGAGAACTTCCAGGCGGACGCCTCGCTGGGGTCACACTTCTTCCACAACGTGACGTCCCTGAACATCGGCTACTTCACGGTGCCCTACCCGCGGGGCTCCAGCCTCCTCGACTGGGACTGGCTCCGCCGGCAGCCCGAGGCCTGGCGCTCGGGCTGCCTGGTGCACACCCGCCTGGAGGAGCCCGTCCACATCGTCATGGACGGGCGGCGCAGCGCGTCGGCCATCTTCAAGCGCGCACCGGCGCCCCTCCCGGAGGAGCCGGAGGAGTTCCAGTAGGCGGGCGCCTATTTCGCCCGGGTGTACTCCATCTCCATGATCTTCACGAAGGCGCCATCCCTGCCCTTCACGAACATCACCGCGGTCCGGTGGTCTCGGTCCACCTGGGTGTGGATTTCTTTGAAGGTGGCGGGCTTCCCCGCCTCGTCGTAGCCCTCGAAGAAGAGCGTCATCTCCCGGCAGTCCTTGGTGCACGTCCCCTTGGACACGGCCATCCAGGTGCCGCCGTTGTCCACCCAGCTGCCCACGTGGGCGTTCTGGTGGGTGTCGTAGCCGAAGAGGCCGTGACCCTCGAACGTCTGGCCCATCAGCTCGGCGCGCATCTCGGACTTCAGCCACAGCCCGCCCGATACGAGCGTGTTGGTCTCCGTCCCCTTGGACACCATGGGCGGCTTCGAGGGGTCCATGTACATCTTCGCCACGGCGACCCAGGTGCCGGCCTGGTCCTTCATGGCCAGGTGGTGGGCCGTGGGCTTGGGAAGGGGGCTCTCCTGGGCCGACAGGGCCAGGACGCAGCCGAGGGAGAGGAGCAGGGTGCGCATGGGGGCCTCCAGGCGACCATGCTACGCCCCTGGAAAACCAGCGTCATGGCGGTTCCGCTAAAGTGGAAAAAGGAGGGGCCCCTTGATCCACCATCCCGGCAATGTGTTCGTGGTCTCCGCGCCGTCGGGAGCGGGCAAGTCCACGCTGACCCAGCGGCTGGTGCAGACCGTGCCGGACCTGATCTTCTCCATCTCCTTCACGACCCGGAAGCCCCGCCCCGGCGAGGTGGATGGCCGCGACTACTTCTTCATCGACGATGCCCGTTTCGACGCCATGGTGCGGGAGGGCGGCTTCGTGGAGTGGGTGCAGGTCTACGGCCAGCGCTACGGCACGGGCCGGGACTGGCTGGGCGGTGTGCTGGCCACGGGCCTGGACGTGCTGCTCGACATCGAGACCACGGGCGCCCTCAACCTGCGCCGGGCCATTCCCGATGCCCGCATGATCTTCATCCTGCCGCCCTCGGCCGCCTCCCTGGAGCAGCGCCTGCGCAGCCGGGGCAAGGACTCGGACGAGCAGATCCGCATCCGCATGCAGCACGCGCGGCACGAGCTGGAGCTGTACCACGCCTACGACTACCTGGTGCTGAATGACGACCTTGAACTCGCCTACCGGCAGTTCGAGAGCATCATCCACGCCACCCGCGCCAGCCGGGAACGCATGGCCCCCGTGGCGCAGAGAATCCTAGAAGGGTTCTAGGAAAACCGCCCTTCGCCCCCGGAACGGCCCGGGCGTATCCTGGAGACATTCTCCCCGGGAGCCTCATGGCCCGTTTCATCAAGCGCAATTGGATGTGGATGGTGATGGCCGCCACGGTGGCCGTGGCGGGGCCCCTGCTGGCCCGGTCCGGCGCGGAGGGCGCGCGCCAGCGGAGCCTCGAGACCCTGACCGAGGTCATGGACCTGGTGCAGAAGCAGAGCCCGGAGCCTCCGGCCCCCCGCCAGATCACCCACGCCACCATCCAGGGCATGCTCCACACCCTGGATCCCCACTCGAACTACATGGACGAGAGCGAGTTCCGGCTGCTGCGCGAGGAGCAGAAGGGCTCCTTCTTCGGCATTGGCGCCATCATCCAGCAGCACGATCAGGGCATCGCCATCATCAGCCCCATGAAGGGCGGCCCGGCAGAGCGCCTGGGCGTGCGCTCCGGCGACATCATCAAGGAGATCGACGGGGCGAACACCGAAGGGATGACCTCCAACGCCGCCCTGCAGAAGCTCCGGGGCGAGAAGGGCACCCTGGTGGAGCTGGCCATCCAGCGGGCGGGCCTCGCAGGCCTGCTGCGCTTCTCCATCCCCCGCGCCGAGGTACCCACCAACAGCGTCTACTACAGCTTCATGCTGGATCCCACCACGGGCTTCATCCTCATCAAGGACTTCGGCGAGACCACCTCCGACGAGTTCGAGAAGGCCGTGGCCACCCTCAAGAAGCAGGGCATGAAGCAGCTCATCCTCGACCTTCGCGGCAACGGCGGCGGCGTCCTGGATGCGGCCATCGGCATCTGCCGCCAGCTCCTGGGCCCCGACCAGCTCATCGTGAGCCAGAAGGGCCGCGACGGCCGGGACGAGAACCAGACCCGCACCAGCAAGGGGGCCCAGCTCGACCCCTTCCCCATGGTGGTCCTCATCAACCGGGGATCGGCCAGCGCCAGCGAGATCGTCACCGGCGCCGTGCAGGACCACGACCGCGGCCTCGTGGTGGGCCAGACCAGCTGGGGCAAGGGCCTGGTCCAGAGCGTGCTCCCCATCAACCGCTCCCGGGGCCTGGCGCTCACCACCGCCCGCTACTACACGCCCTCGGGCCGCAGCATCCAGCGCGACTACTCGCACGGCCTGGACGACTACTACAACCCCGAGGACGACAAGGATCCCAAGCCCCAGGGCCCGGCCTTCAAGACGGACCTGGGCCGCACGGTCTACGGCGGCGGCGGCATCAACCCCGACTATCCCCTGCCCCAGATCCGCCTCAACGAGTTCATGATCAACCTCCGGTTCCGCCACTCGGCCTTCTTCCGCTACGCCGTCCAGGAGAAGGAGCGCTTCGGCATCAAGCCCGGCGAGCGCGCCGATGACGTGGTGATGGCCCGGTTCCGGGCCTGGACCCAGGAGCAGAAGCTGGCCATCAGCGACAAGGAGTGGGCGGACAACCTGGAGGCCATGCAGGAGCAGCTCTCCATCGAGATGCAGAATGTCGCCTTCGGGGTGGAGGCTGGCTTCAAGCTCCAGTGCGTGAAGGATCCGGTGATCCTCAAGGCCCTGGAGGTGATGCCCGAGGCCGGGGCCCTGCTCCGCAAGAAGCAACTGCTCCCGCGCGCCGCCGCGACCACCGCCGCCACCCTCCGCTGAAGCGAGGTCCCCATGGATGTCACGCTCCCCGAGCACGTCGAGGCCCTGCGCCAGGAAGTCCGCAAGTTCGCGGAGAAGGAGATCCGGCCCCACGTCATGGCCTGGGACGAGGCCAAGACCTTCCCCATGGCCGTGGTGAAGCAGCTGGGCGAGATGGGCATGCTGGGCATCATCTTCCCCGAGGAGTACGGCGGCGCCGGCATGGGCTATGCCGAGTACGCCGTGGTGGTGGAGGAGCTCTCCCGGGTGGACGGCTCCGTGGGCATCACCGTGGCCGCCCACAACAGCCTCTGCAGCAACCACATCTTCACCATGGGCGACGAGCGCCAGAAGCAGGCCTGGCTGAAGCCCCTGGCCAGCGGCAAGGCCATCGGCGCCTGGGGCCTCACGGAGCCCGGCTCCGGCAGCGACGCGGGCTCCCTGCGCACCTCCGCGAAAAAGGAGGGCTCCCACTACATCCTGAACGGCACCAAGACCTTCATCACCCACGGCACCGTGGGCGACATCTTCGTGGTGATGGCCCGCACCCGGCCGCCCGAGCCCGGCCGCGCCAGCGCCGACGGCATCAGCGCCTTCGTGCTCGAGAAGGGCATGAACGGCTTCCGGGCCGGCAAGCAGGAGAACAAGCTGGGCCTCCGCGCCAGCGACACCTCCGAGCTGATCCTGGAGGACGTGAAGGTGCCCGCGGCCAACCTCCTGGGCGAGGATGGCGTGGGCTTCAAGCAGGCCATGAAGACCCTCGACGGCGGTCGCATCAGCATCGGGGCCCTGGGCCTGGGCATGGCCCAGGGCGCCTTCGAGGAGGCGCTCCGCTACAGCAAGATCCGCCACACCTTCGGCAAGCCCCTCGCCGACCACCAGGGCATCCAGTTCAAGCTGGCGGACATGGGCACGGAGATCGAGGCCGCCCGCCTGCTCATCTACCGCGCCGCGGGCCTGAAGGACCAGGGCCTGCCCTACGCCAAGGCCGCCAGCATGGCCAAGCTCTACAGCTCCGAGGTGGCCTGCCGCGTGGCGGACCAGGCCGTGCAGATCCTTGGCGGCTACGGCTACATCAAGGACTACCCGGTGGAGAAGTACTACCGGGACGTGAAGCTCTGCACCATCGGCGAAGGCACCAGCGAGATCCAGCGCACCGTGATCGCCCGGTACCTCCTTTCTGAATACTGACCGCCCGGAGTCCCCATGAAGATCCAGCTCCTCCTCCTCGCCGCAGGCCTGCCGCTGCTGGCTTCGCGTCCCCTCCAGGTGGACGACCTCTTCAAGGTCAAGCGCGTCGCCGATCCCCAGCTGTCCGCCACCGGCGCCCTGGCCTACCAGGTGGGCACCGTGGACTTCCAGGCCAACAAGTCCACCACCCATGTCTGGTACAAGCCCGCGGGCGGCGAGGCGAAGGCCCTCGACCTCGGCTCCGGCAGCCAGTCCCGGCCCCGCTTCAGCCCCGACGGGAAGAAGCTGGCCTACCAGTCCGGCGGCCAGGTGTGGATCGTGGACCTGGGCACCAAAGAAAAGCGCCAGCTCACCAAGCTGAGCGGCGGCGCCGAAGGCCAGGTCTGGAGTCCGGATGGCAAGTGGCTGGCCTTCCTCTCCACCACCGTGCCCTCGGGCAATGAGGCGGAGAACGCCGCCTATCTGAAGCGCCAGGAGGAGAGCAAGGTCAAGGCCCGCCATATCACCACGCTGATGTACCGCCACTGGAACGAGTGGAAGGATCCCCAGCAGGTGAGCCACCTCTTCGTGGTGCCCGCCGACGGCAGCGCCGCACCTCGGGATCTCACGGCGGGCCTCACGACGGACGTGCCCAACTTCGCCGATGTGGCCGCCGGCGACGGCTTCGCCTGGGCGCCCGACAGCAAGGCCCTGGCCTTCGAGACCCACCCCGAGCAGACCCAGGCCACCAGCACCAACGGCGAGGTCTACGAAGTGGCCCTGGCCGGCGGCCCCGCCAAGCAGCTCTCCGCCAACCCGGCCATGGACACCACGCCCCGCTACTCCCCGGATGGCAAGTTCGTGGCCTGGCGCGCCCAGCGCCGGCCCGGCTTCGAATCCGACAAGTTCGAGCTGTGGGTCATGGACCGCGCCACCGGCAAGGTCGTGCGCACCACCCAGGCCTTCGACCAGAGCTTCGGCGACTTCCAGTGGCAGGGCCAGGACCTGGTGGGCGTCAGCGACCAGCAGGGCCACGCGGACCTCTTCCGCTGGGATGGCAAAACCCTCCAGCGCCTCAGCAAGGGCCTGCACATCGAAGGCTTCGCGCTGGCTGCTGACCATGCCGTGGTGGTCTCCACCAGCCTCACCACGCCCCAGGACCTCTACACCCTGGACCTGAAGCTGGGCAAGACGGCCCGGGCCTCCCACCACAACGAAGCCCTGGCCAGGGAGCTGGACCTCAACCCCGGCGAGGACCTCTGGGTGGACACCCTGCCCCTGGACGGCAAGCCCACCAAGGCCCACGCCTTCGTGGTGAAGCCCGTGGGCTACGACCCGAAGAAGACCTATCCCGTGGCCTTCGTGATCCACGGCGGCCCCCAGGGCGCCTGGGCCGACAGCTGGCATCCCCGCTGGAATGCCCAGGCCTGGGCCGGCCGCGGCTTCATCACCGTGCTGCCCAATCCCCGCGGCTCCTCGGGCTTCGGTCAGGCCTACTGCGACGCCATCAGCGGGGACTGGAACGGCGCTGTGATGGCCGATCTCATGACCACCCTGGACGCCGTCCTCAAGCAGTTCCCCAACGCCGACCCCAAGCGCGTGGTGGCGGCCGGCGGCAGCTACGGCGGCTACGCCACCAACTGGCTGGCGGGGCACGAGGCCGATCGCTTCGCCGCCTTCGTGACCCACGCGGGCATCTTCAATACCGAGAGCATGCAGCTGGGCAGCGAGGAGCTGTGGTTCCCCCGCTGGGAGTTCAAGGGCTGGCCCTGGGAGAACCCGGAGACCAAGGCCCGCTGGCAGTCCCAGAGCCCCAGCAGCGGCGCCGCTAACTTCAGGAAGCCCATGCTCGTCGTCCATGGCGAGCTGGACTACCGCGTGCCCGTGGGGGAGGCCTTCCAGCTCTTCAACACCCTGCAGCTGCGTGGCATCCCCAGCGAGCTGCTCTACTTCCCCGACGAGTTCCACTTCGTCCTCAAGCCCCAGAACAGCAAGCTCTGGTACGACACCGTGCTCGGCTGGTGCGAGCGCTGGACAAAGTAGCCGGCCGCACTTCCCGCCATGAAGAAGGCCCCCGATTCGGGGGCCTTCTTCATGGTCAACCCTTCGGGATCACCCCTCCGCACTCGCCAGGGTCGGAAAGGGCACGCCAGGGTTCGAGGACGAAGGGGCGGTTGAAGGCCCTGGGATGGGGCAGTTCCAGACTCAACTCGGGGCCCAGGGCCCGCAGGTCTTCCGGCGTCGCCCACGTCCAGTTCCCTGGCGGTCCGTCGGCGGTGATGAGATCCAGATCAAGCGTTCGGGGCGCGTTCCTCCCGGCGCTGCGATCCCGGCCCTCGGCCAATTCCAGGCGCAGCAGGGCCTCCAGCAGGCGGCGCGGATCCGCCTCCTCTGTCACCAGGATGGCCACGGTGTTGAGGTAGGCGGGTCCGCGGCCGGATTCATCCGGCGTTTCCATCACCAACGGTGAGGGCACCACGGCCCCCAGGGTCCGCAAGGCCGCCAGGCCCGCCTCCAGGTGGGCCCGGCGGTCGCCGAGGTTCGAGCCGAGGGCGATGACGGCCTTCATGAGGTCACTGCTTCTTCCCGTGCTCCGCCACCACCAGCGTGCGGATGCCGCCGCGGATGAGGAAGTCGCCCTCGATGCGCATCCACTGGGGCTTGGTGGCCTTCACCAGGTCGTCGAGGATCTGGTTGGTGACGGCTTCGTGGAAGGCGCCCTGGTCGCGGAAGCTCCAGAGGTAGAGCTTGAGCGACTTCGACTCCACGCAGAGCTGGTCCGGCTGGTAGAGGATGCGCAGCTTGGCGAAGTCCGGCTGGCCCGTGAGCGGGCAGAGGCAGGTGAACTCCTCGGTCTCGAAGGTGATCGTGAAGGGCCGCCCCGGCCGGGGACTCTTGAAGGTGTCGAGCTGCCCCGTGGGGCGCGTCACCACGTAGGTCGGCAGCTGGTCGGGGAGCGTGGGCTTCGTGGACTTGGTGGGCTTCTTGGTGGCCATGGGTCATCCGGATGAAAGAGGGCGCGCGGCCCTCCAGATTACCCTCACCGGCCCAGGGGCATGGGCCTCAGGCCCACGGGCTGCCGGGGGTGGCGCGTGTAGGTGCCGGCTCCGGCGTCCCCCTTCGAGCCGAAGTAGCGCTTGGCGGCGAGGGTCTGGGGCAGATGGCGAATCAGATGCCACAGGCTCCACCGGTGCTCCCACAAGCGCCGCCCGAAGCGGTGGCGGTAGCCCTCGCTGCTGTAGAAGCGCTTGATGTGCCCGTTGTAGAGCTCCTCCATCTGGGCCCGCGAGGCGAATCCTTCGGGGCGGAAGACCGGGTTGACGCAGTTGAGCAGCCGCCAGTCCTCGATGAAGTCGCCCTCCGCGCCGGCGACACACTCGGCCCAGAGCGGCGCGCCGTGCAGGGGACTGAACTTGGTGAGGTTCATGTCGTCCAGGTCCAGGGAGAGGATGAAATCGCTGGTGCGCTGGAAGGTCTCCGGCGTTTCCCCGGGCAGGCCGAAAATGAACAGCCCCTTGGCCCGCAGGCCGGCGGCGTGGACCTTCTCCACGGTGTCGCGCACCGATTCCAGGGTCACTCCCGCCTTGTGCCGCGCCATCATGCCCGGATCGGCGCTCTCCACGCCGAGGCTCACCATGATGCAGCCCGCCCGCTTCAGCAGCTGCAGCAGCTCCACCGAGGTGTGGCCCGTGCGGATGATGCAGTTGAAGTTCATGCCCAGGGGCTCGTCGAGGAGGCGCTGGCACAGCTCGGTGATGCGGCCCTGATGGGCCGTGAAGAGGTCGTCGTAGAAGTTGATGTGGTGGACGCCGAAGCGGTCCCGCAGGTGCTTCATGTGGGCGTGGATGTAGGCCGGGCTGTGGAAGCGGTACTGGTGCTCGAACACCGTGCGGTCGCAGAAGGAGCAGGTGTAGGGGCAGCCCCGCGAGGTGATCATCGTGGCCCCGTACCGCTTCACGTAGCTGAAGAGGGGCAGGTGGTAGCCCTGGGGGAAGCCCGCCAGCTTCTCGTAGGCCGGGAAGGGCAGCTCGTCCAGATCGAGGATGCGGGGGCGTCGCGGGTTGGTGGCGATGCGGTCCCCGTCGCGCCAGACCAGGTTCGGGATCTCCGCCGGGGGCTTGCCCTCCGCCAGGTCCAGCAGCGGCCCCTCTCCTTCCCCGAGGCAGAGGAAATCGAGCTCCGGGAAGCTCTCCAGCAGTGGCGCGCCCAGGCTCGACGCATGGGCATTCCCCACCACGATGGGGAGGTCGGGCCGCGCGGCCTTCAGCAGCGCCGCCAGGTCCACGGCATCCATGAAGCCCGAGGTGGTGGCCGAGAAGCCGACCAGGTCGGGGCTCGTGGCCAGGATCCCGGCCACCTGGTCCTCCAGGCGGGTCGGGGCCTGGGGCCCGAGGCAGTCGTGCACCGCCGTGGGATGGCCATGCTGCTCCAGCCAGGCCGCCAGCGACAGGATGCCCACGGGGGCGAGGCGGTTCGCCAGCACCGAGAAATCCGGCTGGCCGGGAACGAAGTTGAACCCCGAGGGGTGGACGAGGGTGACGCGCATGGGCGGCCTTATTCTGAGCGCCTTTCCGTGTCCAGGATCACGAAGAGGGAGCCTCGCCAAACGATACCATTGGCGTGGCAATCGCCCTTCCTCCCTGGTATCCATGCCCTTCCAGCTCGGCCTCAGCGGTCTTCCAGGCCATGACCTCCATCCCTTTCGGCACATCCGGGAGAATGCCCGCCTGCACCCGGACGTGCCCCTGCCCATCGGCGACATCGGCCACGATGCCGCGGCGGTGCTGGTGCGTGGAGGCCAGGCGATCTTCGCCGTGGAGGAGGAGCGCCTGAGCCGCTTCAAGCACACCATGGGCGTGCCCCGGCGCGCGGCCCGGGCCTGCGCCGAGGCCGCCGACCATCCCCTGGCGCAGCTGGCCGCGGCCCACTACCTTGATCTGCAAGATGAGCACCTGGACCGCCACCTCCAGGCCACCGGGGGCGGCGATGCCCGGGTGGAAGAAGCCATCCGGGCCGAGTACCAGCGGACCCGGGAGGCCGCCAGCGGCTTCCGCGCAGACTTCCCGCACCTCGAGGCCGTGGATCACCACCTGGCCCACGCCGCCAGCGCCTACTACCTCTCCGGCTTCGAGCGCAGCCTCGTCCTCGTCATGGATGGCAACGGGGAATCCGCCTCCCTCAGCCTCTACCTGGGCGAGGGCCCGGACCTCCGCCTGCTCCACGCCCTGCCCGCCACCAGCTCCCTGGGCCTGCTCTACGCCTTCGGCACGCACTTCCTCGGCTTCGAGCCCATTGAGGACGAATACAAGGTCATGGGCCTCGCGGCCTATGGCGAGGGCGACGACACCTACCTGCCCTTCTTCGAGAACCAGCTCCTGTGGGAGGGGAACGCGCGCTTCACCATCCCGGCCCTGCTCAGGGATCCCGCCAGCCGCACCCTGCGCTGGAGCCGGCAGCTGGGCCCGGCGCGTCAGCCCGAAGGTCCCATCGAGGCGCGGCACATGGCCGTGGCGGCGGGCCTGCAGAAGGCCCTGGAGCGGGCGGTGCTCCGCCTTCTCGAGCCCGTCGAGGCCACCCACCGCACACGCCACCTCTGCCTCGCCGGCGGCGTGGCCCTGAACTGCAGCCTGAACGGTGTCCTGGATCGCAGCGGGCTGTTCGACCGCCTCTTCGTCCAGCCCGCCGCGGGCGACCCCGGCGCGGCCCTGGGCGCCGCCCTGGTGGCCGAGCGCCGGCGTGGGAGTGCCGTGCCGCAGGGACGGATGGCGACCCCGTACCTGGGACCTGCCTTCACGGCAGCTGAGATCGAGACGGCCCTCCAAGCCCACGCGTCCACCCTCGCGTGGGAGCGCCCGGAAGACCTCCTGGACCGCACCCTCGACCTGATCGGCGCGGGGAAGGTCGTGGGCTGGTTCCAGGGCCGCATGGAGTTCGGCCCGCGGGCCCTGGGCAACCGCTCCATCCTCGCCGACCCCCGGCGCCCGGACATGAAGGACCGCGTGAACCGGGCCGTGAAGAAGCGTGAGGAGTTCCGCCCCTTCGCCCCCTCCGTGACCGCGGAAGGCGCGGATGCCTTCTTCCACCTGCGCGGCCTGGATCAGTACGAGCATATGACGGTGGCCGTGAAGACCCGCCCGGAGCGGGCATCGGAGATCCCCGCGGTGGTCCATGTGAACGGCACGTCGCGAGTCCAGGTGGTGCGAGGCGAGGCCAACCCCCGCTACTGGGAGCTCCTCACGCACCAGGGCCGGCGCACCGGCGTCCCGATCCTCCTGAACACCTCGTTCAACGTGCGGGGCGAGCCCATCGTCTGTTCCCCCGAGGACGCCATCCGCTGCTTCCTGGGCACAGGCCTCGATGCCCTGGTCCTGGAAGACACGCTGGTGGTCAAGCGCGCCCAGCGGGTTCTCAAAGCCGCAGTCCTTCGGGGATGAACGCGTAGGGGATCGGATCGGCGAGGCCCGCCTCCTGGAAGCCTCGCAGGCGCAGGTGGCAGGAGTCGCAGTGGCCGCAGGCCTCCGTCTCGCCCTGGTAGCAGGACCAGCTGAGGTGCAGGGGCGCGCCCAGATCTCGGCCCCGGCGCACGATCTCGGCCTTGCGAAGGTGGATGAGGGGCGCGTGGAAGGCCAGCTGCGTCTCGGGTTTCGTGCCCAGGTTGGCGGTCTGCTCGAAGCTGCGGAGGAAGGCCTCGCGGCAGTCGGGGTAGCCGCTGCTGTCCTCCTCCACGAAGCCCACGAAGATGGCGGACGCGCCCAGCACCTCCGCCCAGCTCACGCAGGTGGCCAGCAGGTGGGCGTTGCGGAAGGGTACGTAGCTCACGGGCACACCGGGCCGGTCCAGCTCACCCTCGGGCAGGGCGATGGAGGTGTCCGTGAGCGCCGAGCCGCCGATGGCCTTGAGGGTGTCGAAGCCGATGATGAGCCGCCTCGAGGCCGGCACGCCGTAGAAGTCCGCGATCTCACGGAAGGCCCGCTTTTCCCGATCCTGGGTGCGCTGGCCGTAGTCCGCGTGGAGCAGGGCCAGTTCGTAGCCCTCGGCCTTCGCGATGGCGGCAGTCACGCAGGAGTCCATGCCGCCGGAGAGGGAGACGACCGCGAGCTCAGACATGCTTGATCCCCTCGGCCCATCGCTCCAGGTCGTCCATGGCGCGCTGAAGCCGCACGGCTTCGGCGCCATCCTCCGCCTTGGGTGGAACCTGGTACGGAATCCCGTACTTGATCACGCAGGTGGCGAAGGGGAAGGGAATCACCATGCGGTCCCAGGTCTTCAGCTCGAAGCTGTGGTCGAAGGCCAGACTCACGGGGATGATCCAGGCGCCGGTCTTGCGGGCCAGGGCCAGGGTGCCGGGCTTCAGCTCCATGAGCGGGCCGCGGGGGCCGTCGGGCGTGATGCCGAAGTCCCAGCCCTGCCGCACGGCCTGGATCATGCGCACCAGGGCCTTGGCGCCATCGTCGCTGGCGGTGCCGCGCACGGCGTGGATGCCGAACCAGCGCCAGGTGGCGGCGCTGCGCTCCCCGTCCTTGCTGTCGCTGGAGAGGATGGCCACGCCGCGGACCTCGCCCCGGTCGTTCCGGCGGTGGAAGGGGTAGGCCAGGGGCATCATGAAGAGGCGCCGGTGCCAGAAGGCGAGGATGATGCGCTGGTCCCGGGCCACGAGGTCCTCCACGGGGCCGAAATCCTCGCGACGCACCCGCAGGGTGTAGGACCAGAGCTTGCTGAGACCCGCCACCAGGAAGGGGACGACGCGGAACTGCAGCCACACGGACAGGGGTGAGCCCAGGGGCCGGCCCCGCTCCGCGATGGCGACGCGGGCGCCCATCAGGCGCCCCCCGGCAGCAGATCCTCGCGGCTGATGGGGTACATGGTGCCGCAGTAGTCGCAGCGGACCTCCACGGGGCCGGGTTCGAGGAAGAGGCCCGCCTTCTGCTCCTCCGGGAACCGCCGCAGGGTCTCGAGCAGGGCCTCGCGGGTGCAGCGGCAACGGTAGAAGATCTCCGTGGCCACCAGGTCGTCGGCCCCCTCGCCCTGGGACACCCAGGTGGCCAGGAAGTCCGGCGTGCGCTCCCAGAGGGGCACCACCTCGAGGCCCTCGAGGGCCTGGACCAGACGCGCCAGGCGCTCCGGCGGGCAGTCCGGCAGGGGCTCCACCAGCAGGCCGCCGGCCTCGCCGGTGCCGTGATCGCACCAGAGGGTGAGGCTGGCCTGGATCTGCTCCGACTGCTGCAGGTAGTGCTCCACCTGCACCTGGATACCGCCTTCCACCAGGGGCAGGTGGCCCACGTAGGGCTGGCCCGTGGCACTGGAGCGCATCACCTGGAAGACGCCCGGGGCCCAGATCCAGCCTGGAGCTTCCTCGGGTCCGGGGTCGAGCACACCGCGGATGGTGCCGTCGGGCCAGCTGTCAGCCACCACGGCCTTGGCCCGGCCCGAGCCCTTCACCAGCAGCTGCAGGCGCTCGGCGAAGAGCGTGCGGCCCTGGAGCAGGGCGGTGGCCGTGAGCAGCTCCGTGAGGCAGGCGCACGCCGCCGGCTCCAGGTGCGGATGGCCCCGCCGGACGCCATCCCACAGGGGGCTGGCGTCCACCGAGGAGAGACGGATATGCCGGTCCCGGGTGAGGGACTTGACCACCTTGGCCTGGGGGATGGATTCAGTCATCCGTTCAATCCCATCCGATCTGACGGCCCTTATTCTGCTGCACCAGCCAGGCCATCAGGGGCTTGAAGTACTCCATCATGGCGCGGGTGGAGAGGTCCTCGCCCGTGGCTTCCTTCAGCACCTTCCGCCAGTCCTCCGTGGCACCCTTCGCCAGGATCTTCTTCAGGAAGGCCCCCACCTCCTTGTTCCCGGCGTAGTTGCAGGCGCGGGGATCCTGGTGGAGGATCTTCCGCGCGATATGGTCGTGCATCTGGAACTTGAAGACCGTGGCCCAGCCGTAGCTGTAGTAGTAGGCGGGATTGTCGTTGATGTGGGTCTTGGTGGCGGCGTCGCAGAACTGCTCACCGCGGGGGCTCGGCGGCTCCACGCCCTGCAGGTCGCGCACCTGCTTCCACCACCTGGCGTTCATCTGGTCGGCGGGCATGTTCTTGCCGTAGAACTCGGCCTCCCACTCGGGCATGGTGCCGCAGGCCCAGTACATGAAGGGGATGGCCACTTCCAATGCGTCATTGAGCAGCACCTGCATCTGGTCCACCTTGTAGTCCGCCGGGAGCACGCCCGCGGACTTCAGGTAGGGGATCTGCCGCGTGGCCATGGCGATGAGCTCGCCCACGCCCTCGTGGAAGCTGGGGTTGGCGCCGTCCCGCAGCAGGGGTGGCACGTCGGGCCGGGTGTAGCTCATGAAGTAGTAGCCGTGGCCCAGCTCGTGGTGCACGGTCTCGAACCACTGGGCATTGGCCTCCACACTCATGAGCGAGCGGATGTCCTTGTCCAGGTCCAGGTGCCAGCAGGAGGCGTGGCTGTTCTTCTTGCGGGGATCGCCGGCCTTCACGGGGTAGAGGTCGGACTTGGCCCAGAAGCTCGCGGGCAGCGGATCGAAGCCCAGCCCCGTGTAGAAGGCCTCGGCGGTCTTCACCACGCGCTCGGGCTGCCAGCCCTTGAAGTAGGGGTCGAAGTCCACGGCGCTGACGAAGCCGGTCCAGTTCTGGCTCCAGCGGTTGTTGATCCAGTGGGCCGGGATGGCCTTGGGCACGGGCTGGCCGTACTTCTTGGCCATCTCGTACTTCACCCAGGTGTGCAGCTGGAGGTAGAGGGGCTTCAGCTCCGCCAGGAACTTCCGGTTGAAGGCCATCATCTCGTCGGTGGTCAGGCCGTAGCGGGCCACCTGGAGGGCGAAGTAGTCGGGGTAGCCCAGCTCCCGGGCCACGCCGTTGCGGAGGTCGCGCAGGCGCACCAGGCCGTCCTTCAGGGGGGCGCCGATCTCCTTGCTGGCCTCCCACCACATCCGGCGCTCGGCCAGGTCGCGGCTGGCGGTGAGCTTGTTGTCGATGTCGTTGGCGGAGACCGGGCGGCCTCCGACCTTGAACTGGAAGCCGTTCATGAGCGACACCTGGCGAGTCTCCGCCTCGATGCGCGCGGCCACGAGCTCTGGCCGGGTCATCGGCCCTTCGGCGCCGTAGGGCATGAGCAACACCCGCTCCAGCTGGCGCACGGTCTTCTCGTCGAGCTGGGTGCGATGCTTCAGCAGCTCCTTGGCCTCGGTGATGACCATGGGGTTGCCGTTGAAGGCGGCGAAGGCCTTGCCGGCCCACTCGGCGGCGGCATCATGCTCGGGCTTCACGTCCGTGGCGGCGGCCCAGGTGGCTTCCTGGCTCACGTAGTAGAGGGACTGGTAGCCGGCGTTCACCAGCTTGAGGAACCGGTCGGCCCGCTCCTGCACGGGCGCGAGGGCCTGGGCCATGAGGGGGATGCCGAGGATGAGAGCGGGAAGGAGGCGCATGGGGGCTCCGGGGAACCCTCTATTGTGCCTTCGGGACGGGGGGCCCGTCAGCAGGGGAGGAGGACGCTGAAGTTCGAGCCGAAGCCCACCTGGCTCTGGGCGCGGATCTGGCCCCGGTGCGCGGCCACCAGGCGCTGGACGATGGCGAGGCCCAGACCCACCCCCTGGCTGGCATCGCTGCGTTCGGTCTGCCGGAAGGGGTCGAAGATGAACGGGAGGTCCCCCGCCGGGATGCCCCGCCCCGTGTCGACCACGGACAGGCGGAGGAAGCGCAGGCCGGCCTCCACCCCGGACCCGAACTCGATCCCGGTCTCCACCCGCACGGCCCCGCCCCGCGGCGTGAACTTGAAGGCGTTGTCCACCAGGTTCACCAGGACGCGGTCCAGCTTCTGCTGGTCGCCGAGGATCCGGGGCAGGCCCTCGGATATGGCCAGCTGGAACTCCACGCCGGCCGAGGCCGCCCGCAGCTGGTACGGAGCCAGCAGGGTCGCCAGCCAGGGGGTCGGGTCGATCTCCCCGAACTCGATGGGGATCTGCCCGGTGTCGCTGCGGTAGATCTCCAGCATCTCGTCCAGCAGGGTCTTGATCCGCGCACAGGAGGCTTCGGCCTTGTCCAGCGCCCCATCGCTGGTGGAGCTTCCGCCCCGCAGCTTTTCCAGGACGAGCCCGATCACGGTGAGGGGGGAGCGGAGGTCGTGGATCAGCATGGTGGTGAAGTTGGTCTTGAGGGTGTTGACCTCCTTCAGCTTGAGGTTGGCATCCGCCAGGTTCTGGTTCTGGATCTCCAACTCCCGCTGAAGCCGGCCCAGGTTCACCTGGTGCTCGACCCGCACCAGCACCTCCTCGGCGCTGAAGGGCTTGGTCACGTAGTCGCGCCCTCCCACCTTGAAGGCCTTCACCTTGTCGAGGGGATCGTCCAGGGCGCTGATGAAGATGATGGGGATGCGGACCAGCGCGGGGTCCTTCTTGAAGGCCTCGCAGGTCTCGTAGCCGTCCATCCCCGGCATGTTCACGTCGAGCATCACCAGTTCAGGCGGATGACGGCGGGCGGCCTCCAGGGCCATGGCGCCGGAGGGCACGGCCCGCACCCGGTACTGCCGCTCCCGCAGCACCGCGCCCAGCAGGTCGAGGTTGGCCGGATTGTCGTCCACGATGAGGATGTCGCCCTGCGGTACCAGCATGCCGATCTCCGATGTCATCCGTTCAATGCGTTGAGCAGTTCCTGGAGCTTGTAGTCGCGGAGCAGGTGCCGCAGCCCATCGGCCATGGGGTGGTGCCCCAGCCGGTCGACCACCGCCAGGGCGGCCTCGGTGTCGCCGATGAGGACCGCATCCTTCAGATCGGCGCGCCAGGACTCGGGCTGAAGCTTCAGTCCGGTCAGGTCCACCGAGACCGGGGCCGGGGCGGCCTGCCGGGTCAGGAAGCGGAGGCCGAGCAGGCGGCCCGCCACCTCGAAGAGCTGGGCCTCCCGGAAGGGCTTGCCCAGGAAGTCGTCGAAGCCCGCCTTGCGGAGGGTCTCGCGGTCCAGGTCGATGACGCTCGCGGAGATCGCCACGACGGGGGTGTGGGTGAGGTTCTGCTCCCGTTCCCTCCCCCGGAGGATCTGGAGAGCCTCGAAGCCGCTCATGCGGGGCATGCGGAGGTCCATCCAGATCAGGCTCGGGTGGTGGCGCTCCCAGAGCTCCAGGGCCTCGATGCCATCGGCGGCGGTGATGGCCTGGAGGCCCACGGAGGCCAGCAGCTGGGCCAGCAGGTCCCGGTTCTCCGGCCGGTCGTCCACCACCAGCATCGCCGCGGGGTGCTGTCCCGGCTCCAGGCGGATCACCTGACCGCCGCCCTCCAGCTCCAGGGGCGCCTCCCCTTCGGGCAGGGGCAGGCTGAAGCTGAACCGGCTGCCCTCGCCGAGCCGGCTGTCCAGCGCCAGCTCCCCGCCCATGAGGTGGACCAGCGAGCGGCTGATGTGGAGCCCCAGCCCCGTGCCCTCCGCCGCGAGCGGCTGGTTGGCGGCCTGGAAGAAGGCCTGGAACAGCTGGCGCTGGTCCTCCTCGGAGATCCCCGGGCCCGTGTCCTCCACGGCGAAGGTCGCCCGCCCCGCGGCATAGCCGGCGCGGAGGACCACGGAACCCTTCTGGGTGAACTTCACGGCGTTGCCCAGCAGGTTCACCAGGATCTGCTTGAGCTTGGCGGCATCGCCATCGAGGTACGCGGGGAGCGCCGGATCCGCCTCCAGCCTCAGCTCCAGCCCCTTGGCCTCGGCCCGGATCCGCTGCATGTCCAGCGCCCCGTCCAGCAAGGCGGCGGTGCGGAAGGGACCGATGCGCAGGTCGAGCCCCCCCGATTCGATCTTGCTGAGGAACAGCACGTCGTTGATCAGCGACAGCAGGTGCTCGCCAGCGGCCAGGACGCGGCCGAGCTGGTCGCGGTCCTCCGCGCTCCGCCCGGGCCGGCGCGCCATGAGCTGGGCGTAGCCGAGGATGGCGTTCAGGGGCGTCCGCAGCTCGTGGCTCATGTTGGACAGGAAGGCGCTCTTCGCCCGGTTGGCCAGCTGGGCCCGCGCCTCGCTGGCCCGCAGATCGGCCTCCAGGGCCTTCCGCTCCGAAAGGTCCGAGGCGACGCTCAGGTACCCGATCCGCTCCCCGTCCGCGCCCGTGATCCGGGAGAGGGCCACCAGCATGGGGATGGACCGCCCGTCTCGGGCCCGGAAGGTCCACTCCCGCTGATCGGGGCCGGCCTCCGTGAGCAGGCGGATCAGGTCGATCTCGGAGGCCACCGGCCGTCCCACGCGCTGGGCCAGCTCCCGGGCCCGGGCCTCCACCTCCTCCGGATCGAGCCAGACCGTCGAGGACCGGCCGAGCACCTCCTCGGCCGGATAGCCCAGCAGGTCCTCGGCGTAGGGATTGAACCGGCGCACCACGCCCCCGTTGTCCCGGACGATGATGGCCACCCGGGCATTCTCCAGCACGGCGCGCTCGCTGGCCTCCTGCTCGCCAAGGGCATGGATGGTCTCCCTCAGCCGGGCGATCATGCGGTTCAGGTCGCGCCCCATGTCCGCGAGCTCGTCCTGCCCCTTGATCCGCACCCGGACCTCCAGGTCCCCCCCCGCGGCGCGGCGCACCTGCTCCACCATCCCCCGGATGCTTCCCGAGAGGTCGCGGGCGATGAGGTAGCCCAGGGCCAGGGCCGTGGCCAGGCCCGCCAGGATCAGGACGTAGGACAGGGCCCTGGTCCGGCGGGAGCGCGCCGCCATCTCCTCCATGCTCTGCTGCGCGGCGTCCTCCTGGGCCTGCACCAGGCCGGCGAGGAGGTTCGTGAGCGGCAGGATCTCCGGCAGCAGGTCGTCGTCCACGAAGCGCCCGAGATCCGGCAGCCGCCCTTCTTCCAGAAGCTGCTCGAGGCGGTCGAGGTCCTTCGCCACGTAGGTCGTGAGGGCATCCACCCGGGCCAGCACTTCCCCATCCGAAGCCGGCGCGGAGGCCTTGAAGGCGGCCCACTGGCGGCCCGCTTCCCGGCGGGCGGACCGGACCCTGGCGAGGCCCTCGGCGGCATCGAGGGTGCCGCCCCGCACCTGGCGGGCGGCGAAGAGGATGCGGATCCCATAGGCGTCCGACATGACCTTCAGCTGCCGGACCGGCACCATGCGGTTCTCGAAGATCCGGATGGCCTGGCGCTCCTCCTGGTGGAGCAGGCCGAGCTGGACCAGGGCCAGCCCCGCCAGGATCGCGGCCACGGCGCTGTATCCCAGCCAGAGCTTGGCGGCGATGCGGAACCGGCTGAGGAAGGCGGGCATGCGACATCCCTTCGGGACCTGGGAACCGGAACCTCGGAGGATGGGTACTCCGGCGGTCCCGTCAGTGGTGTGGCAGCATTCCCGTGGAATGATGACGGGCCGGCCCACCCGCCGCAATCCATCAAGGCTTAGAATCGGGCAGGCGCTCTGCCGCCCGCCCCATCCCCGCCCGGAGCCGCCATGCCCGATCTCCGCCAGCCCCTGCGCGCCCTCCTGGTGACCTTCGGGTTCCTGGGACTCGCGGGAATCGGACGGTCGGCGCCCCCGCCCACCCTCGCCATCGCCGCCGCCGCCGATCTGCAGGCGGCCCTCGGCGAGATGAAGGCGGCCTTCGCGAAGGCCCACCCTGGAACAGAGGTGGCCATCACCTACGGTTCCTCGGGGAACTTCTACACCCAGCTCATGAGCCGGGCCCCCTTCGACCTCTTCCTCTCCGCCGACCTCGACTACCCGAAGAAACTGGTGGCGGCGGGACTGGCGGACGGCAGCACGCTCTTCCACTACAGCCGGGGCCGCCTGGTGCTGTGGGTGCCGAAGGGCTCGCCCATCCCCCTGGAGCAGCTGGGCATGCAGGCGCTCCTCCACCCCGCCGCCCGGAAGGTGGCCATCGCCAATCCGCGCCACGCGCCCTACGGCCGGGCCGCCGAGGCGGCGCTCGCAAAGCTCGGCCTGCTGGAGGCCGTGCGGCCGCGGCTGGTCTTCGGGGAGAACATCGCCCAGACCGCCCAGTTCGTCCAGACCGGCGCCGCCGACATCGGCCTCCTCGCCCTCTCCCTGGCCAAGGCCCCGAACCTGGCCGCCGCGGGCCGCGCCTTCGAGGTGCCCTTGGCGGCCTACCCGGCCCTGGACCAGGGGGGCGTCCTCCTGAACCACGCCCGGAACCGGGCCGCCGCCCTGGCCTTCCGGGACTTCCTGCGCTCGCCGGAAGGGGCGGCCATCCTCCGCCGCTACGGCTTCACCACGGAAGATCGCTGATGGACTGGCAGGCCATCCGCCTGAGCCTCTGGCTCGCCTCGCTCACCACGGCGACCCTGCTGATCCTGGGCCTGCCCCTGGCCTACTGGCTGGCCTTCTCCCGGCGGCGCTGGAAGTTCCTGGTGGAGGCGGTGGTGGCCATGCCCCTGGTGCTGCCGCCCACGGTGCTGGGCTTCTACCTCCTGCTGGCCATGGGCCCCCGCAGCCCGCTGGGCCGGGCCTGGGAGGGCCTCTTCGGCAGCACGCTGCCCTTCTCCTTCGAGGGCCTGCTCATCGCCTCCGTGCTCTACAGCCTGCCCTTCATGATCCAGCCCCTGGCCGCGGCCTTCGCCTCCGTGGATCGCGGCCTCATCGAGGCCTCCTGGTGCCTGGGCGAATCGCGGCCCCGCACCTTCCTCCGCGTGATCGCGCCCCTCTCCTGGGCCGGCATCCTCACGGGGCTGGTGCTGAGCTTCGCCCACACCCTGGGCGAGTTCGGCGTGGTGCTCATGGTGGGCGGCAACCTGCCGGGCCGCACCCGCACCGTGAGCATCGCCATCTACGACCAGGTGCAGGCCATGGACTACGCCCCGGCGGCCCGCACGGCCGCGCTGCTGCTGGGCGTGTCGTTCCTCGTGCTGGCCTTCACCTACGCGCTGCGGCGCCGCCAGAGGAAGCCGTGGACGCTCATCTGATCAGCGATGATCCCTACTTGCAGGCAGACGCCGAACGCCGCTTCCCGCGGGGCGCCACCATCGAGGCCCGCTTCGAGATCCCGCGGCCGGGCTTCTCCGTGACCGTGCTCTTCGGCCCCTCGGGATCGGGCAAGACCACGGCCCTGCGGCTGCTGGCGGGGCTGGAACCGGCGGATCGCGGCGTCATCCGTGTGGGCGGCGCAGCTTGGTCGGACGTGGAACGGCACATTCATCTTCCCCCCCAGGCCCGCGACCTGGGCTTCCTGCCCCAGGCCTACAGCCTCTTCCCTCACCTCAGCGTGGGCGCGAACCTGGGCTACGGCCTGGCTTCGCTAAGCCCACGGGAACGGGCCGCCCGGGTGGACGAGCTGCTCGCCCTCCTCGACCTGGAGGGCCTCGGAGACCGCCATCCCGGGGAGCTGTCCGGGGGGCAGCAGCAGCGCGTGGCCCTGGGTCGGGCGCTGGCGCGGAAGCCCCGGCTGCTGCTGCTGGACGAGCCCCTGTCCGCCCTGGACCGGCCGTCGCAGCTGCGCCTCCGCAAGGAGTTGCGCGAGCTGCTCCGCACCCTGGACATCCCCACGGTGCTCGTCACCCACGACCGGGCCGAGGCCCTCCAGCTGGGGGACCGGCTGGTGGTGATGGACCAGGGGCGGGTCTGTCAGAGCGGCGACATCCAGCAGGTCTTCGACCGCCCCACGGACCCGGCCGTGGCGCGGATTCTGGGCGTGGAGACGGTGGTGCGGGGCCGGATCGAATCCATCGCCGACGGCATGGCCACGGTCGCGGTGGGGTCCGCCCAGATCCTGGCCGCCGATCCCGGCAGCCTCGGCTGGGAGGTCTTCGTGTGCATCCGGGGCGAAGATGTGGCCGTGGAGCGCGGCGGCGGCCCCGGCTCCGGCTCCACCGCCCGCAACCGCCTGCCGGCCCGCATCACCGCCCTGCAACCGGAAGGCTCTCTCATCCGGATCGCCCTCGACGCGGGCTTCCCCCTGGAGAGCCTCGTCACGCGGCAGGCCTGCCATGACCTGGCCCTGGTGGAAGGCGATCCGGTCTGCGCCATCCTCAAGGCCGCCGCGGTGCACCTCATTCCCCACGACTGATCTACGCCAAGGCTGACCGACACGAAGGTCAGTTATGCTCACTTGATCCCTGGAGAGGTCTACATGAGCGACTCCGGCCCTGCCCTGCCCCGCGTGGCGGTACTCATCCCCTGCTACAACGAGTCAGTCGCCATCGGCCGGGTGGTGGCCGATTTCAGGAAGGCCCTTCCGGAGTCATGCGTCTACGTCTATGACAACAACTCCACCGACGGCACCGCGGAAGCCGCCCGTGCCGCCGGGGCCCTCCTGGGCCGCGAGACCGCCCAGGGCAAGGGCCACGTGGTGCGCCGCATGTTCGCGGACGTGGATGCCGATGTCTACGTGTTGGTGGACGGCGACGCGACCTACGAGGCCGCCAGCGCCCCCGGCATGGTGGCGCGCCTGCTGGAGGGGCAGCTGGACATGGTGGTGGGCTGCCGGGCGGAGACAGGCCAGGATGTCTTCCGGCGAGGTCACCGGTTCGGGAACGCGCTGCTCAGCCTCTCCGTGGGCTTCCTCTTCCGTCAGCGAGTCACGGATATGCTATCGGGCTACCGCGTCTTCTCGCGCCGCTTCGTGAAGTCCTTCCCTGTGCTCTCGGCGGGGTTCGAGATCGAGACGGAGCTGACGGTCCACGCCCTGGAGCTGGCCATGCCCGTGGCGGAAGAGGGCACGCCCTACCGGGCGCGGCCTGCGGGCTCCGCGAGCAAACTGCGGACCTACGCGGACGGCTTCAAGATCCTCCGCCTCATCCTGTCCCTCTACCGGAATGAGGAGCCCATGGCCTTCTTCTCGGCACTCTCGAGCCTGCTCGTCGCGCTCTCCCTGGTCCTGGCCGTGCCCCTCTTCCGCACCTACCTCGCCACGGGCCTGGTGCCCCGCTTTCCCACAGCCATCCTCTGCACGGGGTTCATGGTCATCGCAGCGCTCGGCTACACCTGCGGGCTCATCCTCGACACCGTCACCCGCGGGCGCAAGGAGGTGAAGAAGCTCGCCTACCTGGCCGTGCCACCCTGGCCCGCTGGGGGGAACCGATGACCCCCAGGCTTCGGCGCTGGGGGCCGCTGGCTCTGCTCCTGCTCTACGTGGGCCTCTACTACGGCCTCACGGCCTGGCAGCAGGCCGGGCTATTCGAGCGGGACGGATACTTTCACGCCCGCTTCGCGTGGATGTTGCCGGAGCGCGGCCTGTCCCGGGCCTTCCCCTGGACGCAGCTGAGCACCTGGCGCGGGCAGTTCTGCGACAAGGAGTTCCTCTTCCACCTGGCGATGGCACCCTTCGCCCGCCTCGGATCCGACCCAATCCTCGGGGCGCGGATCTTCGGCGCGCTGCTGGCCGGAGCCGTGATGGGGGCCTTCTACCTCATGCTGCGGGCCCAGCGGGTGCGCCACCCTCTGGCCTGCGCCTTCCTGCCCCTGGCCATGGGTGGACTCTTCCTCGCGCGGCTGGGCATGCTCCGGTCCCACGTGCTGAGCATGCTGCTGCTCACCCTCGGGCTCCACCTCATGCTGGAGAAGCGCTACCGGGCCGTGTTCGTCCTGGGCTTCGTCTACGCCTGGAGCTACACGGTACCCTTCGTGCTGTTCATGACGGCCGTGCCGATCGCCCTGGGGCGCTGGCTCGGACGAGAGGCCTTCGACTGGCGGCTGCTGCTGGCCGCCGGCGGGGGATCGGCCGCGGGTCTCGTCCTCCATCCCTACACGCCCCTCACGCTGGCGACCTTCCTCACCTATGTGCAGGTCTTCCGCCTGGGCCTCCAGGGTGCCGGGACTTCCGGCTTCGAGCTGGGCAACGAGCTGTATCCCTACCCGTGGGCGGTCCTCCTGGACATCTACCCGCTGCTGATCCTCCTCGCGGCACTGCTTCTCGTCGTGCTGGTCCTGGCGCGGAGGCGGCTGACGCCGGCCACGCTGGGCCTCGGCCTCGCCGCCCTCGCCTGGTTCGGCATGACGGCCCGGACGCCGCGCTTCGCGGAGTACTCGGTCCTGCTCGTGGCCGCCGCCTGCGCCCTCGTCTTACGGGATCTCCTGCCCCTCCTGGAAGTCCGGAGGTGGTGGGCCTCCCGCCGCTGGCTGCGCCTGGGCACGGGCGCCCTGGCGCTGGCCCTGCTGGCGGGCTTCCACGCCCGGGCCGTGTCCTTCGACCGCGTCTATCAGTCGGCCTACGCCCCGCCCCGCTTCTTCACCGGCGCCTGCGCCTGGATGGCGCAACACCTGGCGCCAGGAGAGACGGTCATCAATCTCTTCTGGGACGACTTCCCGGATCTCTACTATGACGGCTACCGGCAAACCTTCCTCTGGGGGCTCGATCCGACCTATTCGCTGCGCGAGGATCCTGACCGGGCCCGCCTGCTGGAGCACTACCGCCGCCACGCCGCGCCCCTCGACGCGAAGACCCTCACGCAGGCATTCCACACCCGCTGGCTCGTGCTTCGCACCGCCCGGGCCAAGGGATTCCCGGAGCTGGAGCTACGCCCCTTCCGCGTGGCCTATCAGGACGCCTCCGCCCTCGTGGTCACCTGGGATTGAACGGGCCCCGATCCTACGCGAGCGGATCCCCGTCCACCGGTGAGGGGAACCACAGACACTAGAAGCGCGGGCCCAAGGGCCCGCGCTTCTGCGGAAAGGGCGGTTCCTCAGGCCTTCGTCCACCGCAGCACGGGCTTGCGGGCGGCGGTGGTCTCGTCCATGCGGCGCAGGGGGGCGAGGGTGGGGGCCTGGTGCAGGGCCTCCGGGTCCGTCTCCACCTCCTTGGCGATGGCCAGCATGGTGTCGCAGAAGGCGTCCAGCTCGTCCTTGCCCTCGCTCTCCGTGGGCTCGATCATCAGCGCGCCGGGCACGATCAGGGGGAAGTAGATCGTGGGCGGATGGTAGCCGTGGTCGATGAGGCGCTTGGCGATGTCCAGGGTGTGGACGTCGTGCTTGGCCTGGAGGGTGTCGCTGAAGACCACCTCGTGCAGGCTGGGCGAGTCGATGTGCAGGGCGTAGGCGCCCTTGAGCCGGGCGCGGATGTAGTTGGCATTCACGATGGCGCGGAGCGTGGCTTCCTTCAGGCCGTCGGAGCCGTGGCTCAGGCAGTAGGTCAGCGCCCGCACGAGGATGCCGAAGTTTCCGTAGAAGGTGTGCACCTTGCCGATGCTCTGGGGGCGGTTCCAGTCCCAGCGGTAGCTGTGCTTCGGCACCTCGCCTTCGCCGACCTTCACGGTGTCGCGCACGACGACGGGCACGGGGAGGAAGGGCACCAGCTTCTCGACGCAGCACACGGGGCCGGCGCCGGGGCCGCCGCCGCCGTGGGGGGTGGACATGGTCTTATGCAGGTTCAGGTGCATGACGTCCACGCCGAAGTCGCCGGGGCGGGCCACACCCACGAGGGCGTTCATGTTGGCCCCGTCCATGTAGACCAGGGCGCCCACGCTGTGCAGCAGGTCGCTGATCTCCTTGAAGCGGTACTCGAAGACGCCGACCGTGTTGGGGTTGGTGATCATGGCGCCGGCGATCTCCGCGCCCAGCTCGTTCACCAGGGTCTTCAGGCCCTTGCGGACCTTGCCGTTCACGGGATCAGTCACATCGTCGAAGGAAATGGTGCCGTCCGGCAGCGACGGCAGTTCCACCACTTCGTAGCCTGCCATGGCGGCGGTGGCGGGGTTGGTGCCGTGGCCGCTGTCGGGGATGAGGATCACGCGACGCTTGGCGCCCTGGGCCACGTGGTAGGCGCGGATGAGCATGACGCCCGTGAGCTCGCCGGCGGCGCCGGCGCTGGGCTGGAGGGTGACGCCGGGCAGGCCCGTGATCTCCTTCAGCCACTCCTGCAGGGTGAAGAGCGTCTCCAGGTTGCCCTGGATGAGGGCATCGGGCGCCATGGGGTGGCTGTCCGTGAAGCCCGGCATTCCGGCGACCTTCTCGTTGAGCCGCGGGTTGTGCTTCATGGTGCAGGAACCCAGCGGGTAGATGCCGTCGTCCACGCCGTAGTTCCACTTGGAGAGGCGCGTGAAGTGGCGGATGACCTCCACCTCGCTCAGCTCGGGCAGGGCGTCGAAGCCGCTGCGCTTCAAGTGGGCGGGGCGGGTGTCCTTGGCGGTGGGCACGTCGAGTTTCGGCAGGTCCATGCCCCGCTTGCCGGGGACGGAGCGTTCGAAGGAGAGGGGTTCGCGCTGGCGAAGGAACATGTCGCTCTCCTTACACAGTGGCGGGGACGCGGGCCAGGATCTCGACGAGGCTCTCGATCATCCGGCGGGTGTGGAGTTCGGTGGCGCACCAGAGGATGCAGCCCTGGTATTCGGGATAGAAGCGGCCCAGGTCCAGGCCAGGCAGCAGGCTCTCCGCGAGGCAGGCCTCCT
This sequence comes from Geothrix edaphica, assembly GCF_030268045.1. Lineage (NCBI taxonomy): Bacteria > Pseudomonadati > Acidobacteriota > Holophagae > Holophagales > Holophagaceae > Geothrix > Geothrix edaphica. The sequence continues at coordinate 438,184 of NZ_BSDC01000002.1, forward strand.
GCAGCGCGGCCATGTCGCCCTTGTAGCGCAGCACGAACTCGTTGAAGAAGGGGTGGTCGAAGACTGGCTCCATGTCCGGCAGCTCCAGCAGGCGCTGGCGCAGGTACTGGGCCTTGGCCACGTTCTGCTCGGCCAGGCCCTTGAGCCCCTCGGGACCCGCCACCTGCAGGTAGATGTTGGCGCGCAGGGCCACGAGGCCCTGGTTCGAGCAGATGTTGCTGGTGGCTTTGTCGCGGCGGATGTGCTGCTCGCGGGCGGTGAGCGTCAGCACATAGCCCGTGCGGCCATCCAGATCCTTGGTCTGGCCCACGACGCGGCCGGGGATCTCGCGCTTGTGGGCGTCCTTCACGGCCAGGAAGCCCAGGTAGGGCCCGCCGAAATTGGGCTTGTTGCCGAAGGACATGGCCTCGCCGCAGGCCATGTCGGCGCCGGCCTTGCCGGGCGCCTCCAGCCAGCCGAAGGCCAGGGCCTCCTGGGTGACGCTCACCAGCAGGGCGCCGGCGGCGTGGACGGGGCCGGCCAGGGCCGTGAGGTCCTCCACGGCGCCCAGGAAGTTGGGGTAGCCCACCATCACCGCGGCCACATCACCGTTGAGCTTGGCCTGCAGGTCCGCCAGGTCGGTGACGCCATCCTTCAGGTCCACTTCCACCAGCTTCAGGTCGTCGTGCGGCGCGAAGTTGGTCGCCAGCACCTGGCGGTAGAGGGGGTGCAGGCCGCGGCTCACCAGCACGGTGTTGCGCTTCTTCTGCACGCGGACGGCCATGAGGGCCGTCTCCACGCAGGCGGTGCCGCCGTCGTAGAGGCTGGCGTTGGTGACATCCAGGCCCGTGAGGTCGCAGATGAGGGTCTGGTATTCAAAGATGTGCTGGAGGGTGCCCTGGCTGATCTCGGGCTGGTAGGGCGTGTAGGCCGTGAACCACTCCTGGCGGCTCACCATGGCGTCGATGGCCGACGGCACGAAGTGGTCGTAGGCGCCGGCGCCGAGGAACTGGGCGCAGAAGCGCGTGTTCCGGTTGGCCAGGTCCAGCATCTGCCAAGTCACTTCCTGCTCGGAGCCCTGGGCGGGCAGGTCCAGGCCGCCCTTCAGGCGCAGGGACTCGGGAATGCCCACGAGGAGATCCTCGGCGCGGGGAACGCCGATCGTGTCCAGGAGGGCCCGATCTTCGGCAGGGGAGGAAGGCAGATAGCGCATGGCGGCCTCGGCAAGGAAGCGGATGGAAATGCAGCTCTTCAGCGTATCAGCCCGGGCAGCCGGGGCCTCCTGTGCAGGTGATCACAGACCGCCCATGCACAGACCACTTGACGAGGGTGGCGCAGTGGGAGGGCTCGGCCCGACCACTGCTCGGAACCCCGGGACAGCATTCACCTCCGCTTCCAGAGGTCGAAGGGCTGGGTTCCGACGAGGACATCGAAGCTGCCCGTGGCCGGGCGGGTTCCCTGGGGGGTCCTCAGCTTGAGGAACCCGTAGGAAAGCTCCACATAGAACTTGGACAGGAGCGTGGTGCGCAGCAGCAGGCCCGTGCCCTGGACCTGGAAGCCCGTATCCGCATGGAAGAGGGTGTCGGCGTGCTGGGCCATCCAGGCCACATCGAAGCGGGGGACCACCTCCACGGTGAGCCCCAGACCGCCGTAGAACCGGAAGGGCAAGCCGAACCGCACGGCGCCGAAATTGGGTACCTGGTACCCGGCGGCCCGGGAGCCGATGACGAAGGAGGGCCCCCCCAGGACCCACCAGCGGTCCAGCGGCAGGCGGCGGCCCTGACCCCACTCCAGATCCAGATCGGCCCCCAGGAACTCACGGAAGGTATGCAGGCCCCGGGCGCGGAAGTAGGTCTGCTGGAAGGCCCCGCCGGGCAGCTCCCCGGCCTTCACCTCGCCCGTGCCGCCCCGGGCCCGCAGGAGGAGGCCCTCCCGGGGGAGGGTGTGGCGATCCAGGTTGTCCCACTCGGCGGAGAGGTAGACGGCATCCTGGACCTGGGTCAGGCGCAGGCCGTCCTCCTTGAAGGCCACGTTCCGGCGGCCCAGGTCGAGGGTCACCTTCCCCGTGCCCAGGCTGCTGAACCGGAAGTAGGTCCGCAGCACCAGATCCGAGGCGCTGATCCGGGCCTCCACCCCGCTGAGCGGCAGCTGGGGGGCGGGCCAGCCGAGGGGCATCTCCAGGCGCTGCTGCCAGTAGTTGCCGCTGAGCTCCAGGCCGGCCCCAGGCGAGAAGAGGGGGGCCCGCAGGGCCACGGTCGCCTGTTGCTGCAGCCGGTTGCGGGCGGCGCTCAGCTCCAGTTCGGAGCCCTTGAAGCCCAGGTTCAGGGCGTGGTACGTGAGGCCCAGCTGGCCGCCCAGCGTGCTTTCGTAGCCCAGGGACAGGTCCAGCCGGTCCTGCTGCTGGGGCACGGGGATGAAGGTGAGGATGGTTCCGCCCTGGCCATCGGGCCGGGTGAGGTAGTGCAGCTCCGCGAGGTGGAGCCGGTGCTCCGCCAGGGCGATGTGCCGCTGGAGGTCCGTGGGCCGGAAGGGGCGCCGCTCCAGGTCGCCCAGGAGCCGCCGCAGGTGGGATTCGTCCACCGCAGGTCCCGGCACGGTCCACACTTCGACCCGGGAGATCAGGGGCTCCCGGAGGATCACCTTGAGGCACCCGGTGTCGGGGTCGAACCCGGAGCCGCGGACGTCCACCAGGGGGCTGCCCCCCATGAGCAGGCGGTAGACCAGCTGCGACATCTGGCTGCCGAAGATCTGGGGGTTGAAGGGCTCGCCGGGCTTGACCGGGCCCTCCATGGCCTGCTGGGCCAGGGGGAGCCAGGCGGCGGGCGCCTCCACGGTCAGTTCCTTCACCACCGGATAGGGCCTCAGGTGGATGGTGAGGACCCGGTCCGCATCCACCGTGGCCCAGGCCTCCCGCGCGAGCCCGTGGACGAGGATCTGCTGCAGCAGGATCTGGACATCCAGGACCCGGAAGCCGCTGGCCGCGGCCTTCAAGGTCGCGGAGAGCGTTCCTTCCAGGACCTCGCCCACGGGGACGGGGCTTTCGAACACCACCCGGTCGGCCGCCAGGATCTCCTGCCCGCCCGACTTCCCGCGGAGGAACGTGGCGAGCTCCTCCAGGCGCGCATCGAAGGCCTCGCGGCCCTGGAGCACCAGCCGGGGCGCCAGGCTTCCGTACTCGAGGAAGGGGGCGTCGCGGATGTCGGGCCGGATGAGGAAGTCCGCCGCCGCACGGCTCTCCCACTGGCGCCGCTCAACCACCAGATCGAGGCTGCGGGAGGCCACGGAGAAGATGTTCGTGGCCGGGCGCTGCTCCAGGGGGCTGCTGATGTCCACGGCAATGATCACGTCGGGGTGAAAGGCCTCCCTCGCCGTGGTGACGGGCAGGTTCTCCACCAGGGCGCCATCCACGTACTGCTGCCCCTCGATCACCACGGGCCGGAAGCCGCCGGGGACGGCCATGGAGGCGCGCACGGCCTCCACCAGGTCGCCCTGCCCGAAGACCCGGCCCTGCCCCGTCTCCAGGTTCGTGGCCAGGATCCGGAGCGGCCGCTGCAACCGGTCGAAGTCGCCGCCCGAGAAGTAGGCGCCCCGGGCCAGGAGGCCCTGGAGGGTGCGCTGCACCTCCAGGCCGCTCCGCAGGCCCTGGGCCAGGGTGGTCTGCCCGTTCTTCCGCTCCATGGACATGAAGGTGGACTCGCGGTCCTCCTGCTCGCCCAGGGTCTCGCCCGGGTTGCGGAGGAGCGGCTCCAGGAAGGCGCGGGTCAGGTCCAGGCGGCGGAAGAGATCCTCGATCTCGCGGCCCGAGAAGCCGCAGGCGTAGAGGGCGCCCACCAGGGAACCGGCGCTGGTGCCGGTGATGCTGTCCAGGGGAAAGCCGACCTCCTCCAGGCGCTGGAGCACGCCGATGTGGGCCAGCCCCCGGGCTCCGCCGCCGCTGAGGGCCAGACCCACGCGCGGCATGCCCGGAATCACCACCCGGGGCGCGAAGCGGAACACCATGTCCGGCGGCTGGACCGTGACCTCGATGCGCTGCGGGGCCGGAGCGGCCATCGGGGGGACGGCCTGGCCCGCCAGCAGGACGGGGAGCCCGAGCAGCGCCAGGGTCCGCGCGGGGGCCGGCAGGCTCCGTCTCATGCGAGGACCGCCCGCTGCGCCTCCATGAGGGCGGCACAGCCGGCCAGGCCCAGGTCCACGAGGGCATCCGCCTCAGATCGGCTGAAGGGGCGGCCCTCGCCCGTGCCCTGGAGCTCCACCAGCAGCAGCTCCCCGCCCCCGGCAGGCCGCGCCGCCACCAGGTTGCAGTCCACGGCGGCGAGGTGGTCCTCCTCATATTCCAGATCCAGCACTACGCCCCGGCGGCCTTCACCGGCTTCCACGACGCCCGCGCTCACGGCCGCCACCTGGCGGACCACGGCGGCCTCCAGCCCCCGGGCCTTCAGCGCCAGCGCCACGGCCACCCAGGCCCCGGTGATGGCGGCGCAGCGGGTGCCGCCGTCGGCGTTCAGCACATCGCAGTCCACCGTGAGGGTGCGCTCGCCCAGGGCCGCCAGGTCGATGGCCTGGCGCAGGCTGCGGCCGATGAGCCGCTGGATCTCCACGGTCCGGCCCTGCTGCTTCCCCCTGGCGGCCTCGCGGTCAGACCGCGTGTTCGTGGCCGCGGGCAGCATGCCGTATTCGGCCGTGAGCCAGCCCGTGCCCCGCCCCTTCATCCAGCCGGGCACCTTCTCCTCCAGGCTGGCCGAGCAGAGCACATGCGTGCGGCCCAGCTTCACCAGGCAGGATCCGGCCGCATGGAGCTGGACGCCGGTTTCAAATTCCAGGCCCCGAAGGTCGCCGTTGCCGCGCATCAGCACCCCTTCCATTCGATCTTGTCCACCCGCCCCTGGTGGCGCCCTCCTTCAAAAGGTGTGCCCAGGAACAATTTCAGGTAGTATTCCGCCTTGAGCGGATCCGTCAGCCGCTGGCCGAAAGCGATGGCGTTCGCGTCATTGTGCTGTCGCGCCAGTGCCGCGTGCTCAGGGGAGGTCACCAGCGCGCAGCGGATGCCAGCATGGCGGTTGGCCGCGATGCTGATGCCGATGCCGGATCCGCAGACCAGCACCAGGCGCTCCCACCGGTCCCGGCCCTCCGCCGCCCGATGCGCGAAATCCGGGTAGTCCACCGAGGCCGAACCATCCGTGCCGAAATCCACCACCTCATGTCCCTGACCCTGCGCCCAGGCCTTGAGCCTTTCCTTCAGGTCGAACCCCGCATGATCGCTTGCAAATCCGAGCTTCATCGTCCCGCCCCCCGGCTCACTGCCCCTAGCCTACCGCCCGCCGCCCCTTCATGCTGAACCCCTTCCTCCAGTACCGTCCCCAGGACCGTGGCTTCCTGCTCTGCATGCCCGAGGCGGTGGAACCCGCCGAGTGGGCGCGGGCCCTCCGCACCCTGCCGGGCGAGCTGCAGGGCCGGGAGCGCCTCACCCCCGCCAAGGCCCAGATCTTCCTGCCCGACGCCACCCTGGTGGAGATGCACGCGCTGCCCCTCCGCTGGCAGCGGGCCTACCCCTGGCTGTCCTCCCTGGCCCTGCGCCCCGGGAACGCCGGGCCCACCCTCCGCTACTGGGCCGCGGCCCTGCGCCTGCTCCAGTCCCTGGTGGTCCGCGGCGCCCTGCTGCCCCAGCTGGACACCCGCGGGAACCCCTGGAAGGCCCGCTGGGGCGTGAGCCTCACCAGCCCCTCGGACCGCACGGCCCTGCGCCAGCTGGCGGAGGCCATGCCACCGGCGGCCATGGCCTTCCCCGAGAACGACACCTGGGGCTTCACCAAGACCGTGCCCCTGGGCGAGCTGGATGCCTTCGACATCGAGGACGACCTGGCCATGCCCCCCTCCGTGGACGCCGTGCTGGGCGCCTTCCTGGAGGACGGGGCCGACTTCGTCATGCGCTTCGTGGCCGGCGGCCTCCGGGCCGGGGACGACCCGCGCCTGGGCCTCATCCACCGGCTCCGGGGGCACAAGCGCGACCGCCTGCCCTGGGACGAGCGGCTCATGGTGGCCCTGTCCCATCAGCTGCCCGAGTTCCCCACCATCGGCATCACCGAGCGCACCCTGGGCGAGCAGCTGGTCCAATGGAGCGAGGGCGCCCGGCCCCAGTGGATGCGGCCCAGCCTGCGGCTCGAGGCCCCGCCCGTGCCCACCCACAGCCAGGAGGTCCAGGAGGCCGACCGGCTGGCGGAGGAGGGCTGGATCCTCAAGGTGGGCCTGGAGACCGAGGCCGGCGCGGACATCGGCGTGGCGAAGCTCTGGGAGCCCAGCACCGAACCTGAGGTCCTCCAGGCCCGTCAGGTGCTGCTGCGGGGCCTGGCCCGGGCCGTGCCCTTCTTCCCCGCCCTGGAGCGGGCCCTGGCGGGCCAGCGGCCCGAGGACCTCCTGCTCCGGCCCACGGAGGCCTGGGGCTTCCTGACCCGCGGCGCGGCGCAACTGAAGGAGGCCGGCTTCCTCGTCCACATCCCCGAGGCCCTGGCGGACTTCGGCGGCGCCAAGCGCCTGCGCGCCAAGGTGCGCCTGGGCGCCCGCAGCGTGGACGAGGCCGCCACCCAGATCCAGGCGGGCCTGGAGGGCAGCGTCAGCGCCGACTGGTCCCTCATGCTGGGCGACGACGCCCTGAGCGTGGAGGACTTCGCCCAGATGGCGAGCCTCAAGCACCCGCTGGTGGCCTGGAAGGGCAAGTGGGTGGCCCTGGACCCCGAGACCCTCAAGCAGATCTCCACGGTGCTCCAGGCCAGCCGCGGCGCGGGCTTCGAGAGCATGACCAAGGGCGAGGCCCTGGCCGCCGCCCTCACGGGCACGGCCCGCATCCCGGGCGTGAGCGAAGCCATCGAGGTCGAAGTCGCCGGCGACTTCGGCGCCGCCCTCGAGGACTTGAAGATCCTGCCCGACAAGCCCATCACCCAGCCGGCCAGCTTCCATGGGCAGCTGCGCCCCTACCAGCTGCGCGGCCTCGCCTGGCTCGAGGGCCTCTCCCGCCTGGGCCTGGGCGGCATCCTGGCCGACGACATGGGCCTCGGCAAGACCATCCAGGTGCTCGCCCTGCTGCTGCATCGCCAGGAGCAGAGCCCCCAGCACGGGCCCGCCACGCTATTAGTCTGTCCCACCTCGCTGCTGGGCAACTGGGAGCGGGAGCTGGCCAAGTTCGCGCCCAGCCTGCCGGTCTTCGTGCACCACGGCAACAACCGGGATCGCCTGCCGGCCACCTTCAAACCGCACACCCTGGTGCTCACCACCTACGGCGTGGTGCGGCGCGAGGAGGACACGTTCTCGACCCACGCCTGGGGCATGGTGGTGGTGGACGAGGCCCAGGCCATCAAGAACGCCGGCTCCGCCCAGGCCAAGGCCGTGCGGAAGCTGCGGGGGAACTTCCGCCTGGCCCTCACGGGCACCCCCATCGAGAACCGCCTCACCGAGCTGTGGGCCATCATGAGCGCCGGCCTCCCCGGCTACCTCGGCAGCGAATCCCAGTTCAAGGAACACTTCGCCACGCCCATCGAGAAGTACCGCGATCCCGACGTCGCCGGCGAACTGCGCCAGCGCATCGGGCCCTTCATCCTGCGGCGCCTGAAGAGTGACAAATCCATCATCCAGGACCTGCCCGAGAAGCAGGAGATGAAGGTCTTCACGACGCTCAGCCGTGAGCAGGCCGAGCTCTACCAGTACCGCGTGGCGAAGATGGACGAGGAGCTGGAGGCCACCACGGGCATCGAGCGCCGGGGTCGCATCCTGGCCCTGCTCACGCACCTCAAACAGATCTGCAACCACCCCAGCCAGTTCTTGAAGGCCCAGGGCCCCTACCGGGGCCGCAGCGGCAAGCTGGATCGCCTCACCGAGATGCTGGAGGAAGTGGTCGAGGCCGGCGAGCGCGCCCTGGTCTTCACCCAGTTCAAGGAGATGGGCGACCGGCTCCAGATCCACCTCCAGGACGCCCTGGGCTTCGAGCCGCCCTTCCTCCACGGCGGCACCACGCGGGAAGGCCGCGACGAGCTGGTGCGGGCCTTCCAGGAGGACCCGGACTCATCACCGGTGCTGCTGCTCAGCCTGAAGGCCGGCGGTGTGGGTCTCAACCTCACGGCCGCCACCCACGTCTTCCACTTCGACCGCTGGTGGAACCCGGCCGTGGAGGACCAGGCCACGGACCGCACCTACCGCATCGGCCAGACGAAGAACGTGCAGGTCCACAAGCTGGTCACCATCGGCACCCTGGAGGAGAAGATCGACGCCCTGCTGGAATCCAAGCGCGACCTGGCGGACCGCGTGGTGGGCACGGGCGAGGGCTGGCTCACCGAGCTGGATGATGACGCCCTCCGGCGCCTGGTGGCGCTGGATCCAGATGCTGAGCTGATGGATCCCGATGAGGGGAACGGAGACGAGCCCGCACCAAAACCCGTCCGCCGGAAGGCCAAGGAGGTGGCGCCATGATCAGCCACACCGATCGCTTCGGCGCCACCTGGTGGGGTCGCCTCTGGATCAACGGCCTCGAGAAGCTGGGGGACGACTACGAGAACCGCCTGCCCCGCGGCAAGAAGTACGCGGAGGACGGCCACGTGTCCCACTTCGGCGTGGTGCCCGGCGAGATCCAGGCCCGGGTCCATGGCCGCAAGACCTACAACGTGACCCTGGGCCTGCCGGCCCTCACCGCCGCCCAGTGGGAGAAGGCCCTGACCCGCATCGCCCAGGAGAGCCGCTTCGTGGCGTCGCTGCTGGCGGGCGAGATGCCGCAGGGACTGGACGAGACCTTCCGCGAAGCCGGCGCCAGCCTCTATCCGCGCGTGCCCAAGGAGCTCCAGACCCACTGCGACTGCCCGGACTGGGCCAATCCCTGCAAGCACGTGGCAGCCGTCTGCTACGTCATGGCCGAGGCCCTGGACCGCGACCCCTGGCTGCTCTTCGACCTGCGGGGGAAGTCGCGCGACGAGGTGATGCAGGCCCTCCAGTCCGCCCTGGAGGCCGCCGCCGTTGCCGCCCCCAAGAAACGCGGGCGGCCCCCGAAGAAGCAGCAGACCGTGGCGGACCTCCTCAAGCGGGAGCAGGCCCAGCCCGAGCCCTGGCGCCACCTTCCGGATGAGGCCTATGACGCCCTGCCCATGCCCCTCCCCGAGATCAGCATCCCCCGTGTGATCCCGCCGGACCCCTCCGTGTTCACCCAGCTGGGGCCCCTGCCCCACGCCCGCATCGAGACCAGCCTCTGCCTGGCGGCCCTCATGCACCGCACCGCCCAGTGGGTGCTACAGCAGATCGAGGAAGGCCCCCGCCGCCTGGATGACGGTGAATCCGAGGCCGAGTTCGAGCAGCCCGCCTCCCCCTTCGACACCCCCCTCCCGCCCCCGGCCAAGCCCGGCCGCAACTGGCGCCACAAGAAGCGGCGCTGGGGGAAAAAGGGCGGACAATAATCAGGGCCTGTCTTCAAAATGGGGTGTGGCCGCGCAAGAGGCGCCGCCCAAGCGAGACAGGTATCATTTTGTCTCGTGTATCACCAAAGGTGATACCGAGAAGGAAAGCGACGATGGCAATAGCGGCACCATTGACGAGGAGCTTGACGCAGTATCGCGCCGGGCGCCGCCCCTTGCCCTTCGGGACGGGCCCAGCCGCGCGCCCAGGTGCGTTGGTGGCCTTGAACGATGTCCCGCATCACCCTGCGGCCACCGCCTTCCTGGATCACGCGGCTGGACCCGCCGCGGCTCGCATCCAATTTGAAGACAGGCCCTAGTTCCAGGAGTTGTTCCCATGCGCACCATCGCCACCCCGAACGCCCCCGCCGCCATCGGCCCCTACAGCCAGGCCCAGATCTCGGGCAGCCACCTGTTCACCTCCGGCCAGATCCCCCTCGTCCCCGAGACCATGGAGATGGTGACGGGGCCCATCGAAGCCCAGGCCGAGCAGGTGCTGAAGAACCTGGCCGCGGTCCTGGCCGCCGCCAACACGGGCTGGGACCGCGTGGTGAAGACCACGGTGTTCCTCACAGACATGGCCGACTTCGCCGCCTTCAACGCCATCTATGAGCAGGTCCTCGGCGGCGCCAAGCCCGCCCGCAGCACCGTGGCCGTGGCGGCCCTGCCCCGCGGGGCGAAGGTCGAGATCGAGCTGATCGCGGAAGTCTAGCCGGAGCCCATCCTCTTCACGCAGCCTCGTCGTTGATCTTTCCGGAGCCATGGAGGACCGCCATGCCATCCCTCATCGAAGGTCTGTTCTCTCTCGCACCTGACATCCGCTATATCGCCACCTACCTGGATGGCGTCCATCAGACCGCGCAGCGCCCGGGAATCGATGGCGCGAGCAGCTCGGAATCAGACAAGTACGAAGAGCTCATCGTGAACCCGACCCTGTTGAAGCTCGTGACCCAGCGCGGCAACATCGACTGCGGCGGGGCGCACTGGGTCATCATCCGATACGGCAACTTCTACGAGCTGGTAGTACCTGTTCCCACGGGCCACGTATCGGTCGGCATCGAACTGGCCGGCAACCCGCTCGCGATCGCCGAACAGGTCCTCGCCTTCGTGGAAGCGCCCCGTTAGCCGCCCCCGCCTCCGGCTCTCATAGAGGCACGGGAAAGGCGCGGGAGCTCCCGCGCCTTTCCCGTGTTCCGCCCTGCTCAGTTGGCGCGCAGCCGCTTCCGGTACAGCTGGGCGATGTCGGCGGGCACCGGGTAGAGGGAGGCCTGGGCCACGGCCGTCTGCCCCTGGCGGGAGAGAAGATACTGCAGAAACTCCAAGATCGCCGGGGCGAGCGGCTTGCCGGGGGCCCGGTTCACATAGAAGTAGTAGGTCCGAGCCAGGGGGTACTTGCCCGAGACCACGTTCTCCTGGGTCGGGGGCACCGGGTCCTTGGCCTGCAGCGGCGTCACCGCCAGGGTCTTGTTCCGGGCCAGCCAGTTGGACAGCGTGGCGATGCCGATGCCGTTGGCGTCGGTCATCACGGCTTCCGCAATGCTCGGCCAGTCCACTTCGTCATGGACGGTAGGCTTGTACTTGCCCTTCAGGAGCACCAGGTCGCGGATGGCCGAGCGCGAGGCCGTACCCTCGGCGCGCATGTAGGGGTGGATGGGGCGCCTGGCGAAGTCGCCCCGGACGCCCAGGTCCCCCCAGGTGTCCACGGGCATGTCTCTCCTGTAGCCGGCGTTGTGGGTGGTGGAGAAGGCCGCGTCCAGCTGGTCCATCCCGATGTCCTTGATGGGATTGCCGGCATTGACGAAGACGATGAACGCGTCGTAGCAGACCACCAGCTTGGTGGGGGTGTAGCCGAACTTCTTCTCGAAGGCCTGGTGCTCCTCCAGCGTGAGCTCGCGGGCCAGGTGGATCATGGGCGCCGTGTTGTCCAGCAGGGCCTTCACGGCGGTGGTGGAGAGGCCGTTGGTGACCTTGAACTGGGCCTGGGGCTGGAGGACCTTGAACCCGGCCTTCCACTCCTCCCACACATCCGTCAGGGAATCGGCGCCGAGGCTTTCGATCACCGTGTTGACACCCTGGACCGGCACGTAGGCGGGTAGGCCCGGATCCACTTTGGGGGCGTACTGGGGGATGCCCTGGCCGAGCAGCAGCGTGCTGGCCACGAGGGCGAAGAGCAAGGGACGCATGGGGACTCCTGGAGGCATGGCGGACGAGGCTCCCGGCAAGGTCGGCCGGGCACTCATCCCGAAGCGGAACGCTCTCCTGAGTCTAGTATATTTTGCCTAAATTGCTATAATTTTTACCAATCGAGGCTATAGCATAACTATTTTATTATTAATTTTTATACAAAAAGCGAAGCCGTCGTGCCCGCCTGGATGCCTAATTCGCCCGGAGCCGCTTCCGGTTCATCTGGGCGATCTCGGCAGGCAGGGGATACAGCATGGCCTGGGCCACGGCCCCCTGGCCCTCCCGCGACAGCACGAAGGACAGGAATTCCGCCACCACCGGGGGTAGGTCCTTGCCGGGGGCGCGGTTCACATACAGGTAGTAGGTGCGCGACAGGGGATACCGGCCGGTCACCACGTTCTCCTGGGTGGGGGCCACGGCCTCCTTCGCGTGGAGCGGCGTCAGCGCCAAGGTCTTGTTGCGGCTCAGCCAGCTGGCGAGGGTGCCGATGCCCAGACCCGAGGCATCGGTCATGACCGCTTCCGCGATGCCGGACCAGTCCGGGCTTTCCAGGACGGTGGGCTTGTACTTCCCCTTCAGGAGCACCATCTCCTGGATGGTGGTCCGGGAGGCGAGGCCTTCGGCCCGCATGTAGGCATTGATCGGCCGCCGGCTGTAGTCCCCGTTCCGGACGCCCAGGTCACCCCAGGTCTCCACGGTGGCATCGGAGGACCGGTAGCCGGCGAGCCTGGTGGAGGAATAGGCCGCATCCAGCTGGTCCATGCCCATCTCCTTGATGGGGTTGGCCGCATTCACGAAGACGATGAAGGCGTCGTAGCACACGACCAGCTTGGTGGGTTGGTAGCCGTACTTCTTCTGGAAGGCCTGGGCCTCCTCCACCTTCATCTCCCGGGGCAGGTGCACCAGGGGGGCGCTGCCCTCCAGGAAGCCCTTGAGCGCCTGCGGCACGGGCAGGTGGGTGACCTTGAACTGGGCCTTGGGCTGGGCCTTCCTGAAGGCGACGCGCCATTCCTCCCACACGTCCGCCAGCGAATCCGCCCCGATGCTCTCCACCAGCCCCTCCACCTGGGCGGCGGGAGCATAGGCCTGGAAGCTCGGATCCACTTTCGGGGCGTACTGGGCCACCCCCTGGCCCACCAGAGCGGTGCAGGCCGCGAGCAATAAGGCGAAGTGGCGCATGGCGACTCCTTCTGTGTGGAAACCCAGGTTCCTCACGGGAGGCACGGACCTCCCGGAAATCCCGGGGATGGACCAAAGGACCGCCATTACTTTACCACAAGATCTTCTACACCTGCAGGGATCCCTCGGGCCCTGGCCGGGGGCCTCCACCCTGGAGCCGGGTTCAGGTGGAGCCGCTGGGGCCCTACTCCTCCTCCGTCTCCCCGATGTCCTCCTCGACGGCCTCCCAGCGCCGGTGGGCCTGGAAGGCCGGCTCCTCCAGATGGGTGAGGAAGTCCGTCATGCGGGGGCCCCAGGCGGATCCCGCCACGCAGCCCTCCGGCGCGTGGGGCAGCAGCTCCGCCGGGGCCTCCTCCAGGCAGAGCTGGGTGAGGATCAGGCTCTGCCGGTAGCTTTCCCCCACGGGGGTGAGGTTCGCCGCCAGGGTCTCCAGGGCCTCGGCCAGGGGGCTCTCGTCCGGAAGGCCCTCGGCCTCCGCCTCGAGCAGGGCCACGGTCTTGAGGCGGGCCGCCAGCAGCTTGAGGTGCAGGCGCTCCAGATCGCGCCGGGCCGCCCCCTTGGCCAGGGCGTGGGCCGCATCCTCCAGGTGGGGGTGCAGCTTGCGGAACAACAGGGAGAGGGCGGTTTCCGCGGCGGACAGGGGGCGGGCTTCGGTCATGGTTCCAGCCTACTACCGCCTGGGATCGGCGCCTCCCATTGGACGGACGGGCCTCCCTGGTTCAGCATGGAGGCCAGGAGTTCCCGTGGCCCCTTCGGACCTGCTCGATCTGACGACCCTCCAGAACCTGGTGGAACTGGATGACGGCAGCCATGGCCTGGTGCAGGAGATGATCGGCATCTTCCGGGAGGACACCCCACACCGGATCGAGGACATCCTGCAGGCCGTGACGGATCGGGATGCCGAGGCCTTCTCCCGCGCCGCCCATGCCCTCAAGGGGGGCTCCGGCGCCCTGGGCGCCAGGTCTCTGCGCGCCCGGGCTGCGGAGCTGGAAGCCCTGGGCCGCGGCGGTTCCCTGGAGGTCGGCCCGGACCTGCGGGCCCAGCTGGAAGCGCTCTTCCAGGCCAGCCTCGCGGCCCTGGAGGCCTACGTGCGCGAGGGCGAATCCCGGCAGGCCTGATCCCGCTCAGGGCGCCCCGAAGGACTTCACGCCGCTCGTGCCCTTGGGCGGGGGCTGATCGCTGATCTGGACCCGGCCCGTGGCATCGGTCCACTGGTAGATGCGCGTGGCGGCCCGCTGCTGGGCCGTGGGTTCCGCCACGGCCTTCTGCTCCTCCACTTCGAAGCCGCCCCGGCCCCGCTTCAGCAGGGCCATGCTGCCAGCCAGCTTGGGATCAGGCTGCACCGCCTTGCGCTGGTAGAGGTCGAGCACCTTCGGCACGTAGGCCCGGGTCTCGCGGAACGGCGGGACCCCCTTGTAGCGGTTCACGGCGCCCTCCCCTGCGTTGTAGGCCGCCACCACCTTGTGCAGGTCACCCTCGTAGTAGCCGTGGAGCCATTTCAGGTACTTCACGCCGCCGCTGATGTTCTGGCGGGGATCGAAGGGATCCAGTACGCCGAAGCGCTCGGCCGTGGAGGGCATGAGCTGCATGAGGCCCAGAGCGCCGGCCTTGGAGCGGGCCTTGTAGTTGAAGGCGCTCTCCGCCTGGATGATGGCCCGCGCCAGGTGGATGTCCACGCCCTCGGTCTGGGCGATCTCATCCACCAGGGCAATGAGCTCGGGGCTCTTCAGGGCCCGGGCCATCTCCGCGGAAGTGACGGCAAGGCGCACCTTGCCGACGCCCACATGCTTGAGGATCAGCCCCTGTCCCTTCATGTAGCTGGGCGGCAGGTTGTTGATCACCAGCCGGCCCTGGCGGTCGTAGTAGGTGTAGAGGTAGGTGACCCCGGGCTTCGCTGCCCTGGAAGCCCTCGGCATCCCGGCGGACAGAGCCAAGGCGACGAAGGGGAGGATGAGGACCGGGCGGACCATCGCACTCCATGATACGTGCACGGAGTTTTCCATGCCCATCCCGGGGCGGTCTCGTGGCATAGCCTCCTTGGAGGACACTGACCCGGAACAGCTCCGATCGGCTGCGTGGCCAACCTGGTGGCTATGCTCAGCCCGACGGGTGCCCGGCTCGGAACGCGGCACTGCCGCGTCCCTCGCCACCCGTCTGGGCTTCGCCTTACATGTTCCTTCGGTACTGCCCGCCCACTTCGTAGAGGGCTTGGCTGATCTGGCCGAGGCTGCAGACCTTGGCGGCGCCCAGGAGGGCGTCGAAGAGGTTGCCGCCACCGCGGGCCGTCTCCTTGAGGCGCGCCAGGGCCGCGGGGGCCCTGTCGGCGTTGCGGGCGTGGAAGGCGGCCAGGTTGTCGATCTGCTGGCGCTTCTCCGCCTCGGTGCTGCGGATCAGCTCCGGCGTGCCCGGCTCGACGGCCTGGGGGTTCAGGAAGGTGTTCACCCCCACGATGGGCAGCTCGCCGCTGTGCTTGAGGTGCTCGTAGTGCATGGACTCTTCCTGGATCTTGCCGCGCTGGTACATGGTCTCCATGGCACCCAGCACGCCGCCCCGGTCGGCGAGGCGGCGGAACTCGGCCAGCACGGCCTCCTCCACCAGCTCGGTCATCTGCTCGATGAGGAAGGCGCCCTGGAGCGGGTTCTCGTTCTTCGCCCCGCCCAGCTCCCGGTTGATGATGAGCTGGATGGCGATGGCCCGCCGCACGCTCTCCTCGGTGGGCGTGGTGATGGCCTCGTCGTAGGCGTTGGTGTGCAGGCTGTTGCAGTTGTCGTAGATGGCGTAGAGCGCCTGCAGCGTCGTGCGGATGTCGTTGAAGTCGATCTCCTGGGCGTGGAGCGAGCGGCCCGAGGTCTGGATGTGGTACTTCAGCTTCTGGCTGCGGTCATTGGCGCCGTACTTCTCCTTCATGGCCACGGCCCAGATGCGGCGGGCCACGCGGCCGATGACGCTGTACTCGGGGTCGAGGCCATTGCTGAAGAAGAAAGAGAGGTTCGGCGCGAAGTCGTCGATGTGCATGCCGCGGGACAGGTAGTACTCGACGAAGGTGAAGCCGTTGGCCAGCGTGAAGGCCAACTGGGTGATGGGATTCGCCCCGGCCTCGGCGATGTGGTAGCCGCTGATGCTGACGGAGTAGAAGTTGCGGACCTTCTCCTCGATGAAGGTCTGCTGGATGTCGCCCATGACCTTGAGGCTGAACTCCGTGCTGAAGATGCAGGTGTTCTGGGCCTGGTCTTCCTTGAGGATGTCGGCCTGCACCGTGCCGCGCACGGTCTGGAGGGCCTCGGTCCGCAGCTTGGCGTAGACCTCCGGCGGCAGCACCTCGTCGGCGGTGGCCCCCAGCAGCGCCAGGCCCAGGCCATGGTTGCCTTCGGGCAGCGTTTCGCCATAGCGGGGGCGGGTCAGGCCCTTGGCCGCGTACTTCGCGTCGATCTTGGCCTGGGCGGCTTCCAGCTGGCCGTGCTCCTTCAGCCACAGCTCGGCCCGCTGGTCGATGGCGGCGTTGAGGAAGAAGGCCAGCATGGTGGGGGCGGGCCCGTTGATGGTCATGCTCACGCTGGTGGTGGGGCAGAGCAGGTCGAAGCCGGAGTAGAGCTTCTTGGCGTCATCCACGGTGCAGACGGACACGCCGCTGTTGCCGACCTTGCCGTAGATGTCGGGGCGGACGTGGGGATCCTCGCCGTAGAGGGTCACGCTGTCGAAGGCGGTGCTGAGGCGGACGGCCGGCTGGCCCTTGCTCACGTAGTGGAAGCGCTTGTTGGTGCGCTCGGGCGTGCCTTCGCCGGCGAACATGCGGGTGGGATCCTCGCCCACGCGCTTGTACTCGAAGACGCCGGCCGTGAAGGGGAAGCGGCCCGGCAGGTTCTCCAGCAGCTGCCAGCGAAGCAGCTCGCCCCAGCCCGAGTAGGGCGGCAGGGCCACCTTGGGCACCAGGGAGCCGCTGAGGGACACGGTGTAGTTGGCGGTCCGGATCTCCCTGCCGCGCACCACGTAGATGTTCTCGGGTTCCGTGTAGCTGCGCTTCAGCTCCGTCCAGTCGTGGATGAGGCGGCGGCTCTCGGCATGCAGCTCGCCCAGGTGCTCCTGGTAGCGCTGCCGGAGCAGGAGGATGGCCACGCCCTGATCGCCCTCGCCGGCTTCGGTCAGGTGCGCCGAATCGTAGAAGGCCCCGGCGGGCGGCACCTTGTCGCCCAGGGCCAGGAGGCTGGTCCGCAGGGCGTGGGCCAGCTCGGCGGTCTCCGCCTGACGTCGGGCCCAGGCCTTGTAGCCCTGCACCGTGTCGGCGATCTCCGCCAGGTAGCGCACCCGCTCGGGCGGGATGATGGCGGAGCGGCGGGGGCTCCCGGGCTCGGCCTCCATCAGCGACACCCAGTCCACCCCGGTCTTCGCCGCCAGGGCCTTCACCAGGTTCACGAAGAGCCAGTTGGTGGCGGGGTCGTTGAACTGGCTGGCGCAGGTGGCGTAGACCGGCATGTCCTCGGTGGGCTCGCTGAACCGCTTGTGGGCGCGCTGGTACTGCTTGCGGACATCGCGCAGGGCATCCTCGGCGCCGCGCTTGTCGGCCTTGTTCAGCACCACGAGGTCCGCGAAGTCCAGCATGTCGATCTTCTCGAGCTGGCTGGCAGCGCCGTATTCCGGCGTCATCACGTACATGGACAGGTCCACCAGGTCCGCGATCTCGCTGTCGCTCTGGCCGATGCCGGCCGTCTCCACGATCACCAGGTCATAGCCCTCGGCCTTGGCCGCGGCGATGCTGGCGACGAGGGCCTCGCTGGTGGCCCGGTGGGCGGCGGCGCGGGTGGCGAGGCTGCGCATGAAGACGCGGTCGCGCAGCTCGGGGTGGTAGAGAGAGTTCATGCGGATGCGGTCGCCCAGCAAGGCGCCACCCGTCTTGCGCTTGGTGGGGTCCACGCTGAGCACCGCAACGCGCTTCTCGGCGAAATCAACCAGGAACCGGCGGAGCAGCTCGTCAATGAGGGAGGACTTGCCGGCGCCGCCCGTCCCGGTGATTCCGAGAACAGGCACCTTTCTCGCGGGCTTTCCGGAGATACCCGCGGCGCCAAGCTCGATCTCGGTGATCTTGCGGGCCAACGGCATCGCCGCAGGCTGAGTGCGCGGGTCGAAATCGCAGCGCGCCACCATCTCGTCGATCATGCCCTGGAGGCCCATGTGGCGGCCGTCTTCGGGGCTGTAGATGCGCGCCACGCCGTAGGCTTCCAGCTCCCGGATCTCCTCGGGCACGATGACGCCCCCGCCCCCGCCGAAGACCTGGATGTGGCCGGCGCCCCGCTCCCGGAGCAGGTCCACCATGTACTTGAAGAACTCCATGTGGCCGCCCTGGTAGCTGGAGAGGGCGATGCCCTGGGCGTCCTCCTGGATGGCCGTCTCCACGATGTCCTGCACCGAGCGGTTGTGGCCGAGGTGGATCACCTCGCAGCCCGTGGCCTGGATGATGCGCCGCATGATGTTGATGGCCGCGTCGTGGCCGTCGAAGAGGCTGGCGGCCGTGACGAAACGCACCTTGTGCCTGGGCGTGTAGCCCTCGGCTGTGTGGACGGTGTCAGGCGTGGTGGCGAGTGTGGACATGGATCCCCCGTTCGGGCGAAACCTCAGTCTACCGGGGCCCCTGCTCCTTCCGAAGCGCTGTTCACCCCCGGGTCAGTTGTCCTCCAGCAGCCCGATGGGGAAGCGGTCCTCCATGAGGCTCTGCCGCTCCCGCAGGTGCTGCATGAGGGCCTTCCACTTGGGCAGGCCCCGGAGGGGCTCCAGCATGGGGCTGCGCTCGTACCAGGTGGTGCAGCCGAAGCCCCGGGCGAAGGCGCGTCCCGTCATGTCCATGGCACTGGCCCGGTCGCCGATCAGCGCATAGGCTTCCGCCAGCCGGAGGGTGAACTCGCCATCGGGCTCGCGCATGCCGATGCGCTCCTGGTCGTACTCCCGCAGCTTCTTCCAGGCCTCGTCCTTCTGCCCTTCCAGGATCAGGCCGTAGATCTGGCTCAGGCGGAGGATGTTCGGATAGCCGTTGGCCAGGGTTGCCGCAGTCTTGAACTCCTGGCGGGCCAGCCCCTGGTCCCCCCGCACCAGGGCCAGGTAGCCCCGGTAGAAGGGCAGTACGCCGGAGGTGCTGCGCAGATGCCCCGGCTGCTCCTGGAGGCTGGCCTCGAAGTGCTGGACCTCGCCGGTATACAGACAGGTGATGTCCACGGCCTGGGGCTGGAGGCTGGCGAAGGCCAGGTGGTCCCGCAGATCCATGGCGCGCCGGGCCAGGGGCAGCAGGCCGGCCCCCCGGGCGGCATAGGCGATGCCCGTCAGCAGGGTGGGGTTGTGCGGCTGCAAGCGCCGGGCCTGCATCAACAGGGACAGGGCCTCGGCCTGGTTGCCCCCGTCGGCCTTGAGCAGCGACAGGAGGAAGGTGCCCCTGGGGTGGTACGGCGCCAGGGCCAGCCCGCGCTGGATCAGGACCTCGGTTTCCGCCTGCTCCTGTCGGAACGCCGCCGGGCAGTTCAGCATACGGCGATAGCGCAGGTTGCCGAGGAGGATCCACGGCGTGGCGCAGGAGGGTTCCGCCGCGACGGACCGCTCCGCCAGCGCCATGGCTTCTTCCAGCTGCTCGTTCCTGAACCGGCGGGCACTCGCTCCCATCAGGTCCCAGAAGCAGGCGGGCTGCCTGGGGACCAGCGGCGGGCCGCCGGCCATGCGGATGCGCCTGGGGAACCCGCCCAGGAAGGCCTCGAAGGCTGCCGCGGGCTCCAGCGGCTGCCCTTGGCACCGGACCCAGGCCGGGGGCGCGCCCTTGACCAACCTGTCCCCCCAGACATACCGGTAGGAGAGGACCAGCGCCTCCCCCTGGCGGGAGGGTTCGAGCACCACCATCAGGCTCCGGGGCTGGGCGCGGATGACTTCCAGATCGCCCGGCAGCTCCGTGACGCTGGTGACGGCCGCCTGGCCGAAGGATTCCAGGTGGTCCTGGACCAGGGCCCCGATGGCCCGGCAGGTGGCGGCATCCAGTTCCCCGGCGCCCCCCTGCGAAGGGGTGATCAGCAGCACGCGGAGGGGGCTGCGCAGCCCGCGCGCGGCCAGGAGCCAGGCCACGCCGCCCCCCGCTCCAAGGACCAGGAGGAACAGGAGGCCCAGCACCAGGGCCGGGCGGCGGGGATTGGAGGTAGATTCGCGCATAGATTCACTTCAGATTACGGGGATTCCCGGAAGCCCCAAAGGGCGAAGGTTGCCGGGGCCGCCCTCATTCAGCACCTTGATCCGTCAGCATCTGGCCCGGGACTCCGGCGAAGCCGCATACTCTCCGAGGAGCCGCCATGATCCCCAGCCCCCGCCGTTTCCCCCCGGGTCTCGCCATCCTCCTGGCCCTGCCCCTCCTGGCCCAGGCCCCCGCGCCGACTCCTGCGCAGCCCCCCAGCGAGGACGCCACCATCCAGCGCTTCCGGGCCCATGCGGCCCCCCGCGCCGTGGCGCAGCGTCCGCCCCTCAGCGCCGAGGAGCGCAACACCATCCGGCGCTTCAAGGAGGCCAAACCGAGCGTGGTGTACGTCTCGGCCATCGCGCCCGTTCAGGACCTCCGCACCCTTGACATCACCAAGATCCCCACGGGCACGGGGACCGGATTCGTGTGGGATGAGTGGGGCCACGTGGTCACGAATCACCACGTGATCACCGTGGAGGATCAGGGCAAGCGGGTGGCCGAAGTGGACGAGGTGGAGGTCACCCTCGCGGACGGCAAGACCTACAAGGGGCGGGTGATCGGCACGAGCTTCGCCTACGACATCTCCGTGCTCCAGGTCTTCGCCCCCCTCGGCGCCATGCGCCCCATCCCCATCGGACGCAGCTCCGACCTCCAGGTAGGCCAGGCGGTATCGGCCATCGGCAACCCCTTCGGCCTGGACCACACCCTCACGAAGGGCGTCATCTCCGCCCTGGGCCGGGAGATCGGCACGGGCTACAACACGAAGATCCTGAACGTGATCCAGACGGATGCGGCCGTGAATCCAGGCAACTCCGGCGGCCCCCTCCTGGACAGTGCCGGGCGCCTGGTGGGCATGAACACGGCCATTGCCGCCGCCACCGGCGCCTCCGTGGGCATCGGCTTCGCCATCCCCGTGGACACCCTGAACCGCGTGGTGCCCCTGCTCATCGCCCGGAGCCGCCTGGAGCCGCCCCGCATGGGCTTCGAGACCATGGGCAGCTACGAGGCCCAGCAGGTCTTCGGCATCACCCGGGGCCTGGTGGTGAGGGCGGTGGAGCCGGATTCGCCCGCGGGCCGGGCCGGCCTTCGTGCCCTGGAAGTCGATGCCGCGGGCCGCGTCAAGGCCATGGGGGATGTCCTCCTCGGCTACCAGGGGCGGCAGATCGAGAACGAGGGCCAGTTCATGGCCATGCTGGAGCTCGAGTCGCCGGCCGACGAGGTGGTCTTCGACGTCCTCCGCGACGGCCGGGTCATCAAGGTCAAGCTGCAGCTCAAGGCCACGAGGAAGGCCGAGCCCACCAGCATCTGACCTGTTCAGCTCTAGTGGTGGTGGTGTTCCTCCGCCGGCGGCGGGGCGGGCACCGTGCCCTTCGCCGGCCGCGCCTTGGGATCGAGGAAGCGCAGGGGCACCTGGAGGGGTTCCTCCAGGTTGGAGCAGTGGACCAGCAGGAGGGCTTCGACCGCGGTCCCCGTGCGCCGCACCCGCAGGACCTGCCGGGGGGCTTCCGCCGCAGGCGCATCCAGCACCTGGAAACCACGCCCCCGGACCTCCGACTTCAGGATGCGGAAGGGCTTCCCGTCCCGGGCGCGGAGCTCCAGGGTCAGCAGGGTGGTCTTCGGTTCCGTGAACACCAGCCGCGAGGGCTCGGGCACCACCGGCAGGGCGATCCGCCAGTCCAGGTACAGCGTGAAGAGGGGCTGCTTCGGGGCGTTGGTCGCCACCTTCAGCACCTCCAGGCCGGCGGTGACGCCCGGTTTCAGGCGCCGGGGCCGCAGGGTCACCCGCAAGTCCGAGCCGCCCTCTCCGGGAACCAGCTCCGCATCGAGGTAGGCTGCCGGCTCTGACGCGAGCGCCAGCTTCAGGGGGTCGCCTCCCTCCCGCCGGAAGCGGAAGCTCAGCTCCGGGCTCTCGTGGGGGGCCACCTCGCCGAGGCTCTTCCGCTCGGCGTCCACCGTCACCTCGGGCCGCACCATCATGTCGTAGCGCAGGATGTAGTTGGGCTGGCCGGGATCGTCGGTGCCCAGGCGCACCGCCCCCTTGATGGGCCCCACCAGGCCCGTGGGATCCACCTTCACCGTCACCAGGCGGACCTCGCCCGGCTGCAGGGGTGTGGCCAGCTGCGCCTCGTCCAGGCTGAGCCCCAGCGACAGGTCCAGCACCCGTAGGTGGAAGGGCCGGTCATGGATGCTCTTGATGCCGAAGGCCGCCTCGCGGGCCTCCCGCGGGCCCACGCTGCCGAGGTGGACGGGGAACGGGGTGGTGAGCTCGATGCGGGCGGGCGGCACCGGGTCGGGCCTGGCCGGCGCCGGCACCGGCGGGACCTGCATCAGAAGGAGGAGAACGGGCAGGAGCAGCATGTCGGATCCTGGAGGAGTTCTTTCAGTGTGCCGCGAGCGAGGCACACCGCTGGGATGTTAATTGTTGTTAAGTGCAGCGAATTCACCTCGCAGTCACGCCCGGTCTGGGTGGAATGGGGAGGAACCCCTTTCCCACGAGGTGACCATGTCCGCCTTCCGCATCCTCCTGAGCCTGGCCCTGGCCGTGGCGCTCGGGGCCCAGACCCCGAAGAAGGTCCTGTTCGACCACACCCGCCACGAGGAGGCCGGCACCTCCGCCGAGTGGGTCATCTGCTCCGCGAGCGAGCCCAATCCGAGCCCCGCGGCCCCGGCGTCCGAGGCCGACTGGAACGGCGGCATCAGCGCCTGGGCCTTCGACCTCTACAAGGCCGGCTACACCGTCCAGACCCTTCCCCCCACCGGCCGCGTCACCTACGGGGACGCCACCAACGCCCAGGACCTCGCCAACGACGCGGTCTACATCATCCCCGAGCCCTATCTCAAGTTCACGGCCGCGGAAAAGCAGGCCATCCTCACCTTCGTCCAGAATGGCGGCGGCCTGTTCATGGTGGGCAACCACCCCGGCGCCATCCGCTACAGCGGCACCGGCGGCACGGATGCCTACACCGTGTTCAACGACCTGGTGGCCGTGAACGGCGGCAACCCCTTCGGCTTCACCTTCGTCCCGGGCCATGGCCCCGGCGACACACTGGCCAACACCACCAGCACCGCCTTCAGCACCAGCACCTCCCCGGCAGCCCAGGCCATCGTCCACGGCGCCTACGGCGGGCTGGGCCTCATGGACTTCCACTCCTACTCGTACCTGAACTTCAGCACGGCCCAGAACCCCAGCGTGCAGGAGATCCTGCACACCCAGATCAGCGGCGACACGGGCTCCTTCATCGTGACCTGCACCGTGGGCTCCGGCCGCGTGGTCGCCATCAGCGACAGCTCCCCTTCTGATGACGGCACCACCACCACCTCCGGGAAATCGCTCCACGCCAGCTACGGCATCAACAGCAACCGGGCTTTCTACCTGAACGCCACGACCTACCTCGCGGGAGATGCCGGTCCCGCGGCTCCCACCCCCGTGGTGAGCATCGCCTCTCCGACCTCCAACCCCACGATCCTGGCGGGCGGATCCATCAGCTTCCAGGGCAGCGCCAGCATCTCCGACGGCAGCGCCCTCACCTACACCTGGTCCTTCGGCGACGGCTCCAGCGCCGCCGTGCTGGGACCCGTGAACCACACCTACACCACCGTCGGCACCTACGCGGCCACCTTCACGGCCACCAGCAACCAGGGCAAGGCCGCCTCGGCCACCCGCACCGTCACCGTGAACCCGGCCTCGTACACGATCACCGCCAGCGCCGGCACCGGTGGCACCATCAGCCCCTCGGGCGCGGTCACCGTCACCAGCGGCGGCAGCCAGACCTTCGCCATCGCCCCGACCGCCGGCTACGTCATCAGCAGCGTCACCGTGGACGGCGTGAACCAGGGGGCCCTCAGCTCGTACACCTTCAGCAACGTCCTGGCCGGCCACACCATCGCCGCCGCCTTCGCCGCCAGCGCCGGCAGCAGCCTGAAGGAGACCTTCGACAGCGGTACCAAGACCGCCTACGCCACGGGCACCGTCGCCCTGCCCACCGGCACCTGGACCCTGAATGACGCCCTGCTGGGCAACACCACGGCCGATCCCAAGGTGGGCACCCAGAGCGTGCGCACCCGGAACAGCGGCAAGGTGACGATGAACTTCAACTTCGCCACCGGCGCCAAGACCGTCTCGGTCAAGCATGCCAAGTACGGAACGGACGGCAGCTCCACCTGGGGCCTCTGGTACTCCACCAACAGCGGCTCCACCTGGACCCAGGCCGGGAGCACCGTGACCACCTCCTCCACCACCCTGGCCACGGCCTCCTTCACCGTGAACGTGGCGGGCGCCATCCGCTTCGAGCTCCGCAAGACGGACGGCAGCGCCAACCGGGTGAACTTCGACGACTTCCAGATCGCCGGCTACTGAGCATCTCCGACCCGAGAACCCCGGGCCCCGGCCCGGGGTTTTTCGTTATGCTTCGCCCATGAAGAGCCATCGCCAGGTCCTCACCGTCCATCTCCCCGGCCGCACCGGCTTCGCGAACATCACGGCGGAGGTGGCCGCCGCCGTCCGGGAGAGCGGCGTGCGCGAGGGCCTCTGCCTGGTCAACTCCATGCACATCACCTCCAGCGTCTTCATCAACGACGAGGAATCCGGCCTCAAGCAGGACTACCTGCGCTGGCTGGAGAAACTGGCTCCCTTCAACGCCGGCAGCGACCCGGCCACGGGCGGCTACCTCCACAACCGGACGGGCGAGGACAACGGGGACGCCCACCACAAGCGCCAGATCATGGGCCGCGAGGTGGTGGTGGCTATCACCGGCGGGCAGCTCGATTTCGGCACCTGGGAGCAGATCTTCTACGGGGAGTTCGACGGCCGCCGCGACAAGCGCATCCTTATTAAGATCATCGGGGAATGACATGATCACTCGCGACCTCGCCTCCCTGCCCAAGCGCGATGTCTACCGCATCCTGTCCAGCCTGGTGATCCCCCGGCCCATCGCCTGGATCACGACGGTGGATGAGGCTGGGCGGGTGAACCTCGCCCCCTTCAGCAGCTTCATGGGCATCTTCGGGCCGCCCATGGTGGCCTTCACGGCGGGGCGCCGCCGGGACGGCTCCCTGAAGGACACCCACCGCAACCTGAGGGCGAACGGTCAGGCCGTGGTCCACCTGGCGGACCTGCCCCTCCTGCAACCCCTGCACGCCAGCGGGGCCGAGGCGGAGCCGGACATCAGCGAAGTCGAGCGCCTGGCCCTCGCCACGGAAGCCTCCCTCCAGGTGGCGCCGCCCCGCCTGAGGGAGGCGCCGGTGGCCCTGGAGTGCCGGCTGAACCGGGAGCTGGACCTGGGTCCCGCCAGCACCCTCATCCTGCTGGATGTGGTGGTGGCGCATGCCGCGGAACGCATCTGGAACGCCGATCACGACTGCGCTGATGCCAGCCAGTGGACGCCCATCGTGCGGCTGGCCTCGGTGGTGGGGCCCAACTACGGCGCCCTGGGCGAGACCTTCCGCCTCGGTCCCTCCGAGCTGCCCTGATCAGGCCTCGTCCGGCTCCACAAACAAGTGCTGGATCTGGGGGAAGCGTTGGTGGAGCTCCCGCTCCAGGGCGTTGATGGCCGCCACCAGGGCCGCCCCGCTGGGCTGATCCCGGAACTTCACCTTCAGGGCCACCATGAGCCGATCGCTGCCGACGATGACGGCCACCAGGTTCAGCACCTGGTCGACGGCTGGATCCTCATCCACCGCGGCGCGGATGGCGGCCCGCAGGGCCAGGGGCGGGGCCTCGTTCAACAGCAGGCTCGTCACCTCCGTGCCCACAAAGGCCGCCACGGCGATCAGCAGGAGGCCGATGGCCACGCTGCCGATGCCGTCCCACACGGGATTGCCCGTGGCCAGGGTCAGCAGCACGGCGGCCAGGGCGAACGCCAGGCCCAGCAGCGCCGCGATGTCCTCGGCCACGACCACCACCAGTTCCGTACTGCTGGATTGGCGCAGGTACCGCAGCAGGGACCGGCCCCGGCGCTCGGGCTTGGCCGCGCGGAGGGCCCCCCGCAGGGACCAGCCCTCCAGGGCGATGGCGAAGACCAGGAGGGCCACGGCCCAACCCAGATGATGCGGCTGCTCGGGATGGCGGATCTTGTGGAGGCCCTCTACCAGGGAGTAGAGGCCGCCCACACTGAAGAGCAGCAGGGCCACGAGAAAGCTGGCCACGAAGGCCGCCTGGCCGTGGCCCAGTGGGTGCTTGGGTCCCGCGGGCTTCGATCCCTGGCGCATGCCCAGGAAGAGCAGCACCTGGTTCGCGCAATCAGCCGATGAGTGGATCGCCTCCGTCAGGAGGCTGGAGCTGCCCGTCAGGAGGAACACGCCGAACTTGGAGACCGCGATGCCGCCGTTGGCGGCGAGGGCCAGGGCGATGGCGCGGGAGGATCCGGTGGACATGGCTCCAGGTTAACGGCTCTCCCGGCCGCACGGGCCCGGGCCGCGGAGCCTCAGGACACCCGGACGCCCAGCTCCCGCAGCAGATCCCCGAGCAGGTAGAGGGAGCCCGTCACCAGGCGGGGAGCCTCCGCCGGGGCCCTCAGGAGGTAGGCCGCCTCCCGCAGGTCGAACAGGGGTGCCTCCAGATCCCAGGCCTCCTGGAGGGCCGCGGCCTTGGCATAGCGCGGGGCGTCCCCCTGGATGAAGGAGACGGACAGGGGCCGCATGCGCTTCAGCTCCCGGGCCACGCCGGCCAGGTCCTTGTCGCCCATGGCACCGAAGAACAGGTGGGGCCTCACGCCGCAGGCCAGGGCGTGGTCCGCCAGGGCGCGGGCGCCATCCGGGTTGTGGGCGCCATCCATCCACAGGCTCTGGAGGCCGGGCGGGGCCCAGAGACGGCCGGGCCAGCGGGTGGCCGCCGCGCCTTCCCACAGAGGCTCCTCCGGGATGGGGAAGCCCAGTTCCCGCAGCTGCCGGATCGTCTCGAAGGCCGTGGCCAGATTGTCCAGCTGGTGGAGACCCGCCAGGCCCACCCGGCGGCCCTCCACGCGGGAGTGGTCCCAGCGGATGTCCGCGGGCCCCAGGCGCGGGGCGGGACAGAGCACCGGCTCGTTCGACAGCAGGGGGCGGATCCACTCGGGGTCGAGGCCGGGACCCAGGACCAGCGGTCGACCGTCCCGGGCGGTGCAGAGCTTCTCCCGGGCGATGGCCTCCCGCGTGTCCCCCAGGTACTGCTGGTGGTCGAGGCCCACGCTGGTGAGCACGGTGAGGATGGGATCGGTGGCGTTGGTGGCGTCCCAGCGGCCGCCCAGGCCCACCTCCACCAGGGCCACCTCGACGCCGGTCATGCGGAAGGCCGACAAGGCGGCCGTGATCATCAGCTCGAAGTAGGTGGCGTTGATCCCGGCCCGGGCCTCGGAGTCAAAGGCCTCGCCCAGCAGCAGCTCCAGGGCCCCCTCGCCGATGGGGTCCCCGTCCACCCAGATCCGCTCGGTGACGTCCACCAGGTGGGGCGACGTGGTCCAGCCCACCACGAAGCCGGCGGCCTTCAGCATGTGGGCCAGGAAGGCCCCGGTGCTGCCCTTGCCGTTGGTGCCCGCGATGAGGATGACGGGGAAGTTCGCGTCGGGACGGCCCAGGCCGTCGAGCAGGGCGTGGATGTTCTCCAGGCCGCACTTGATCCCCAGGTGGCCGCGCTCCTGGAGCCGCGGGATGAAGACAGGGTCCAGATCGCCGCGCATCAGTCCCTGGGCGCGGGCGTCATCCAAGCCAGGCAGGCGGCGATGAAGTCCTTGAGGTGGTCGCGCGTGACGACCTTGTCCACCATGCCGTGGGTCTGGAGGAACTCCGAACGCTGGAAGCCTTCCGGAAGGCTCTGCTTGATGGTCTGCTCGATGACGCGGGGGCCCGCGAAGCCGATGAGCGCCTTGGGCTCGGCGATGTTCAGGTCGCCCAGCATGGCGTAGCTGGCGCTGACGCCGCCCGTGGTGGGGTCCGTCAGGAGGCTCAGGTAGGGCAGGCCCGCCTTGTCCAGCTTGGCCAGGGCGGCGCTCACCTTGGCCATCTGCATGAGGGACAGGGTGCCCTCCTGCATGCGGGCCCCGCCGCTGCAGCTCACGATGATGAAGGCGCACTGCTTCTCGAGGGCCCGCTCGGCGCCCAGGCGCAGCTTCTCGCCCACCACACTGCCCATGCTGGCGGCCAGGAAGTCGAAGTTCATGACGGCCGTCACCACCGGCTGGCCGGACAGGGTGCCCTCGACCACCACGACGGCATCCTCGGTCTGGCCCGCCTGCTCCAGCTTCTTCAGCTGGTCCTTGTAGCTCTTGGTCGACACGAACCCCAGGGGGTCCCCGCTCTGCAAGTGGCTGAAGAGCGTCGTCCAGCCCTCGTCCATCAGGTTCTCGAGCCGCTCGTCCACGCCGATCCGGAAGTGGTAGCCGCACTTGGGGCAGACGTTGTGGGTGTTGACCAGCTCCTTGCGGTAGATCAGCTCCTTGCAGGCCTCGCACTTGATCCAGAGGCCCTCGGGTACCCGGACGGTCTTCTCTTCGACGGCGGTCTTCTGTTGACGCTTCTTGACGAACCAGGACATGGAAACTCCTACCGGCCCTTGGCCGGACCGTGCTTGAGGGCCTCGAAGAGCCGGTCCAGCTCCGCTTCGCTGCCGTAGTGCATCACCAGAGCACCCGCCTTCCCCTTGGCCTTGATCTCGATGCGAGTGCCCCAGGACTGGGTCAGTTCCTCCGCAGCCGCCTTGATGAACAGCTCCTGGGGATGCTTCTTCCGCCCCCCCTTGGCCTTGGCCTGCTTCTGGAGCTGCTGGATGCGGGCCTCCAGGGCGCGCACGCTGAGCTGCTGGGCCACCACCTCGTGGGCCAGCTGCTCCTGGAGCCGCGGATCGGGAACGCCTAGCAGCACCTTGGCGTGGCCCGTGCTGAGCCGACCGTGGGCCACATCCGCCTTGAGTTCCGCGGGCAGGCGGAGCAGCCGCAGGGTGTTGGCCACCTGGGGGCGGGATTTGCCCACGCGATCGGCCACCTGCTCCTGGGTGAGGCGCAGATGCTCGCCCAGCTGCCAGTAGGCCGTGGCCTCCTCGATGGGATTGAGCTCCTGCCGCTGGATGTTCTCCACCAGGGCGAACTCCAGCAACCGGTCGTCCGGCACTTCCTTGATGACCACGGGGGCCATGGCGAGCCCCGCCAGCCGCGCCGCCCGCCAGCGGCGCTCGCCGGCGATGATCTCGAACTGCTGACCCACCTTGCGCACGACGATGGGCTGGACCATGCCGTGCTGCTTCAGGCTCTCGGCCAGCTCGGCCAGGGCCGCCTCGTCGAAGTGCGTGCGGGGCTGGGCCCGGTTGGGCACCAGGCTGCCGAGGGGCAGCTCCCGCTGGTTGGCATCCTCCGGCGCCATCTGGCTCATGAGCGAAGTGAGTCCCCGGCCCAGGGCCGGACGCTTCAGCTGGGTCATCAGGCTTCCCTCCTCGCGGGGATCTCCAGGCCCAGCCATTCCTTCGCGAGGCTGAGGTAGGCCTGGGCGCCCTTGGAACGCAGGTCATAGAAGGCCACGGGCTTGCCATGGCTGGGTGCCTCGGCGAGCCGGATGTTGCGCGGGATCATGGTCTGGAAGACCTTCCCCGGGAAGGCGTGGCGCACTTCACTGGCCACCGCGGCGCCCAGGTTGGTGCGCTCCTCCGCCATGGTCAGGAGGATGCCGCCCAGCTGCAGGCGGGGATTCGGGCCGGCCTGGATGCGGCGCAGGGTCTCGGTCAGTTCCGCCAGGCCGTCCAGGGCGAAGAACTCGCAGGGCATGGGCACGATCACCTCGTCCGCCGCCGTCAGCGCGTTCAGGGTGATCATGCCGAGGCTCGGAGGCGGGTCGATCAGGATGTAGTCGAAGCGATCCATGAGCGGGGCCAGGCCCTGCTTCAGCACCTGGAGCTGGGGCAGCTCGAAGAGCTCGAACTCCAGCTGCGCGAGATCCTTGCCCGCGGGGATCACCTGCATCATGGGGACTTCGGTGCTCAGCACCAGGGCCTCGGCGGGCGCGCCCTTCATCAGCGCATAGGCGCCGGCCCGGTGGTCCGGCTTGGGGAAGCCCAGGCCCGTGGTGCTGTGGCCCTGGGGATCGAAGTCCACCAGCAGCACCATCTTCTCCATCATCGCCAGGGACGCGGCGAGGTTGATGGCCGTGGTGGTCTTGCCGACCCCGCCCTTCTGGTTCGCCAATGCCACCACCCGGGCGCGCATCAGGCGGCCCTCATCATCGCGCAGGCGCTGGTCAAACCACGCATCTCGGCATCCCCTCGGGTGTGGAACACGCCAGTCTAGCAGGTCGGGTTCCACGGCGAAGAGCCCGTGTGGTCAGGGCCGGAGCGAGGGATCGGGCTGCACGATGCCCAGCCGTCGGACGGGGCCGGAAAGCCACAAGTCGCGCCAACCACCGTCCGCCTCCGGGACCACGGTCACGGAGACCTCCTCGCCTCCCGCCGTGTGGAACCGCCATGCGGAGGGTCCCTCCGTCTGGGCGAGCCAGGCGGCCGCGACGGCGCAACCGGTCCCGCAGCAGAGGGTCTCGCCTTCGACGCCGCGCTCCCAGGAGCGGATCCTCGCCTCGCCGGGCACGACCACCTCGACCACGTTCACGTTCGTGCCGCCGGCGATCGCCGAGTGATGGCGGAGCGGCGGCGCGAAGGCCGGAAGATCCACGGCGGCCACCGAGGGCACGCGCAGCACCAGCTGGGGATTGCCGATCCATCCGAAGCCCGCGGGCAGATCCGTTGAGAGAGGAACATGGCGCAGACCGAAACCTTCGCCCTCGGGGAGGCGGATGCCCACCTCCTGGTTCCGGCGGCGGAGGAAAATGCGCTCGCCGTTGGAGATCGCCTCGACCAGCGTCTCCCCGGGGGCCCCAGGAACAGCCAGGGCCGCCCTACTACCGTTGGAACAGAAGGACTTGGATCCATCCGTATCCCAGTGCTCCAGGATCCAGGGCCCCATTCCGGGCCTTTGCATCAAAAAAAGGCCATCTAAACCGAACCCCCGCCCCCTGGGACAGAGGATCCTAGCCCAATCCGAGCCTGTACAATCTTTAACCTCGTCCACCCAGAGGTAGCCGAACACATTGCCCGCGGCTGAGGCGAGGAAGAGCTCCACCTACTTCTCGCGGTTGCCGAAGGTGTACACAGTCTCGCCGGGCCGCGCATAACCCTGCCGCCGGGCGAGGGCCTCCATCAGCTCAGGGTCCTTCGCGGCGAGCCGCTGGACCTCCTCCAGCAGCTCGCGGTTGCGCCGGTTCAGCTCCACCAGGCGCGTGCGGGTCGCGGCCAGTTCGGCCTCGCGCTTGCGCAGCTCGGGCAGCCCGCCCTGGGAGAAGAGCAGGGCCAGGAGGGACAGGAAGCCCGAGGCCCCGAGCACGCCCCACAGGGTGGAGGACTTCAGGAGCCAGTTGGCGTTCATGCCGGGGTCCTCCCTAGTTGAGGCGGGATCCGAAGGCCTCCCGGCCCACGTAGCGGGCGGCGGCTCCCAGCTCCCACTCGATTTGGAGCAGGCGGTTGTACTTGGCGATCCGGTCCGTGCGGCAGGGGGCACCGGTCTTGATCTGCCCCGCCCCGGTGGCCACGGCCAGGTCCGCGATGAAGCTGTCCTCGGTCTCGCCGCTGCGGTGGCTGATGACGGCCCGGTAGCCGGCCTTGTGGGCCATGTCCACGGCCCGGAGGGTCTCGGTGACCGTGCCGATCTGGTTCAGCTTGATCAGGATGGCGTTGGCCACGCCCTCCTGGATGGCCTTGGCCAGGATGACGGGGTTCGTGACGAAGATGTCGTCCCCCACCAACTGGGTCTTGGCCCCCATGGCTTCCGTCTGGGCCTTCCAGCCCTTCCAGTCGCCCTCGGCGAAGCCATCCTCGATGGAAATGACGGGATGCCTGGAGACCAGCCCCTCGTAATACTTCACCAGCTGGGCCGGAGTCTTGTTGGCCCCATCCAGGGTGTAGCCCTTCCCGGTGTGGAATTCGCTGGCGGCGCAATCCAGGCCCAGGAAGATGTCCTTCCCCAGCTTGTAGCCGGCCTTCTTCACGGCCTCCCCGATGAGCTCCAGGGCCTCCTCATTGGACCCCAGGTTGGGGGCGAAGCCGCCCTCGTCCCCCACGCCCGTGGACAGCTTGCGGGCCTTCAGGACTCCCTTCAGGGCGTGATAGACCTCGGCCCCCCAGCGGAGGGCCTCCCGGAAGCTGGGCGCGCCCACAGGCAGGACCATGAACTCCTGGATGTCCACGTTGTTGTCCGCGTGAGCACCCCCGTTGAGGATGTTCATCATCGGCACGGGCAGCAGCCGGGCGGAGGCGCCCCCGAGGTATCGGTACAGCGGCAGCCGGGAGGTCTTCGCCGCGGCGTCCGCCAGAGCCATGGACACGCCCAGGATGGCGTTGGCCCCAAGACGGCCCTTGTTCTCGGTCCCGTCCAGGTCGCACATCAGCTCATCGAGCTCGGCCTGCTGGAAGGGGTCCATGCCCTGGAGGGCCTGGGCCAGCTCCACGTTGACCGCGTCGACGGCCCCGAGCACGCCCTTCCCCAGGTAGCGCTTCTTGTCGCCGTCCCGCCGCTCGAGGGCCTCACGGCTGCCGGTCGAGGCACCGGAGGGAACGAGGGCCTGCCCGACTGTCCCATCGGAGAGCTCCACCCGGGCCAGAACCGTGGGGTTCCCCCGGCTGTCGAGGACTTCGAGGGCAGAGACACGCTCAATGGTAATCATGACGGCACCCGGCTCAGAGAGGCGCGCTGGCGCGCCTCTCTGATGTTAGCCAGGTTGTGCAGATGGATTCCGTGGAATCCGTCTACTTCTTCGCGGCCTTCTTCGGCGCGGCCTTCTTCACGACCTTCTTGGCGGCCGGCTTCTTGGCGGCGGTCTTCTTCGGCGCGGCCTTCTTCACGACCTTCTTGGCGGCCGGCTTCTTGGCGGCGGCCTTCTTCGGCGCGGCCTTCTTCACGGCCTTCTTGACGACCTTCTTGGCGGCGGCCTTCTTCGGCGCGGCCTTCTTGGCGGCGGCCTTCTTCGGCGCGGCCTTCTTCACGACCTTCTTAGCGGCCGGCTTCTTGGCGGCGGCCTTCTTCGGCGCGGCCTTCTTCACGACCTTCTTAGCGGCCGGCTTCTTGGCGGCAGCCTTCTTCGGCGCGGCCTTCTTGGCAGCCGGCTTCTTGGCGGCGGCCTTCTTCTTCGGCGCGGCCTTCTTCGCGGCCGGCTTCTTGGCGGCGGGCTTCGCGGCCGCGGGGGCGGCAGGGGTGGCGACCATGTTGGTCAGTTCGGCCATGGGTGGCTCCTTTACGCCCTTTTGGGCGAGGTTGGAAGGGGTCGTGCGGGAAGATGGCTTACCAGTAGCACCTTTTGTGCCAGTCTGGGTTGCCTCTTTCCGCTGGGTGGATATGCGTTCCTTGGCTGCGGCAGCAGCCGCGGGGGGATGCGCCGCATCGGCGGCAGAGCCGGTCTTGCCCTTGGGCTTCGCGGCTTTTTTCGGGGGCTCAACGCCTGCCAGGATCTGCGCCAGGCGCTTGCCGGGATAGTAGTCATCGAGGAGGGCGTCGCCGATCAGCAGGCCATGGATGCCCATGGCCTCCATCTGCTTGATCTGGTCCAGCCGGTGGATGCCGCCCTCAACCAGCTTCAGGCAGCTCTTGGGGATCTTCTTGACCAGGGCCACGGCCAGGTCCCAGGAGGCCTCCCAGGTGTCGAGGTTCCGACCCACGGCGCAGATGATGTCGGCTCCGGCGTCCACCGCGCGCTGAAGCTCGACCTCGGAGGTCACTTCGACCACCACGTCGAGACCCTTGCTCATGGCGAACTTCAGCAGGGTCTCCAGCCGCTCCTGGCCCAGGAGGGCGGGCATGAGGAAGATCGCGTCGGCACCGAGGATCTTGCTCTCTTCGACCTGGTACTCCTCGAAGATGAAATCGCGGCGGATCAGGGGGAGCTTCACCTGGCTGCGGACCTCGGACAGGTGCTTGTCCTCGCCGTGATAGAGGAACTTGTCCGTGGCGATGGACAGGGCCCGGGCCCCGTTTTCGGCCAAGCTCTTGGCGTGGGTGGAGGCCTTATAGGCTTCCCGGACCTGCCCCCGGCCGGGATCGCCCCCGGCAACTTCACCCAAAATAGTGATTCCAGGCTGGCTGAGCTCTTCCTTCAGGGAGTGGTGCCCCTTGTAGGCATCTTTCACCGCCACGGGGCCCCTCTGCTTCTTGATTTCCACGTCGAGGGCCTTGAAGATGGCGACTTTCTTTAGCATTTCCCACGCTCCAAATCTCAGATACCTCGCTGCTGGCCCTATGGGGAAGATGATCGGTCGTTTTTCCTCTGATTCAACATCAAACCAGTGATTCGGATGAGGTCAACAGAGAAATCTTAAAAATCTTCATTTTTTTTGACGCTACCTCTCCGCATCCCCCCCATTCGTTTCCGCCCCCGGGAACCCCCACTTCCGCGTCACCCTCCGGATGTCGATAGCCGCGACGAGCCGGGACCGCGACGCAACGCACCGCGATCGAGATCACCGGAAACCCCCACCAACAGGCGTTCCGCGTCGATCCGTACACGACCCGGAGCATCCCGCTCCGTAGGATCACGCACGCGAAAACGCCCACCGCGGAGGGAGGTCGCGCCGGGGTGTTCGTGTCCCGCGTCGCAGTCCCCGCCTGCTACGCTTTTCCTTGCGCCTTCCGCCCCGGGGCCAGTGCACACGGCCTTCGAGGTCCCGCCGGAAGCGTCGAGAGGCCCCCATGACGATCCAAGTGCTCGACCACCCCCTGGTGCACCACAAGCTCTCCCTCATCCGGGACCGGAAGACTCCCGGCAGCCTCTTCCGTTCGCTCATCGAGGAGGTCGGCCTGATCCTCGCGACCGAATCCACGCGCCAGCTCCCGGTGGAGACGGTGGTCGTGGAGACGCCGCTGGAACGCACGGGGACGCTCCGGCTCAAGTCGCTGGATCCCGTGCTGGTGCCCGTCCTGCGGGCAGGCCTCGGCCTCCTCCCCTCGTTCCTCAAGCTCCTGCCCACGGCGAAGGTGGGGCACCTCGGGCTCTACCGCGACCACGACTCGCTCGTGCCGGTCCCCT
The DNA here is from genome assembly GCF_030268045.1 of Geothrix edaphica. Lineage (NCBI taxonomy): Bacteria > Pseudomonadati > Acidobacteriota > Holophagae > Holophagales > Holophagaceae > Geothrix > Geothrix edaphica. The sequence goes on from NZ_BSDC01000002.1 coordinate 473,161, forward strand.
ACTACCGGAACTTCCCCCCCATGCTCGAGGCCCGTCCCGTCTTCGTGCTGGATCCCATGCTCGCCACCGGCGGCAGCGCCTCCGAGGCCGTGCGCCAGCTGAAGAGCGCAGGGGCGGTGAACCTCTCTCTCGTCGCCTTGCTCGCAGCCCCGGAGGGCCTGGAGCGGCTGCATGGTGACCACCCGGACCTGACCATCGTCGTCGGCGCCGTGGACCGCCAGCTCAACGAGAAGGGCTACATCCTCCCTGGGCTCGGCGATGCGGGGGACCGGCTCTTCGGAACGGCCTAGGATCGTCCACGGCCGTCGGGCCGCCGCTCGATCAGCTCTTTTCGCGCCCCAGCATGGCCCGCAGGCGCCCCATGATGCCGCCCTCGCTCCGGGTGGCATCGGGGCCGCCCTCTCCCTCCAGACCGGAAGGCACCGCCACCGAGGGATCCAGCTCGAGCGCACGGCGGAAGCAGCCCTGCGCGTTGGCGCGGAAGCCCTTGCGATGGTAGAGCTCGCCCATCAGGGCCCAGGGTTCGGCCGCCTGGGGCCGGATGCGCGAGGCCACCTGGAGGGCCTCGACCGCGCGGGTGGACCAGGCTGGATTTCCCATCCGCAACCGGCCGAGCAGCAGCCAGGCTTCGTAGGCCGCCGGGGAATCGCCGTCCAGCTTGATGGACTGTTCGAGGGACCGGATGGCCTCGCTGGTGCGGTCCTGCATCACATAGGACTTGGCCTTGATCAGCAGGTGGTGGGCCCGGTCCATCGCCGGAAGCGACTCTTCCTCTGTCTTGGAATGGAGGAGGGGCAGGACCGCAGGCGTAGGCTCGGAAAAGGCCCGCTCCACGGCTTCCGGTGGCAGAGGGGGCAGGGAACGCGGCGTGCGCGCCCGCGGTGGGGGGAAGTCGCCCTCTTCGATCAGGAGGATCGGCTCCGGCTCTGCCTCCGGTGCGGGCTCGGGAATCGGAACGGGCTCGAAGACGGGCTCGGGGATCTCTCGAGGTTCAAGGGCCCGGAACGGTGTCGCAGGTTCCCTGGGGAGCAACGGGAGGTCGCCCCGGACCAGGTTCAGGCCGCCCAGGGCCCACAGGGTGGCGACCAGGCGGGCTGATTCCTCCGGGGACAGGCCGGAGAGCGAACCGATGGTCTCGTAGCCGAGCGGTTCGGAGCCAAGCAGAGACAGGGCGTAGGCCAGGGTGGGCGTGAGGGGCAGGTCACTGAGGGAATCCAGGAGATCCGGCCGCGCCTCCCACCGCCAGTCCGGTTCGCTGCGGAACATCTCCACCAGCTCCTGGTCGATCTTCGCGCTCCGGAAGATGTCCCACACGAGCCGCCGGTGATCCAGCCAGAACTGGAGATCCCCGCTGAGGTTGTCCTCCAGCACGCCGGGAAGCCAGGACATCTTCAGGATGGTGTGCTCCATGGCGTGGAGGAGCACCGACTCCAGCAGCTCATTGAGGTGCTTGTCCCGCTCCGCCACGGTCATGAGCCCGCCCTGCACCACGCGGTCGCCCATGCGGGAGCCCTCGCCGTCGGCCAGCATCTCCTTGAGGGAGGCCATGTCCAGCACGCCGCGGCGGATGAGGAAGTTCCCGAACTGCTCTCCGACAGCATCACTCCGGAGGTAGACGAGGTCGCCCCCCCGCCAGTAGAGCCGCCGGGTCCCATCATTCTGTTCAAGGACGAGTTCACCCTCGGCATGCTGCTGATGCAGTGATCCCATGAGGGCTGGCAGGAAGTGTCGAAGGCGTACTTCGGGCACCGATGGCTCCGGAGGGTGTTCCTAGTTTGCATGTTCCTTGCCTGGACGCCAGCCCAAACGGGGGCCCGGAATGCCGCAATATCCCAACTCTCTTGGCCAGGGAGGGGACAGGACCTATGCTGTCCCTCCATCCACCATCCCTCCCGGGAGACGTCCCCATGTTCGAAAAGCTCGGGAAGTTCGAGATCAAGCGTGTCCTCGGCAATGGCGCCATGGGCGAGGTGTACCTCGGCGTGGATCCCTCCATCGGGCGCGAGGTGGCCATCAAGACCATCCTCCCCGCCGCCGCCCAGGGCGGTGAGGCCAAGGAGCGCTTCGCCCGGGAGGCCCGCGCCGCCGGGGTGCTGAACCACCCGAACCTGGTGACCATCTACGAGTTCGGCGAGGACCAGGGCGTGCTCTACATCGCCATGGAATTCGTGAAGGGCCACGACCTGGACGAGCTGCTCCAGGAGCAGTCCCTCACCCGCTCCGAGGCCCTCGAGATCCTGGCCCAGGTCTGCGACGGCCTCGGCTTCGCCCACCGCCAGCACATCGTCCATCGCGACATCAAGCCCACCAACGTGCGCGTCCAGCGCGACGGCCGACGCCTCCATGCCAAGGTCATGGACTTCGGCGTGGCCAAGATCAGCAACTCCGACATGACCGCCACGGGCATGGTCATGGGGACCGTGAGCTACATGGCGCCGGAGTACATCCGCACGGGCAAGCCCGATCCCCGCAGCGACCTCTTCGCCGTGGGCGTGATGCTCTATGAGTGCCTGAGCGGCCGCAAGCCCTTCTCCGGCGACACCACCCCCACCGTCCTGTACAAGATCGTGAACGAGCCCCCCGAGCCCATCGAGCTCGGGAAGGTCCAGGGCATCAGCCCCGCCATCCGCTCCGTCCTGGACCGCGCCCTGGAGAAGAATCCGGACGACCGCTTCCAGACCGCGGAGGATCTCGCCAAGGCCCTGCGCGCGGCGAAGGATCCCTCGTGGACGGGCCAGCTGGAGGAGACCACCTCGCTCCTCCAGGCCGCCGCGCCCACGGCCCCGGCCAGGCCCGCTGACTCCGCTTCCGCTCCCACCCTGCAGGCTCCAGCCGCCATCATCCCCCCGCCGGTGGTGGCCGCCTCTCCGACCAGGCCCTCCGGCGCGAAGGCCGGACGCTGGCTCGGCCTCGCGGCCCTGGTCCTCGCCGGCGCCGGCGGCACCGGCTGGTGGGCCCTCCACCGGACCAGCGCCCCGGCCCTCGAGGCCAAGCCTGCCGTCGTCCCCCCCGCGGAAGCCAGATCGGAGGCACCACGCCCCACGGCGGAGGCCCAGGCAGCCGCCCCCGGCAGCCCCGGCAGCGTCGCCCCCTCCGAGCCGAAGGCCCCGCGGCCAGCCGCATCCGAGCCCTCCCGTTCCGCCTCCCAGTCCCTTCCGCAAGGGGACAGCCGGGGGCAGGAACCCACGTCCCCCGGGCCCAGGGCCGCCGAGCCGCGCGCCATCGATCAGCCCGAGCTCTACCACCCCGAGAAGCTCGACAAGCTGCAGACCCACGAACGGCTGAACCTCGGCAACATCTCCATGAGCGAGGCCATCCAGCTCGCCGACAAGGAGCCGGACAAGGCCATCCACGGCTTCCGGCAGGCCATCAAGGCGGATCCCGGCAACGTGAACGCCCATGCCTGGCTCGCCACCGTGCTCCACGACCAGGGGCGTCACGCGGAATTCGTCCAGGAGCTGCGCGAGGCTCGCCGCCAGGGCATCCTGGGTCAGATGATGCGCAATGTCCGCTTCAAGTCCGCCCTCACCCAGGCCCGCCTGAACCGGAAGCTCCCCGCTGATCTGGCGGACTGACCATGGCGAAGCGCAGCGATGAGCTGGCCGAGCTGGAGGCCGGGCTTGGGTACCGGTTCGCGGACCGCACCCTCCTCCGGGAGGCCCTGACGCACACCTCCGCCGGCAAGGGCCGGGACAATCAGCGGCTGGAGTTCCTCGGCGACGCCCTGCTGAACTTCTCCGTGGCGCTGCTGCTCCACCGGGAGCGCCCGGACTGGCAGGAGGGCCCCATGAGCAAGTTCCGGGGCGTGCTGGTGCGGACGGATTCCCTGCATCAGTGGGCCCTGGACCTGGGCCTGGATCGGGCCCTGAGCGCCGCCCATCCGCGGAAGGCCCCGCCCATGGGGCCCAAGCCCCTGGCCGATGCCCTGGAGGCCCTGCTGGCCGCCATCTACCTGGATGCGGAACAGTCCGGCCGCGACGGCAGCGCCGCCGCCATGGGCCTGGTGGAGGCGCGCTTCCTGGACCCCATCCGCCAGGCCCGCCCGGAGGCCTGGTCCCGCCTGGACCCCAAGACAACCCTCCAGGAGACCGCCGCCCGGCTAGGTTTGCCCGCTCCATCCTATGCCCAGGTCGACCAGTCCGGTCCGGGCCACGCGCCCCTCTTCACCGTGCGCGCCACCGTGGGTGATCTCGGGGCCGAGGCCCAGGGCTCCTCCCGCAAGCGGGCGGAAAGCGATGCGGCCCGCCGGCTCCTGGACCTGCTGACGGAATCCTCACAGGCCTGACCCTTGCGCTACACTCCCATCTACCGGTCTACCGGGGTGTCCGCTTGAAGATCTACCCAACCTTGAACCTCCAGCATGGCCGTGTCATCCCCACCACGGGACAGGGCGGCCCCTCTGCGGAAGCACCGCTGGACCTGGCCGCCCGTCTGCTCGACGAGGGCGCCACGCGCATGGCCCTGGTGGATGTGGATGCCGCCATGGGCAAGGGCAACAACCGCGAACTCATCGCCCAGATCCTCCAGCGCTGCCATGCCAGGGACCGCAAGGTCTGCATCCAGGTGGCCGGGGGCATCCGCAGCTCGGACCAGGCGCAGTTCTTCATCGACCAGGGCGCGGCCTGGCTCGTGGCGGGCACCATCCTCCACAAGTCCTCCCTCGTCTCCGAGCAGCTCATGGCGCGCTTCCAGCCCTTCCTCACCGCGGCCATCGACGCCCGGGGCGGCCAGGTGCATCGCTCCGGCTGGGTGGACACCACCAACCTCAGCGCCCTCGACCTGGCCCTGCGGGCCAAGAGCTATGGCTTCAAGCGGCTGCTCTTCGTGGACATCCCCGACGTTCCCAACGCCGATCCCGATTTCGACACCGCCGATGCCCTGGCCGCGGCCACGGGCCTGCCCCTGATCATGGGGGGAAGCATCACCTCCCTCCGGCATCTGGACGCGGCCCCCGCCCACCTCGGCCTCAAGGGCGCCCTCGTCGACGCGCTGCTCTTCCGCGAAGATCCCGGACTTCTGGCCCTCCTCCAAGCCGCCTGCGCCTGACCGGAGGGGATCGTGACGGAAGCGGAAGCCGCGTTCCTCGCCAGCCTCGCGGAACCTGAACGGATCCACTTCCGCCACCTGGCCCTGATCCGCCCCCAGCTGCCCACGGAGAGCCAGGTGTACATGCTGGAGGGGCTGGCCCGGTCGCTGGCCTCGCCCCGGCTGCTGACCCTCATGGCCCGCACGCCCCACTGGCTGGCCCACTGGCCCATCCTCCTGGGCCTGGCCGAGAATGAGGCCACGCCCGAAGCCATCCGCCGCGACCTGGAGATGGTGGTCTCCCTCTTCGGCCAGATGAGGGAGATGGATCTGGCCCCTCCGGGGGAGAAGGACGAGCGCTCCGAGGCCGTCAAGGCGCTCTACTCACAGCTGAAGCCCGACCTGAAGCCCGTGGCCAAGCTCCTTGCGAAGCTGATCGCCAAGTCTGTCTCCGCCACGGGCACCACCCAGGAACTGCCGCCCCTGCCTGGCGATGCCCCGGACTGGGAGGCCCTGACGGCCCTTCCGGATGCGCCCCCCCCGCAAGCCTCGACCCATGTCCTCAACAAGGAGGATCGCCTCGCCCGGGCCCAGCAGACAGCCCAACCCGACGAGCTTCTGGGCTTCCTCGTGGATGCGGATGCAGACCTCCGCCTGGCCGCCCTCCAGAACCCGCTGATCTCTGAAGACCTCCTCCGCCGGGCCCTGGGGCAGAGCGCGGTGCCGGAGCTCTTCGAAGAGGTCTACGCCGAGGCCCGCTGGTACTTCCGGGAGCCCGTGCGGGACAGCATCCGGGAGGCGCCGGGCTGTCCGGCAGACCTCTCGCGGCGCCTGGCCCTCTCCGGCCACCTCGTGGCGGCGCTGGAGCGGGGCGCGCCAAACGCGGCCGCCCTCCGCCGCATCGTGAGCCTCTTCACCCAGCTGGAGGAGGGCGAGTACCAGTTCGTCACCTACTGGGCCAAGCGGCAGTCGCCGCAGCTGCTCCGGGTGGTGAAGTACTTCTACGACCGCCTGGTGCGCCAGCGATCCGGCCTCTCCTCGGTGCTTCCGGAGCGCGGCGAGGACGGCCGCTGGGCCTCGCTGGAGGAGCGGGTGTTCCTGGCCACCCAGGCCACCCAGGAGGACCAGATCATCCCTGTGCTCAAGGACCCGGATCCCCAGGTCTTCCGCCTGGCCCTGGAGAACCCGGCCCTCACCCCACGGATGCTGGCCTCCACCCTGCCCTCCCTGGACCGCGGGCGCGCCGAGCAGGTGGCCGCCCACGCCACCTGGCAGGAGGATCCGCTGGTGGCCGAGACCCTGATCCACCATCCGCACCTGACGGAGGCCACGGCCCTCCGCCTCCTGGCGAACCTGCCCGGCCTCAGGCCCGCCATCGAGATCCTGCGGGATCCCCGGCTCCAGCACCTGGAGGTCAAGCGCCGAGCCCTGGAGACCCTCCGCAGCCTGTACATGGGCATGGACGTTTCCGAGCGGATCACCGCCCTCCGGACCTCCGGGGGCGAGCTGATGCGCCACCTGCCCCAGGAGGTCCTCCAGGACGAGGAAACCCTGCGGCGCATGGTGTCCGACCGCCAGCTGGACCCGGGCATCCTCCTCCGGCTGGCCCGCAACAAGCTGACCCCCCGCGCCGTGCTGGAACAGATCGCCAGCCACCCGGTGCTCCTGGCCCACGCCGCGATCATGTCCGAGCTGCTGCTGAACCCCAAGACCCCCCGGGAAGCCTCCGCCCGCATCTGGGGCCTGCTGTCCGAGACCGAGCAGCAGCAGCTCCTCCGCAGCCCCCACCTTCCCGCGACCCTGCGGACCCTCGGGTAAACGGGAGCGGCACCGCCCCGTAACCCAAGTCCAGGAGCCCCCATGCGCCGCCCCGCCGCCATTCTGATACCCGCTGCGGTGGTGCTGCTTGGGCTCCCCTTCGTCGCCTGCCGGCCCAAGCCGCGGGTCCCCGGCTGGGTGCAGGCCGCCCCCGCCGACAGCGTGGCCGCCTTTTCCGGCGAGGCGGGGTGGATGCTCACCCACAAGGAGATCCAGTCCCTCATCTCCCGCGATCCCATGGTGGAGCGCGCCCTCGACCTCTTCCTCCAGAAGGCCCGCATCAATCCGCGCACCGAAACCGGCCGGGTGACCTTCCATGTCATGGGCATGCCGCAGGAGGGCGAGCAGAACCTCCAGAAGGGCCTCGAGCACGTCCTCATCCAGCTGAACCAGTTCGCGGATCCCACCGCCCTGGTGGCCGCACTGGCCGAGTCCTTCCCCCAGGAGGGGAGCCTCCACCTCCAGGGCCGGGACTGGCCGCTCCATGTGATCCTCGACCTGGAAACCCAGGGGACCAAGGCCCACATCCGCGCCGCCAGCGATGAGAAGGGTCAGATCTGGATCGGCTCGCTGGAGGCCCTCCAGCGCATGGCCGCCAAGGACAGCCTCGCCACCCAGCCGGACGCGGCGCTCGCCGCCGAGTGGATCAGCGCCCGGGCGCCCTTCCAGGGCTACCTCCAGCCCGAGGCCCTGCTGGACGGATTGCGCCGGAACCTGGAGGGCAGCCTCATCAAGGACCTGCCCCAGGGCGTCCGCGCGCTCTTCTGGAGCATCACCCCGTCGGCCCAGAAGGATCAGCCCATCCGCTTCGAGCTGGCCCTGGCGGGCTCGACCGAGGGCATCAACCAGGTCACGCCCTGGCTGCAGCGCCTGGTGGCCGCCGCCAACGCCGTGCAGGCCGCCCCGGGCGCGGCCCCCCAGCTGATGCAGGAGAAGCACCGGGTGGGCCTGCGCTGCGCCCTCACCCCGGAGCAGCTCAAGCTGGTGATGGAGAAGCTTGGGCAGCCGGGCTTCTCCCTCACCCTGCCGACCGGGATCCCCAAGGCATGAGCGCGGCGTCTCCCCAGCCCGTGGACACCTCCGGGTCTCTCCCGCCGGAGACGGAGTCCCCTGAGTACTGGATGGCCCAGCTCAAGGCCGGGCGCGAGGAGGCCCTGGCCCACCTCATGGCCCGCTTCGAGCGGCCCCTCTGCGCCTTCCTGCACCGCCGCCTCCAGGGCGAGGCCGGGGTGGTCCAGGAGCTGGCCCAGGAGGTGTTCCTCAAGTGTCTCCAGCATTGCCAGCGGTTCGAGGAGGGCCGTCCGGTGGCCGCCTGGCTTTTTACACTGGCGGCTAATGCGGCAACGGACCATCTGCGTAGACGAGGGCGAGAGGTATCCCCTCCCGAGACCTTTGATGCTCCGGACCCCCACCAGGCTTCACCCTGGGAATCCGTGGACCAAGGCAGGCGGATCCAGGCCCTTCGCGGAGCCCTGGACGGCCTGACCCCCCGCCAGCGAGCCATGGTGCTCGCCTACTACGTCCACGAACACCCGGTGAAGCGGATCGCCCTCGATCTGGGCTGCGCAGAGGGCACCGTGAAAGCCACCTTGTTCCAAAGCCTCCAGAAACTCCGCAAGACCCTTGGACCCCAGCCATGACCCCCGCCGACTCCCACCGAACCGATCCCAGCCTCCTCGACGAGGCCCGGGGCTTCGAGCTGCTCGAGCAGCCCGAGCTCTGGCCGGAGGATCCGGCCCGGCAGGCCGAGCTGGCCGAGCTGCTGGAGCTCCACCTGGCCCTCCGCAGCCACGGCCCGGCCCTGGCCGAGAGCCTCGCCCCCGCGCCCCGCACCCGCTGGACCGGCTCCTGGACCCTGGCCGCCGCCGCCGTCCTCCTGGTGGCCCTGGTCCCGGCCGCCTACACCATGCAGCACACCCAGAGTCTCCGCGCCCAGGCCCGGGACACGGCCCGCCTCGAGCAGCTGGCCCGCAAGCGCACCCAGGACCGCGCCTGGATCGCCTTCTTCCGCCAGAGCTCCACCCTGCTCCAGGACTTCGAGCAGAACCCCGCCCTCTGCAAGAAGGGCGAGGAGGATCGCCGCCAGGAGCGCGAGACGGCCATGACCCTGCTGGAGGCCAGCCATCAGCTCGCCGCCCAGGGGGCGCCTCTCCAGGAGGCCGAAGCCATCCGCGCCAGCCTGCACACCTGGCTGTCCGAGGTGGCCTTCGAGGAGGACTGCCTCAGCGTCGAGCGCGCCCGCGAGCTCCGCCAGTGGGCCGCCGCCCACAACCTGGAAGGCCAGGCCGAGCGCATGGAGCGCCGCCTGAGGGGAGACGGCGCATGACCCTGGCCCTCCTGCTGGCCGTACCCGCCCTGGTGGCACCCGCCTCCCCGGAGCCCGCCGCCATCCTGCTGGCGGCCCCGGAAAGCCCCGTGGAGACCCTGTTCCGGCAGGGCCGCGACCTCCGCTACGCCCAGCGCTGGTATCAGGCCGCCCAAGCCTACCGTTCGCTCATCCGGGAGTTCCCCGGGTCCTCCCGCGTGCCGGACGCCCGCTACTGGCTGGCCTCCAGCCTGGAGCAGGACCAGCGCTGGGACGAGGCCGCCGAGGCCTACACCGAGTTCCTCGCGAAGCATCCCGACCAGCGGCTGCTGGGCAAGGAGGCCCGGTTGAACCGCGTGCGCTGCTGGGGCGTCCGGCAGTGGGACAGCCCCGGTGCCCAGGCGGGCCTGGCAGGGGCCCTGTCCGACGATCGCGAGGAGGTCCGCATCGCGGCCGCCCTCCAGCTGGCCAAGCGCCGGGATGGCCGCGCCGTCCCCGTACTCCAGGCCGGCCTCCGGGCCGATGCCTCCTCCGAGGCCTGCCGCCTCGCCCTGCAGGCCATGGGCGTCCAGCCCCAGGCCGCGGGCCCCGCCCAGGGCCGCTTCCTGGTGATCCGCGTGAAGGAGCGGGCCAAGGCCGAGGCCCTGACCGTGCGGCTGACCCTGGGCCTCGCCCGGGCCGTGGGCGGCTACCTCTCGGACGAACAGCTGCGCCAGGCCCGCAGGAAGGGCGTGGACTTGGAACGCCTCATGGACCAGGCCATCAACTCCCCCAAGGGCACGGAGCTCTTCAGCCTCGATGACGGCAAGAGCACGGTCACGGTGACCGTCGAGTAGCCGGGGCGACAGCAGGGCCGGGCCAGAGCGGCTAAGCTGATCGCTGACCATGTCGCGACTCCTGCGCTTCTTCAACGACCACCTGCGTGCCCATGCGCCCCTCATCGCGGGGGCCTCGCTGCTCCTGCTCCTGGCCGGGCTCTGCCAGGGCGCCCTCATCGCCTCCATCAAGTTCGTGTTCGACGATGGCAAGGCCCATGCCCTGAGCGGGGCCCAGATAGGCCTCTTCGGCCAGCTCGAGCACCTCCGGGCCTGGGTCATGGCCCACCTCCCCGAAGCCTCCGCCCTGCGCACGGGCCTGCTGGTGCCCCTGGTGCTGGTGCTGCTCTTCGCCCTGAAGGGCCTCTTCACCTACGCCGGCACCCTGCTCATGGTCCGCAGCGGCATCCGCGCCACCCAGGCCTTCCGCGAGCGGCTCTTCGCCCACCTGCTGGCCCAGGAGCCCGCCTTCTTCCAGAAGCATCCCGTGGGCGAGCTGATCACCCGCAGCATCAGCGACGTGGGCGCCGTCCAGGGCATCGCCAGCAATCAGCTGGCGGAGGCCGTCCGCGAGATCTGCGTGGCCGTCACCATGTTGGCCACGGTCCTCTACATGGACTGGAAGCTGAGCCTCACCCTGTTCCTGGCGGGCCCCCTGGTGGTGCTGCCCGTGAAGCGCCTCAGCCAGCGCATCCGGAAGGTGAACCACCGGAACCAGGAAGCCTCCAGCCGCCTGCTCCAGCGCCTGAAGGAGGTCTTCAGCAACATCCGCGTGGTCCAGGCCTTCGCCCGGGAATCCTACGAGGTGAGCCGCTTCCAGGTACAGAACCAGGAGCTCTACCGGCTGGGCATGAAGAGCGCCCGGGCCTCGGCCCTCTCCACACCGATCATGGAGCTGGTGGGGGGCCTCCTGCTGGCGGGCCTCGCCGCCTACGCCGCGGGCCGCTTCAAGGCCGGCACCCTCACCACCGAGAACTTCCTCACCTACATCCTGGCCATCTACGCGCTCTACGACCCGCTGCGCCGGCTCACCAAGCTCAACAACGAGATCCAGGTGGCCTCCGCCAGCCTGGACCGGGTCTATTCCATGCTGGACCGGAAGCCGGAGCTGCCCGTGACCCCGGACCCGAAGCCGGTGCCCGCACGGCCGGGCCTGCTCCGCTTCGAGGGTGTGGAATTCGCCTACGATGAGAAACACCCGGTCCTGCGCGGCATCGACCTCGAGGTGCGGGCCGGGGAGACCGTGGCCCTGGTGGGCGGCAGCGGGGGCGGCAAGACCACCCTCGTGAACCTGGTGCCCCGCTTCTTCGATCCCACCGCCGGACGCATCACCCTCGACGGCCTCGACCTCCGGGACCTCGACCCCCGCGAGCTCCGCAAGATCATCGGCATCGTCACCCAGGAGACCCTGCTCTTCATGGACACGGTGCACGACAACATCGCCTACGGCAAGCAGGCCAGCCGCGAAGCCGTCATCGCGGCCGCGAAGAAGGCCCACGCCCACGACTTCATCACCACCCTGCCCCACGGCTACGACACGCCCCTGGCGGAAACGGGCTCCAGCCTGAGCGGCGGCCAGCGCCAGCGCCTCGCCATCGCCCGGGCCCTGCTGCAGGATCCGCCCATCCTCATCCTCGACGAGGCCACCAGCGCCCTCGACACCGAGAGCGAGCGGGCCGTGCAGGCCGCCCTGGAGACCCTCATGCAGGACCGCACCACGCTGGTGATCGCCCACCGCCTCAGCACCATCCAGCGGGCCACCCGCATCTGCGCCATGAAGCAGGGGCGCATCGTCGAGCAGGGCACCCACGACGACCTGCTCGCCCGCCACGGCGAGTACGCGCGCCTGCACAAGCTGCAGTTCGCCGAAGCGTGATGCTGGCCTGATGCTCCGCTCCGCCTTCCACTTCGACCTGCCCCCGGAACTCATCGCGCAACACCCGGCCCCGGACCGGGATGGAGCGCGGTTGCTGGTGGTGGACGCGCAGACGGGTGCCTGGTCCCATCGCGCCATCCGCGATCTGCCGCAGCTCGTGCCCGCGGGCAGCCTCTGCGTCCCCAACGACGTGCGGGTGCGCCACGCGCGCCTCTTCCTGCGGCGTAGCGGCGGCGGCGCGGGCGAGGCCCTCCTGCTGCGCAGCCTGGGCGGGGGGCGCTTCGAAGCGATGGTGAAGCCCGGGGCGCGGCTGAAGCCCGGAGCCACCGCCGCCGTGGTGGATCCCGTCTCTGGTGCCGAGCTGGCCCGCCTCGACATCCTCGAGACCCTGCCCGAAGGTCTCCGCGCCGTGCGGGTGCACGCCGAGCACGGCCTGGACTGGGACGAGATCGACCGTATCGGCCGCCTGCCCCTGCCGCCCTACATCGAGCACCTGGCTGAGGCCGAGGACGAGACCCGCTACCAGACGGTCTTCGCCGCCCGGGAAGGGGAAGCCGTGGCGGCGCCCACGGCGGGCCTCCACTTCACACCGGAGCTCATCTCAGCCCTGGAGGCCCGCGGCTGCGGCTGGCATCCGGTGCGGCTCCATGTGGGCCTCGGCACCTTCCGGCCCATGACCGCCGAGCGCCTGGAAGACCACGCCATGCACGAGGAGCGCTTCGAGATCCCCGACGCCACGGCGGGCCGGCTGGAGCCTGTCCTGCGGGATCGCTCCCGCCCCGTGCTCTGCGTGGGCACCACCTCGCTGCGCACCCTCGAAGGCGCCTGGGATGGCTCCCGCCTCGCCCGGGAGGGTGCCACGCGGCTGTTCATCACGCCCGGCTACCGGCTGCGCACCGCCGACCACCTGCTCACCAACTTCCACCTGCCGGAAAGCACCCTCTTCGTGCTGGTGTCCGCGCTGCTAAGCCTCGAGCTCGCCCGGGCCGCCTATGCGGAGGCTGTGAGGGAGCGGTACCGCTTTTTCAGCTACGGCGATGCGATGCTGATCTTGAACGCCTATAGGTAGTCCACAAACTGGTGGATCACCGGGATGCGGTGCTTCTTGCCCTTGGTGGCCTGGAGAATGCTCGTCACCGACATGCCCAGGCACCAGAGCAGCCAGAGGGGCAGGAGGAACCGGATGGAGACAGCGCCGAAGATGGGGAAGAGGCCCAGGATGAGCATGGCCAGGGTCACGGCGCACTCGGCGAAGGCCAGGATGACGCCCTGGCGCGCATGCCAGAGCAGCTCTGAATCCTCGCGGTTCCGCATGTAGGGCAGGAAGGCCCAGGGCCCCGCGTAGCACAGGATCAGGTCTCGCAGGCGCTCCCCCACGTACAGGGGGGTCGGGACATCCAGGGGCACGGCAACCTCCGGGTCGAGGATAGCCTAAGCGACGGTCAGCGTCCCCGCAGGACCACCAGCAGGGCCATGAGGAGCACCACCACGGCGTAGCTCTGCTTCAGCTTCGCCCCGTGCACGCGGGTGGCCACCCGGGCGCCGGCCAGGGCCCCGATGGCGAATCCCAGGGCCACACCCGCGATGACCCCCCAGGGCAGGCCGCCCTGGGCCTTGGCGTAGACGTACACGCCCGGCAGGCCGATGGGCGGCAGCAGCATGGCGAGGCTCGTGAGCTGGGCCTCGTGCTGGGTCATGCGGAACCGCGAGGCCAGCAGGGGGATCACCACCACCGCGCCGCCCAGGCCCGTGAGTCCGGAGACCACCCCGGCCAGCAGGCCGATGGGCGCCCCGGCGGTCCAGAGACCGGTAGACAGGTCCAGGGGCTCCACCGTCCGGTCCACGGGCTCCAGCTCACGCCGGAAAAAGGTCTTGAGGGCCAGGAGCACCAGGAAGGCCGCATAGCCCCAGCGCAGGGGCTCCGAGGGAATGAGGTTGGCCACCCGGGCCCCGCCGTAGATGCCGAAGAGGAAGGCCAGCACCAGCACCCCCACCAGGCGCAGGCTCGTGTGGATGCCCCGGCTGCGGTACTGGAGCACCGCCGGCAGGCCCGTGGGCAGCAGCATGGCCGCCAGGGTGGCGCCCTGGGCGCGGTGCTGATCCAGATGCAGCACGAGACCCAGCAGGGGCACCATCACGACGCCGCCCCCCACGCCGAAGAGGCCCGACAGCACGCCACCGCAGAGGCCTGTGCCGAGACCCGCCAGCAGATGATTTGCCTCCGGGCTCACAGCGCCTCCAGGGGGTGGGCTTCGAAGAAGGCCCAGATGAGGTGGCTGGCGGAGAGGTCCGGCACGGGCCGATCCGCCCCCGCCACGTAGGGCCGGCCGCCGGGCCAGGCGTGCCCCATGCCCGCCACGGTCCAGAGGCCCACCTCGCAGTCGCCGCCCGTCCAGACCCGCAGGTCGTGGGCTTCCAGGGAATCCCGGACCGGCCCCTCGTGGCAGCCCATCAGGGCCGCCCAGCGGGCCAGGGCCTCCGGGGCGGCCAGGGCCGGGACGCGCCGGCCCTGGGGCCCCACGCCCCCGCCGTAGGGGATGTGCCGATCCTCCGTCCCGTGGAAGGCCAGGGTGGGCACGGGCCGGGCCGGAGCCGGGCCCCAGACCGGGGCTCCCGCCACCGCGGCGATGGCGGCCACCCAGGGCGCTTCGAGGGCCAGCCGGTAGGCCATGCGGGCCCCGTTGGAGAAGCCCGCCACGAAGAGGCGCCGGGGGTCCACCGGTGCGTGGCGATCCACCCGGTCCACCACGGCCGAGAGGAAGGCCACGTCATCCGTGTCCGGGTGCAGGGGGCAGCCCAGCCCCGGGCCGACATTCCACGCGGAGCCGCGCTCGGGATCCTCGAGGCCCGCCTCGCCGAGGGCCTGGGGGTAGGCCACCCGGAAGCCCCGCTCGTCGGCCAGGCGGCTCAGACCCGAGAGCGAGGCCATGATGCGCGCCGTGCCGCCCGTGCCGTGCAGGGCGACCACCAGGGGCAGGAACCGGCCCGCGGCTCCGGGCGGGTCGTGGACCAGGACCCGGCGGCTCTCGCCCTGCCATTCGAGCTTCAGGTAGTGGCCCTGGCCGTGCTGCACCGATCCCCCCCACCCGGATTCTGGGACCCCCTGTGTTCCAATGGAAGGTTGGAGGTCCCCGTGCAGGTCCAGCTCAACCAGGATGTGGTGCTCGACAGCCGGCGGGCCGTGTGGCTGCCCCGGCAGAAGACGCTGGTGTTGGCGGACCTCTTCTTCGGCATGGGCGCCGCCCGGCGCCGCCGGCCGGACCCCCTGCCTCCTCCGCAGCAGACGGAGATCTGGGAGCGGGTGTTCAGCCTCATCGACGACTACGCTCCCGTCCAGATCGCCCTGCTGGGGGACCTCAAGCCCAGCCAGGGCACGGTGGAAGGCGACGAGGCCGAGGAACTGCGCACCATCTTCCGCAAGCTCAAAGGCGGCGGACGCCAGGTGGTGCAGGTGGTGGGGCACCCGGACCGCAGTGTCGGCCCCGCCCTCGAGGGCACCGGCATCCAGCCCGTGGAGCAGCACCGGGTGGGGCCCTTCACCCTGATGCACCGCCGCCGCATCTTCGTCTACCCCCGCCATGACTCGTCCCAGGGCTTCTGGATCAATGGCGGCGTGCACCCCCTCTTCGCCGTGCCCAGCCCCGGGCCCGCGGCGGAGCCGGACTGGATGCGGCTTCCCGCCTTCCTCTACACGGGCTTCGCCCTGGTGATGCCGCCCTTCGTGAGCTACGCCCAGGGCTTCGAGGTCATCCAGGCCGAGCGCCTGCCCCGCCAGGCCCGCGCCTGGAAGCTGCTGGCGGACCGCCTCAGTCCCCTGGAGCTGGCGGAGCTGCCGCCGGCCCCGGAGCACCTGCGCACCCTCACCCGCCCACCCCGCAAGGGCGCCCCCAAGAACGGGGACTAGGACCGGCTACTTCTTCCTGGCCTTGGGCATGGGCGCGCCGCCCCGGAAGCCGCGGCCATCGTCCAGAACCAAGTCCCAGCCCAGCCGGTCGCCCTTCTTCAGGCCGATGCGCTTGAAGGTGCCCGCGGGAAACTCGACGAAGTGGCGCGCGGGGACGGTCCCCCCGTAGGTGGGGCAGTCATCGCCGCGCATGGGGCTGCACGGGGGGACATGCTCGGCCGTCTCCACCACGCGGCCCTCGGCGTCCACCCAGGCCACGTCCAGGGCGATGAGGCAGTTCTTCATCCAGATGGCGTGGCTGCCCTCCTCGCCGTAGATGAAGAACATGCAGCGGTCCTTGGCCAGGCTCTGGCGGTACATCAGGCCCTTCGCCTTCTCCTGGTCCGTGGCGGCCACCTCGGCCAGGAAGGCCGTCTGCTTGAAGGCCACGGTGCCCCCGCCCCCCGCCAGCAGGGGCAGGGACAGCAGGGCGGCGAACAGCATGCGCATGTCTACTCCTCAGAAGGCCATTATCAATGAAGTGCCTGCAGGCGGGCGAAGGCTTCAGGGGCCGATGATACCTCGCAGGTTGTGGCCACATGCTTCGAGCTTCCCGGCGGCCGGGGGGTCAGGGGCTCTCGAGCCACTCCGCCACGCGATCCACATCCCGCTCCGTGTGGAAGCCGTGGAAGGCCACCCGCAGGTAGCCCTCGCGGACGGAGGCGAAGACGCCTCGGTGGTAGCCGGACCGGAGCAGGGCCTGGAGATGGTCCGCACCGGCGCCGCCATGGTGGAAGGCCAGGATGGACCCCAGTCGCCCCGCTTCCAGCAGGTCCCGCAGCCGGCGGCATTCCGCGGTCCAGGCTGAGTCTGCCAGCGCCTCCAGGAGCCGGACCTGGAGCCCGGCCGCATGGGCGGCGATGGCCGGGACCCCGGCCCCGTTGAGCAGACGGAGGGATTCCAGGAGGGCCGAGGCCTGGAGCAGGTTCGGCCCGCCCGGCTCCAGGGCCCGGCCATCCGGCAGCCAGGCCCGGTCGAAGTCCGTGGAGGGTCGCGAGAAGTCCGTGGCCTGCTCCACCGACAGCCAGGTGCCCGTGGGCGCCAGCGACTGCCGGAAGGCCTCGTCCGTCCACAGGAAGCCCATGCCCTGGGGCGCCAGCAGGCCCTTGTGGCCGCCCGTGGCGAAGGCCGAGAGGCCCTGCAGATCGGCTGGCACCGTGCCGGCGGCCTGGATGCCGTCCACCACGAGCCGGACCCCGCGGTCCACGCAGGCCCGCCCCAGGCGCTGAAGATCCAGCTTGAGGCCATCCTGGAAGCGCACCCAGGAAAGGGCCAGGAGGCGGGTGCGGGAACCGAGGGCGGCGATGAGCCTGGCCTCGGGGTCCGCTGCCACCGTGGGCGGCAGGCTCGACCAGGCGTCGGCCCCGGCCTGGTGCCCTTCCCAGAGGGGCACTTCGCGGAAGGTCACGCCCCGCCCCTTCAGGGCGAGCCAGGGCCAGGCGTTGGACGGGAACTCACCCAGGGGCGCCACCACCTCGTCGCCCGGCCGCCAGGGGAAGCCCTGGGCCACCGAGACGAGGCCCGTGGAGGTGCTGGGACTGAGGCTGATGTCCTCGGAGCGGCCGCCCAGCAGGGCTGCGGCCTCGGCGCGCAGCGCCACGGGGATGCCCAGGAAGTCCTCCTCCCAGCGCACCTCCCAGGGGCGCAGCTCCTTGTGCATGAAGGCCCGCACCGTGCGCAGCGAAGCCCGCGGCACGGGGCCCTCGGAGCAGTGCATGATCCAGAGGTGCTCCCGGTCGAGGTGGAACAGGGCGGGGTTGAGGGGCGGGGTGCTCATCCCTTCCCGGAGGTCAGCAGGGCCTTGAGCCCCACGGGGTAGATCGGCTCCACCACGGACCGCACGGCGGCGGCGTACTGCTGGATCTCCCACTGGGCGTGGCTGTCGGCCCGCAGGCGGATGAAGTGGGCCGCGGCCTGGAGGCTCACGGTCCAGTAGACCTCGGAGTAGAGCCCCAGGGGCAGCACGCAGCGGGCCTGCTCTCGGCAGACTCCCAGCGACAGCAGCTCCTTGTAGTGGGCCACGGCACCCCGGCAGCTCTCCAGGTAGCTCTCCATTGCCCGGGCGCGGCCGGTCTCGTCGATCTCGCCCTCGCTGCCCTGCTTGTTCACCTTGGCCTGCCGCCGGAAGGCTGCGGGCACGAAGAACTCGTCCTCGGGGAACTCCACGTAGCGGCCGCTGATCTCGTTGAACTCCGAGCCGATCCGGTGCTTCATCCACTGGCGGAACACGAAGATGGGCGCCTTCACGTGCAGCGTCAGAGCCGTGTGGCGGAAGGGCGAGGTGTGCTCGTGCTCGGCCAGGTAGCCGATCAGCTTGGCATCGCCCTCCTCGAAGGCCTCCCTCCGCTTGCCGAAGGACACCCGGGCCGCATTCACCACGGATAGGTCCGACCCCATGTGGTCGATGAGACGGACGAAACCTTTGTCGAGGACTCGAATTTCCGGGCTGGCCATTCAGCTTCACTCCGCAGTCCGGATAGTGTAGCCCTGGTCTGGGCCCTTCGGCTTTCCCGGGGACCATGGGAGAATGGGACCCGGGCCCCACAGGACCGCCGGCTGGTTTGCGCCAGCCCGGAGGTGAGGTCCTCCCTTTCCGGAGACCCAGATGAAGTTTTTTATCGACACCGCCAACATCGACGAGATCAAGCGCATCAACGCCCTGGGCGTGCTGGACGGAGTGACCACCAATCCGAGCCTCATCGCCAAGGAGACCGGCAAGCCCTTCGAGGAGATCATCGCGGAGATCTGCCAGATCGTGGACGGCCCCATCAGCGCCGAGGTCATCGGCCTGGAGGCCCCCGCCATGATCGAGGAGGGCCGCCGCCTGTCGAAGATCCACAAGAACGTGGTGGTGAAGCTGCCGCTCATCGCCGAGGGCCTCAAGGCCTGCAAGGCGCTCAGCGCCGAGGGCATCCACACCAACGTGACCCTCTGCTTCAGCGCCACCCAGGCCCTCATGGCCGCCAAGGCCGGCGCCACCTACGTATCCCCCTTCGTGGGCCGCCTCGATGACATCAACCTCGATGGCATGGAGCTCATCCGCGAGATCGTGGCCATCTTCGAGAACTACGGCTTCGCCACCCAGTGCCTGGCGGCTTCCATCCGCCAGCCCCGCCACGTCACCGACGCGGCCCTGGCCGGCGCCCACGTGGCCACCATCCCCACCAAGGTCTTCGACCAGATGCTGAAGCACCCCCTCACAGACAAGGGCGTGGAAGGGTTCCTCGCTGATTGGAAGAAGAGCGGGAGATGATCCGCTCCAGCCTGCGGGCCGCCGTCGCCGTCCTCACCCTCATCCTCGGCACCACCCTGGCGGCCCAGGTTGCGCCCCCCTCCACCGCGGCTCCGGCTCCCGTCCCGCACCCCGACTGTGTCTTCTGCCGCATCATCGCCGGCACCGCGCCCTCACGGAAGGTGTACGAGAACCAGTACGTGCTGGCCTTCTGGGACATCCGGCCCCGGGCCAAGGTGCATCTGCTGGTGATCCCCAAGCAGCACGTGGCCAGCCTCAAGGAGCTGGATGACCTGTCCGTGGAGACCCGGGCGGCCCTGCTCAGCGCCTGCGTGAAGGTGGCCAGGGACCAGGGCATCCTCGAGGACGGCTTCCGGCTCATCTCCAATTCGGGCACGAACGCCAGCCAGAGCGTGTTCCACCTCCACTTCCACGTGGTGGGCGGCGAGCGGCTCCGCGAGGACGCCATCACGAAAGACCCGGCAGCGCGCTGAACCCACCGGGGAAGGCCCCCGATACCAGTAGCCAGGCTCCTGTTCCGCAAGGTATCGTTCCTCCATCTGCCCTTTCCCGACCCTTCGGTCGGGACACGGATGCGGGCCTCCGGTACCGCCTGCCCCTGGGCCGGTGCCCGCCCTTCCAAGGAGCCCCCATGCGCCTCCGCTCACCCCTCCGTTTCCTCCTCCTCTGCGCCGGCCTGATGCCCGGGCTCCTGGCCGCAGATGGCCCGACCATCGACACGCCCCTGGTGTGGAAGCCGACGTCGAAGCTCCTGGAGGCCACGGGAACCCTCAATCTCACGCCCTTCGCCGCCAGGAAGATCGTCTTCCTGCCCATCACGGACACCCGCAAGGACAAGACCGTGATCGGCGAGAACCGGGAGAAGTCCTACACCCGGTACGTGAGCACCACGGATGATGTCCCGGCCTTCCTGACCAAGCAGCTGATCGAGCAGATGAAGGATCTCGGCCTTCCCGTCGTGGACAAGCCCGCCGAGGGCGGCGCCGTGGTCAGCTGCGAGCTGGTCCGGTTCTCCGTCATCGAGACGGGCACCTACCAGGGCGAGCTGAGGCTCATCATCCAGGTGCGGTCCGGCGACAAGGTCGTGTGGCGCGGCGTGGTGGCAGGCAAGGCCACGCGGTTCGGCCGCTCCTACAAGCTGGAGAATTACCACGAAGTGCTCAGCGACACCGTGATGGACGTCCTCACCCGCCTGCTGTCGGACGAGGTCTTCATGAGCGTGCTCGCCGGCAAGGCCATGGTCGTGGCCGTTCCCTAGGCCCGCCGGTTCCTTCCCCCCGGCCCTCCGGGACCACCCGATGCCCCACACCTTCACGATCCCCCTGCTTAGGGCCTCGATCTGGTCCCAGGAGGGTCCGGAGGTCCGGTCTCCGTTCCTGGACCGGGCCTCCGGCCCCCCGGACGTGGCCTACCTCGATCCCCTGATCCGCCGGCGCCTCAGCCCCCTGGGTCGGGCCATGCTGCACTGCGCCCACCGGGCCGCCGGCGACCGGGGACCGATGCCCTCGGTCTTCACCTCCCGGCACGGCGAGGCGGTCCGGACCGTGCCCGTGCTGGAGGATCTGGCCCAAGGACTGCTCCCCTCCCCCACGCAGTTCTCCATGAACGTCCACAACGCCACCGCTGGCATCTGGTCCATCGCGCGGCGGGATCCCAGCCCCTCCAGCTCGCTGGCCGCCGGACCGGAGTCTTTCGCCTGGGGGCTGGTGGAAGCCCAGGCCATCCACGCGGCGGATCCTGGAAGGCCTGTCCTCTTCGTCCACGGAGACGCCCCTCTTCCGCCCCTGCTCGCCGACTTCGACGAGGCTCCGCGTCCGCTGCACGCGCTGGCCCTGCTGATCGGCCTCCCCGCGATCCACCACCTGATCCTGACCTGGTCGCCGGAAGACCGCCCGCCGGAAGTCGACGGATCAAGGGAAGGCCCCGACGCCCTCGCCTTCGAGGTGCCCGGAGGGCCCTGGGTGACCGGCGCGTGGGCCTGGCGCGTGGCGTAGCCCCATGCGCCGGATCATCAAGATCCCCGCCAGCGCCGTGGGATTCACGGCCCTGGGCGTGGGGGGAATCCTCTTCTCGCTGCTGGGCCTGCCCCTGCTGCGGCTGGGCCCCGGGGGTCCCGCCGCCCTCCAGCGCCGCACGCGCTGGGTCATCCACCGGTTCTTCAAGGGGATGGTCTGGTTCCTCTCCACGGCCGGGCTTTTCCGTCTCCGGACCGAGCGCCTGCCGGAACGCAGGGCCCTGGACGGCACCCTGATCCTGGCGACGCACCCTGGCTACCTCGATGTCGTCCTGCTGCTGGCCCTGCTGGAGCGGCTCACCTGCGTGGTGAAGGAGGGCATCTGGACCAACCCGCTGTTCGGCCGGGTGGTGCGGGCCGCGGGGTACATCCCCGCCCTGGGTCCCGAGTCCGTCCTCGAAGCCGGGACCCGGGCCCTGGAACGGGGCGAGGCCCTGCTCCTCTTCCCCGAGGGCACCCGGACGGATCCGCACCAGCCGCACGCCTTCCACCGGGGGGCAGCCCACTTGGTCCTCCGGTCCAGGCCCCCCGTCCTGCCCCTCTTGCTCAGCTGCACTCCACCGCTGCTGGCCAAGGGTCACAGGTGGTTCGAGATCCCCCGGGATTCATGCGATTATTGCATTCGAGCCACTGAGCAGCTGGAGGTGCCCTGGTCGGACCTTGAGGGTCTACCGGTGCCTTTGGCCGCTCGAAAGCTGACCCGCTGGCTCGAAGGTCGCTTCAACCAGGAAACCACCCATGCAGGACATCACGCCGACTGAGATCAAGCAGTTCATCGTCCGAACCCTTGACCTCGAAGACATCCGGCCCGAAGAGATCGGCGACGAGCAGCCCTTGTTCAAGGATGGCCTCGGCCTCGACTCCATCGATGCCTTCGAGCTGGGATTGGCCCTCAAGAAGGCCTACAAGCTCAACCTCGAAAGCGAGGAGACCTCCACCTTCGCCCACCATTTCCGCACGGCCGCCAGCCTCGCGGCCTTCGTCTCGAGCCACCGCCAGGTGACCATCTGAACTCCGGAGTACCCCCCATGGTGATGACCGAGCAGGACATCCTCGTCAAGCTGCGCGAAGTCCTTTCCGATTCCTTCCAGCTCGATCCCGCCTCCATCCACCTCGACTCGCACCTGTTCAAGGATCTGGACCTGGACAGCATCGATGCCGTGGAGCTCGCCATCCAGCTCCAGGAGTTCACGGGCCGCCGCGTGAGCGCCCAGGACTTCAAGGACGTGCGGACCGTGCGGGACGTGGTGGCGGCGATCCACAAGATGCTGTCGTGATCCCCTACCCCCAGGCGCTGAAGGCGCTGCCTTCCACCCCCGGGGGCTACTCGCTGCGCGTGGAACCCAGGCATCCGGCCTTCGACGGCCACTTCCCCGGCCAACCCATCCTCTCCGGCCTCATCCAGGTCGACTGGGCCGCCCGCCTGGGGCAGGACACCTTCGGCCCCCTGGGAACCTTCCAGGGCGTGGAGCACCTGAAGTTCCAGGCCCCCATCCGGCCGGACGAACCCCTGGAGCTGCACCTCGACTGGACGCCAGACGCACGGCAATTGCGGTTCCGGTACACGGGAAGCCAGGGACCGAAATCTGCGGGGATCCTCGTCTTCACGCCGGCCCCATGACCTTCCGTCCCTGCCTCGTCGTGCCGGTGTACAACCCCGGGCCCGCCCTGGGCCGGACCCTCGACGCCCTCCTGGCCTGCGGGCATCCCCTCTTCATTCACGACGATGGCAGCGATGAGGCCACCCGGCGCCAGCTCGAGGCGGCGGCCGCGGCCCAGCCCGGCCTCCGGCTGTCCCGGTGGCCCGTGAACCGGGGCAAGGGCGCGGCCGTGGTGGAGGCCCTCCGCCGCGCCCGGGCCGAGGGCTTCACCCATGCCCTCCAGGTGGATGCGGACGGCCAGCACGATGCCGCCGCGGTCGCCCCGTTCCTGGTGCTCGGCGAGGCGCGGCCGGACGCCGTCATCGCCGGAGTGCCGGTCTACGATGCCTCCGTGCCCGCCGCCCGGAAATTCGGCCGCCGCTTCACCCATGCCTGGGTCTGGCTGGAGACCCTCTCCTTCGACATCGGGGACTCCCTCTGCGGCTTCCGGCTCTATCCCCTCGAAGCCGTGGGCCGGCTCCTCGCGCACACCACCCTGCCGGCCCGCATGGACTTCGACACGGCGGCCATCGTGCGCCTCCACTGGGCGGGGGTGCCGGTGGTGAACGCCCCGGTCCGGGTGGTCTATCCCGAGGACGGCGTCTCCCACTTCCACCTGGTCCGCGACAACCTGCGGCTGACGCGGATGCACACCCGGCTGGTGCTGGGCATGCTCCTCCGCCTGCCGGTCCTGCTTGGGCGGCGCTTCCGGCGCGAGGCCCCCCGGGACCACCGGTGGACCAGGATCCGGGAGCGGGGCACGGCCCTCGGCCTGCGCACCGCCCACCTGATCTTCCGCCTGACGGGGGCACGCGGCCTCCGCTGGCTCACGGAGATCCTGGCCGCCTATTTCTTCCTGACGGGCCGCGCCGCGCGCCGGGCCTCGAGCCAGTACCTCGACCGCCTCTTCCGCCATGCGGGGCCCCTCCCGGACCTGCCCGTGAAACCCGGGCTCCGGGCCCAGTACCGGCACATCCGGACCTTCGCCCTCTCCTATGTGGACCGCTTCCTGGCCTGGATGGACGCCAGCGACGCCGAGCTGGTCTTCCCCGAAGAGCAGGCCTTCCAGGACCTCATCCGCTCGGGCCGCGGCGCCCTCTTCCTCAGCGCCCACCTGGGCCACCTGGACATGCTGCGGGGCCTCGGCGCCGCCCGCGGGATTCAAGGCCTGAACGCGGTGATCTACTCTGAGCACGTCATCCGGTTCCAGGAGCTCCTGGGGCGGATCAATCCGAACTACAACGCCAACCTGATCCATGTGGCGGAGGCCGGACCCGAGACCGCCCTGCTGCTGGAGGAGCGCATCGCCCGAGGGGAGAGCCTCTTCATCGTCGGAGACCGCCCCCCCGCCTCCGAGAATGGCCGCACCCTGGACATCCCCTTCCTGGGGCGGGACGCGCCGTTCCCCATCGGCCCCCTCTTCCTGGCGCACCTGCTCCAGTGCCCCGTCTACCTCTTCTTCTGCATCAAGGACGGCCCCCGGTACCGGATCCACATGGAGCCCTTCGCCGAGCGCGTGGACCTGCCGCGGAAGGGGCGGGAGGTGGCCCTCCGCAGCTGGCTCGGGCGGTATGCCCAGGCCATCGAGGCGCGGTGCCGGGAGACGCCGTTCCAGTGGTTTAATTTCTATGACTTCTGGGGAGAGGCGGAGCCCCTTCCACTCCCGCCGATCGCACCGCCCGCCGGATCCCCCCGACCATGACCTTCCTGCAGACTTCCGTGAGCCTGGAAATCCCCTTCCATGATGTGGATTCGATGGGGGTCGTCTGGCATGGGCACTACCTGAAATATTTCGAGATCGCCCGCACCGCCCTCATGCGCCGCGCCGGTCTGGACGTGGCCGACATGCTGGCCAGCGGGTGCGCCTGGCCCGTGGTCACCTGCGAGGTGAAGTACATCCGCCCCCTCCGCTACGGTCAGCGGATCCTGGTGGAGGCCCGGCTCGAGGAGTACGAGGCCCGCATCGGCATCGCCTACACCGTGCGCGACGAGGCCACCGGCGAGCGCCTCACCCGGGGCCGAACCCGGCAGCTGCCCGTCGATTCGGCCACCGGGGAGCTCTGCCCGGGAACCCCCCTTGGCATGGTCGCCGCCATCGAGCGGGCCCTCCCATGACGCCGGTCGCGCCCTGCCACCTCTCCGCCCTGGGTCTTGTGAACGCGCTGGGGCGGGGGAAGCGTGAGGTGGCCGCGGGGCTGCTGTGCGGAGACACCTCGGGCCTGGTGGACGAAGAGGGCTGGCTGCCCGGACGGACGGCCCGCGTGGGACGGGTGCGGGGAGCCCTGGAGGCACTGCCGGAGCGCTTCGCCGCCGACGATTCCCGCAACACCCGTCTGCTCCTCCTCGCCCTGGAGGAGATCCGCGCCGAGGTGGACCGGGAGATCAGCCGTCACGGCACCCACCGCGTCGGCGTGGTGCTCGGCACCAGCACCTCCGGCATCGAGGCCGCCGAGCGGGCCGTCGCCCATCATCAGCAGCACCACACCCTGCCCGCCGGCTTCCACTACCGGCAGCAGGAGATCGGCCGACTGGCCCCCTTCCTGGCGGAATTCCTGGGGCTCCAGGGGCCGGCGATCACGGTGTCCACGGCCTGCACCTCCAGCGGCAAGGCCCTGGTCACGGCCCGGAACCTGCTCCGGCTGGGCCTCTGCGATGCCGTGATCACCGGCGGTGCGGACTCCCTCTGCCGGCTGACCCTCAACGGGTTCGCCTCCCTCGAATCCGTCTCCCCGGGCCCCTGCAATCCCATGAGCCGGAACCGCGCCGGCATCAACGTGGGCGAAGGGGCGGCCCTCTTCATCCTCCGGAAGGAACCCGCGGCGGTGGCCCTGCTGGGGGCCGGCGCTTCCAGCGACGCCCATCACATCTCCTCGCCCGATCCCTCCGGTGCCGGCGCGGAGGCTGCCATGCGCGCGGCCCTGGCCGAGGCGGGCCCGGACGTGGCGGTGGGCTACCTCAACCTGCACGCCACGGCCACGGCGAAGAACGACGAGATGGAGAGCCGCGCCACCCAGGTCGTCTTCCCCGCCGGGATCGCCTGCAGCGGCACCAAGCCCCTCACCGGACACCTGCTCGGCGCCGCCGCGGCCACGGAGTTGGCGTTCTGCTGGCTCCTGGCCCAGGAGGCCTGGAATCCCGACGGGCTCCTGCCGCCCCACCGCTGGGACGGGGAGGCCGACCGGGACCTGCCGGCCCTGGACCTCGTGACCGACGGCGCAGCCTTCCGGGGAGCGCGGATCTGCATGTCCAACGCCTTCGCCTTCGGCGGCAACAACCTCAGCCTGATCCTGGGACCCGCCCGATGACCGAAAACCCGCTCCCCGCCGAAGCGCTGCTTCCGCATCGTGGCCCCTCCCTGCTCCTGCACCGGATCCTCGACCTCTCCGAGGAGCACTGCCTCGCCAGCGCGCGGGTGGAGCCCGGCGCCTGGTACCTCGATGACCGCGGCGCGGCCCCGGCCTGGCTCGCCCTCGAGTGGATGGCCCAGGCGGCCGCGGCCTTCAGCGGGAACCGCCACCTCCAGGCGGGCCGCGCGCCCCGCATCGGCTTCCTGCTGGGCACCCGCCGGTTCGAGGCGATGGTGCCGACCTTCCCCCTTGGCACCGAGTTCGAGGTGGAGGCCCGGCTCATCTTCCTCGACGAGGCCGGCCCCAGCGCCTTCTCCTGCCAGGTCCGGCGTGGGGCCGAAACCCTCGCCCGTGCTACGTTGAAAGCCGTCGAAGCCCCATGAACGAACCCTCCTCCCAACCCCCCAGGAACGCGCTCGTCACGGGCGGCAGCGGCCGCATCGGCCGGGCCATCGCCCGTCAGTTGGCCCGGGACGGCTACCGTGTGACCGTGCACTGCCGCAGCCGCGTGGACGAGGCCCAGGCCGTGGTGGACGCCATTTGCGCGGAGGGCGGCCAGGCCGACTGGATCGCCTTCGACGTGGCCGACCGCGCGGAAGCGGCCCGCTGCCTGGAGGCGAAGGTCGCCGCCGACGGCCCCTACCACTGCATCGTCTGCAATGCGGGCATCACTCGGGACGGCGCCTTCCCGGCCCTCAGCGGCGAGGACTGGGACCTGGTCCTGGGCGTGGGGCTCGATGGCTTCTTCAACGTGGTCCAGCCCCTCCTCATCCCGATGATCAAGACCCGCAAGGGGGGGCGCATTGTCTGCATCTCCAGCGTCTCCGGGGTGGTGGGAAACCGCGGTCAGGTGAACTACAGCGCCGCCAAGGCGGGCCTCATCGGTGCCGCCAAGGCCCTGGCCGTCGAGCTGGCCAGCCGCGGGATCACCGTGAACTGCATCGCGCCCGGCCTGATCGAATCGGAGCTGGTGGATGAGCTCGTGCTCGAACATGCCCTGAAGGCCATCCCCATGGACCGGGTCGGCCAGCCCGAGGACGTGGCCTCCCTGGCGGGCTTCCTCTGCTCGGACGCCGCGGGCTATATCACGCGCCAGGTCATCGGCGTGAACGGGGGACTGGTCTGATGCGGCGGGTGGTGGTGACGGGCATGGGGGGCGTCACCCCCTTCGGCGAGACCTGGGAGGCCATCGACCGCGCGGTCTCCGCCGGGCGGAGCGGCGTGAAGGTCATGCGGGAATGGGATCAGTATCCCGAGATCCAGACCCGCCTCGGGGTGCCCATCGAGGGCTTCGAGGTGCCGGCCCACTATCCCCGGAAGATGGTGCGCTCCATGGGCCGCGTGGCCCTCCTGGGGGTCCGCGCCACGGAACTGGCCCTGCGGGATGCCGGGCTCCTGGATGACGCGATCCTGCGCGGCGGCCGCGTCGGCGTGGCCTACGGCTCCTCCTTCGGCAGCGTGGATCCCATCGTGTCCCTGGGCCGCAGCCTGGCATCGGGACGCATCGGCGGCCTCAGCGCCACGGGCTACATCCAGGCCATGAGCCACACGGCCGCCGTCAACATCGGGGTGTACTTCGGCCTCACGGGACGCGTCATCCCCACCAGCACCGCCTGCACCAGCAGCAGCCAGGCCATCGGCTACGCCTACGAATCCATCCGGGAGGGCCGCCAGACCATCATGGTGTCCGGCGGCTCGGACGAGCTGTCGGTGTTCACGGCGGCGGTCTTCGACACCCTGTACGCCACCAGCCAGCGCAACGACGCCCCCGACCAGTCCCCCCGGCCCTTCGACCGGGACCGCGACGGCCTGGTGGTGGGCGAGGGGGGCTGCACCCTCATCCTCGAGGACCGGGACCACGCCCTGGCCCGCGGGGCCCGCATCCACGCGGAGATCCTGGGCTTCGGGACCAACTCCGACGGCGCCCACATCACCCAGCCCCAGCAGTCCACCATGGCCGAGACCATGCGCCTGGCCCTGGCCGATGCCGGCCTCCCGGCCGATGCCATCGGCTGGGTCAACGCCCACGGCACCGCCACCGAGTACGGCGACATCGCCGAGAGCCACGCCACCCGCGAGGTCTTCCAGAAGCGCGTGCCCATCACCTCCTTCAAGAGCTACATGGGCCACCCCCTGGGCGCCTGCGGCTCCCTCGAAGCCTGGATGGGCATCGAGATGTCCCGGGCCGGGCGCATCGCCCCCACCCTGAACCTGGTCGAGCCCGATCCCCGCTGCGCCGATCTGGATTACCTCCAGTTCACCCATCGCGACCTGGACGCGGCTTGTTTCATTTCCAACAATTTCGCCTTCGGCGGCATCAACACCTCCCTCGTGTTCCAGCGCGGGGATTCGTGACCGAATCGCAGAAGGGCCCCGGTAGCATGGCCGAAGGCTCGGATCGGGCCGGAGGTCTTTTATGGATGCCATCACGTCTGTCCTTCGCCGCTGCGAAATCTTCTCGGGGCTGTCCGACGCCGACCTGGGCCTGATCGCCAAAGCCGCCCGCCGGCGCGAAGTCCCCGCGGGAACCCGCCTCTTCACCCAGGGTGAGCCCCGCAAGGGCGCCACGGTCATCGCCGAGGGCCGGGTCGAGATCACCCGCGACAACGGCGAGGGCGCCGAGCCCGTGGTCATCCTGGGCCCCGGCGACGTGGCCGGCGAGCAGTCCTTCCTGGCCGTCAGCACCCACACGGCCACGGGCGCGGCCCTCACCTCCGCGGTGCTGCTGGACCTGGACCGCGAAGCCGTCCTCCAGAGCCTCGGGCAGGATGGCGCCGCAGCCATCGCCGTGCTCAGCAAGGTCGCCAACGTCCTGCACCAGCGCATCCTCTACTCGGCCACGCCCCGCACCGGCCGGGAGCAGGCCTACGCCAGCGGCCGCACCCGCCGCGAATCCGACCTCATCGGCCCCCTGGACGTGCCCGAGGACGCCCTCTTCGGCGTGCAGACCCTGCGCGCCGTGCACAACTTCCCCATCACGGGCACGCCCACCAGCCACTTTCCGGCCATGATCCGCGCCCTGGCCATGGTGAAGCAGGCCGCGGCCCGAGCCAACGCCCGCCTGGGCCTGCTGGACCCGGCCATCGCCGATGCCATCGACCGCGCCTCGCAGGAGATCATCGACGGGCACTGGCACGGCCACTTCCCCACGGACATGGTGCAGGGCGGCGCGGGCACCTCCACGAACATGAACGCCAACGAGGTCATCGCCAACCGCGCCCTGGAGCTGCTGGGCCACAAGCGGGGCGACTACGGACATTGCCACCCCAACGATCACGTGAACCTGGGCCAGAGCACCAACGACGTCTACCCCACCGCTCTGCGCCTCAGCACCATCTTCATGCTGAAGAACCTGCTGGACGCCATGGAACGCCTGAAGGCCGCCCTCCACGCCAAGGGCCGCGAGTTCTCCGATGTCATCAAGATGGGCCGCACCCAGCTGCAGGACGCCGTGCCCATGACGCTCGGCCAGGAGTTCGAGGCCTACGCGGTCACCACCGGCGAGGACATCCAGCGCCTGCAGGAGACCGCCCGCCTCTTCCTGGAGGTGAACATGGGCGGCACGGCCATCGGCACGGGCATCTGCGCCGATCCCAACTACCCCCAGGTGGTGGTGGAGGAGCTCCGGAAGGTGACGGGGCTGGAAATCCTGCTGGCGGAGAACCTCGTGGAGGCCACGCCGGACACCGGCGCCTTCGTCATGTTCTCGGGCGTGGTGAAGCGGGCCGCGGTGAAGCTCAGCAAGCTCTGCAACGACCTGCGCCTGCTCAGCAGCGGCCCCCGCTGCGGCTTCGGCGAGCTCAACCTGCCCCCCATGCAGCCCGGCAGCAGCATCATGCCCGGCAAGGTGAACCCCGTGATCCCCGAGGTGGTGAACCAGGTGGCCTTCTCGGTCATCGGCAACGACCTCACCATCACCCTGGCCGCCGAGGCCGGCCAGCTCCAACTGAACGTGATGGAACCCATCCTGGCCTACAGCCTCGCCACCAGCCTGCGCACCCTGACAGCGGCCGTGAACGTGCTCACCACCAAGTGCATCGTGGGCATCACCGCCAACCGCGACCGCTGCCGCGACCTGGTGGAGCACAGCATCGGCATCGTCACCGCCGTCATGCCCGCCATCGGCTACAAACGTGCCACCGAGGTGGCCAAGGAGGCCCTGGAGACCGGCGTGCCGGTCCGGGAGCTCATCCTCCGCAAGGGCTACCTCACCCCCGCGGAGCTGGACGAGGCCTTCAGCCTCGAGGCCATGACCCAGCCCCGGCCCATCCGCTAGGGCTTCCGGAGCCCGGCGCGGTTAAACTGACAGCTGATCCCCCAACGATCCGCTGCCCGTTTTCCGTGCCCGGGAGTCCCCATGTCCCTCGAGAAGAAGATCGAGACGCTGAAAGCCAAGCATGCCCAGGCCCTGGCCGGCGGCGGCGAGGCGCGGGTCCAGAAGCAGCACGAGGGCGGCAAGCTCACGGCCCGGGAGCGCGTCGCCGCCTTCCTGGACGAGGGCTCCTTCGAGGAGATGGATGCCCTCATGGTCCACCGGGCCTGGGGGGTGGAAAAGATCCCCGGCGACGGTGTGGTGACGGGCTTCGGTCGCGTGGACGGGCGCCCTGTGGCCATCTTCGCCCAGGACTTCACGGTGTTCGGCGGCTCGCTCAGCGAGGCCTATGCCAAGAAGATCTGCAAGATCATGGACCTGGCCATGAAGGTGGGCTGCCCCGTCGTGGGCCTCAACGACAGCGGCGGCGCCCGCATCCAGGAGGGCGTGGTGAGCCTGGGCGGCTACGCCGACATCTTCCTGCGCAACACCCTGGCCTCCGGCGTCATCCCCCAGATCAGCCTCATCATGGGCCCCTGCGCCGGTGGCGCCGTGTACAGCCCCGCCATCACGGACTTCATCACCATGGTGAAGGGCTCGAGCTACATGTTCGTGACGGGCCCCGACGTCATCAAGGCTGTCACCCACGAGGAGGTCACCAAGGAGGAGCTGGGCGGCGCCAGCACCCACGCGGCCAAGTCCGGCGTGGCCCACTTCGTCACCCCGAGCGACCTGGCGGCTCTGGCCCACACCCGGGAGCTGCTCTCCTTCCTGCCCAGCAACAACCTGGGCGAGGCCCCCCGCAAGGCCCCGAAGACCCAGATGCCCCTGGAGAACCCGGACCTGGACAAGGTGGTGCCGGACGATCCCTCGAAGCCCTACGACATCCGCGACATCATCCGCGGCGTGGTGGACGACGCCCACTTCTTCGAGGTGCACGAGGCCTTCGCGCCCAACCTCGTCGTGGGCTTCGCCCGCATCGACGGCCGCAGCGTAGGTATCGTGGCCAACCAGCCGGCCTTCTACGCCGGCGTCCTCGACATCGCCTCCAGCGAGAAGGGCGCGCGCTTCGTGCGGTTCTGCGACGCCTTCAACATCCCGCTCATCACCTTCGAGGACGTGCCGGGCTTCCTGCCGGGCGTCACCCAGGAGCACGGCGGCATCATCCGCCACGGCGCCAAGCTGCTCTTCGCCTTCTGCGAGGCCACGGTGCCCAAGATCACCGTCATCACCCGCAAGGCCTACGGCGGCGCCTACTGTGTGATGGCCAGCAAGCACATCCGTACGGACTTCAACTTCGCCTACCCCACGGCCGAGATCGCCGTCATGGGGGCCGAGGGCGCCATGAACGTGCTGCACGGCAAGTCCATCGCCATCGCGCCCGATCCCGCCGCCAAGAAGGCCGAGCTGGTGGCCGAGTACAACGAGAAGTTCGCCAACCCCTACATCGCCGCCGAGCACGGCTTCGTGGACGAGGTCATCCTCCCCCGCGAGACCCGCCAGAAGCTGGTCAAGGCCCTGGCCTTCCTGGAGACCAAGCGCGACACCATGCCCCCCAAGAAGCACGGGAACATCCCTCTCTAGGAGCATCCATGCGTGCCGTCCTCCTCGTCCTCGCCACGCTCACCCTTGCCGCGCAGGACGAGCGCGCCTTCCTGGAATCCATGGCCCGCCTCGAACGGCAGGATCCCGCCGGGAAGAAGGATCTTGAGGACGGCAGCCCCCTCCGCGCCGGCGCCCTGGCCATGGATCCCGCCAAGGCGAATGAGAAGGACCGCTACGCCGCCGCCACGTGGCTCTGGGCCACCAACCTGATCCGGGGGTTCCACCACGGCAAGGACCAGACCTACCTGCAGGCGGCCCGCGGGCAGGCCGATCTCCTGAAGGCCTGGTCGCTGCTGGAGGGCGTGGGGGGGGAGCTCGCCCGCTCCCGGGATGGCCTGCGGCTGGAACTGGCCTGGCGGCTCCTGGACCTGGGCCGGATGAGGACGGCCTATGCCGCCGTCTCCGGCCGCTCCGACCTGAATGTCCGCGAGCTCGTCCACTGCTTCTTCGTCTCCGCCCACCTCGGCGACTTGGCCGCCATGAAGAAGCACGCCCAGGCCCTCACGGCCCAGGGCGGGAAGCTGGAGGGCCTCCACGGGGCGGCCGAGGCCACCCTGACGATGTTCGACTACGAGTCGCTGCTCAAGGCCGTCGATGCCGGCCGACCGGGCCCGGCCGCAGGTCCCCTGGCGGTCCGGAGCCACCGCGTCTTCAGGCAGCGGGTGAAGATCCAGCGCATCTCCGGGGGCGACAAGGCCCTCCTGAAGGAGTCCGAGTCCTGGCCCCGGGATTGGGTGGCCAAGCCCGACGCGACCACGGGCCTCCTGCAGGTGGGTGCCGCGGCCCACTGGGTCGAGGGCAGCGCCCAGCCGCCGGTGTCCGGCTTCCTCGACGCCACCCGGCTCTACCTCGTGGGATACCGCGAAGTCCAGGGCGAGGGCGGCGATTCGGGCCGCCAGGACCAAGTGTGGGACCTGCACCCGGACCCCGGGACGCCCGGCCGGTGGCGCGGGACCAACACGCTCACGGTCTGGCGGGCGGGCGGAAATCCGAAGGCCGGGCCCGCGCTCCAGGTGCAGTTCGAAGTGGAGTGGGACATGCGCGCCACGGAGACCTACCCCGAGACCCCCTGAGCCCCGCTTTCCGGAGTGGCCCACCATGCGCCCCCTTCCCCTCCTCGCCCTCAGCGCCCTGAGCCTCGCGGCCCAGGCCCCGAAAGCCACCCCGGTCTTCGACGAGACCTTCTTCAACGGTGACCGCCGGATCATCCTCGGGGGTTGCGCCGATCGGGCGCGGGCCATCAAGCCCCGGGACGCCAAATACCTGGCCGAGTTCGGCCGGGCCTACCTGGCGGCCCTCGACAAACCCCGGGCGGAGGCCGCCTTCAGGGAGGCCGAGCAGCGCGAGCCCAAGGACGGCCAGGTGCTCCACCTCATAGCCCAGGCCTGGCTGAAGCACGGCTACAAGACGGAGGCCCTGGAGGGCTACGAGAAGATCCTCACCCGCGATCCCAAAAACAAGGAGGCCCTCGCCCAGACCGGCGTGGACCTGGCGGAGGTGGGCCTCGTGGCCGAGGCCGAGCGCTACATGCTCGCCCTGGCGGCCCTGGAGAAGGATGACTGGGAGCGCTTCCTGAGGTTCGGCCGGGCCTTCCTGGTGGCCGGGCAGCGGAAGAGGGCCGCGGCCTGGTTCGCCCGCGCCGTGGCCCTGAAGCCCGACGAGGAGAAGGTCTTCCTGGAGATCAGCCGCGCCTTCGCCGAGACCCAGAGCGTGATGTAGGGCCTGTGGTGCGGAGTCAGTGGCGGTTCTTCCACAGTTTCGGAGTCTTGATCCCCGCCCCCATGACCAGGCGCATCTCGCTGGTGGGCACGAAACCCATGCGCTGGTAGAGGCCCTCGGCCTCGAGGCTCGCGTGCAGCTCCATGATCTCCAGGCCCAGGTCGCGGGCCAGATCCAGGGCCGCATCCGTGAGGCGGGCGGCCAGGCCCTGGCGGCGGTGCGTGGGCTCCGTGTAGATGTTGAAGAGGTAGCCCCGCACCGAGAGCGGCGTCACCGGCGTGGGGAGCGTCTCCCGCATCAGCATCAGCACGCCGGCCACGGGGCGGCCCTCATCCTCCAGGAGGAAACCCCGGCACTGGCCCGTCACCAGCCAGTTCCGCAGCTGGACGCGGAAGGTGTCGGCCATGCGGCGGAGCCCGTCCTCGGAGCCCATCTCCATGTCGCGGAACAGGGCCACGCGATGGGCCACGTGGATCTCCAGATCCAGGGTCGAGGAGGGGCGGAGAGAGAGCTTCATGCGGTCAGTGTAGGCGCTATCCTGGGCCATGCACTACGCGGCCCTGGCCTCCGGTTCCAAGGGGAACTGCCACGCCCTTTCCGGGGGCGGCCGGACCCTGCTCATCGATGCGGGCATCTCCCTGCTCCAGATCCGCCGCCGCCTGGAGGTCCTGGGCCTGGAGCCCGGGTCCGTGCGGGCCCTGGCCCTCACCCACGAGCACTCGGACCACATCGGGGCGGTGGGGGTCATCGTCCGGCGCACGGACTGGGCCATCCTCGCCACCGCCGCCACCCGCTCGGCCGTACAGCGGATCCAGGGCATCGAGATCCCCGCCGCGCGCTGGATCGAGGTGGAGGCCGGCCGGCCCACCGACTGGGAAGGCTGGCGCCTGCTGCCCTTCGCCCTCCCCCACGACGCGGAGGATCCGGTGGCCTACCGGGTCGAGGCCGGGGGCATCGCCGCGGCCGTCGTGACCGACCTGGGCCACCCCACGGCCCTGGTGGCGGACCACCTCCAGGACCTGGATCTGCTGGTGCTGGAGGCCAATCACGACGTGGACATGCTTCGCGAGGGGAGCTACCCCCCCCAACTCAAGGCCCGCATCCTCAGCCGCGTGGGCCACCTGAGCAATGCCGCCATGGCCGAGCTGCTGGGCCGGGTGACCTCCCCGCGGCTGAAGCAGGTGGTGCTGGCGCACCTGAGCGAGTCCAACAACGATCCCGGCCTGGCCCGGTTCGCCGCCGAGGAGATCCTCCGGGGCACCCCGGCGGCGCTGCACGTGGCCCATCAGCGGGAGCCCCTCGCCCTCCCCCCGGTCGCCTGAAGGAGCCCGATGATCCGCCGCGCCCTCTTCCGCCTTCTGCTGGCGCTCCCCCTGGGGGCCCAGACCGCGCCGCCCTCGCTGCGGGAGGCCGTGGAGCGTTTCGACGCCGCCCAGGCCCAGGTGCAGACGCTGCAGTGCCCCTTCACGCTGACCCTGCGCCGGGCCCTGCTGAAGACGCCCTCGGTGACGAAGGGAACCCTCTACCTCCAGGGCTCCGAGTTCGCCCACTTCGCCTTCCAGCCGCCCGAGGACCTGATCCTCCACCTCACCCCCAAGGCCCTCATCTCCTACAGCCCCGAGGCCAAGGCCGGCGAGCTCATGAAGATCGGCCTCATCAAGAACGCCAACCGGAAGTTCCTGGGCCTCGGCCAGAAGCTCAGCTACCTGTCCGAGTACTTCCAGATCCAGCTGGGCGAGGCCAAGGATCTGCCCGGCACCTGGCTCCTGGCCATGGCCCCCCGCACCCTCTCCATGCGCAAGCGGATGCAGGCCCTGAACCTCTGGGTGGACAAGGAGACGTGGCTGCCCCGGCAGGTCCAGTGGGTCGAGCGCAGCGGGGACTCCTGGCTGGTGGAGCTGGGCCCGCTGAAGACCAACCAGGCCCTGCCCGCCGCGGTGACCGGGTTCAAGCTCCCGGAGGGCATTCCCCTCCGGAACGAGTTCAGCTTCTTCGCCACCCGGAAGAAGTAGCGGTAGACTGCACTGGAGATCACACGGGGGCCCGATGATTGTGGTGTGCCCGGCCTGCCAGGCCCGCTTCCAGTACGACGACAGCCGGTTCGGCCAAGCCCGAGCCAAGCGGTTCAAGTGCCCGAAGTGCGCCCACCTCTTCGAGGTGGCCAATCCGGCGACGACGATGAGTCTGCCGCCGGTCCAGGAGGAGCCCCTCCCGCCCCCGCCCCTCACGATGCCCATCCCCGAGCAGGAACCCCCCAACGAGGCCACGCTGGCCTCGGCCTTCACCACCGCCCGCCGAGACCGCGACTCCATCCTGGTGGCCGCCGGCATCCAGCAGGCGGGCCTGCCGGCGGGGTTCAAGTTCAGCCTGGCCTTCCTCACCGGCCCCCAGGCCTCCACGGTGCAGGTGCTGGACCGGCCCGTCATCGTCCTCGGTCGGGAGGAGGGTGACGTCATCACCCAGGATCCCGAGACTTCCCGCCGCCACGCGGTGCTGGAAATCCGGGGGGATGGAACCGTATGGATCACCGATCAGGACTCCACCAACGGCACCCAGGTCAACGGCGAGCGCATCACCGGCACGGTCCAGCTTCTCAGCCAGCAGGAATTCACCTGCGGGAACAGCACCTTCATGCTGCTGATCCGCAACACCAACGAGTACCCGCTGCACTGAACCCCTGCTCCCACAGATCCGAGCCGAGCGACACCATGACGCCAGACCCCTACGCGCCCTACCTCCGCCAGGCGGACGAGCTTTTCGCCCGGGGCGAGATTGTCAAGGCGGGCCAGATCTGGCAGGCGATCCTCAAGCAGCAGCCCACCCACACCGAAGCCCGGGAGCGCCTGGTGGCCCTGCGCGAGCGCCTCCTGGCCGAGCGGGAGGCCCAGGCTGAGGCGGCGCTTCCGCCTCCCGCCCCGGAACCTGCCCCGCAACCTGCCCCGGAACCCGAACCAGCTCCCGCCCCGGTGCCCGAGCCCCTTCCCCCGGCCACCCCCGTGGTCTCCTCCGAGGAGCCCGACCGCCTGGTGATCCAGGGTTGCACGCTCTACGACATGGGCCAGGTGCCCGACGCCCTCCAGAAATGGGAGCAGGTGCTGGCCATCGATCCCACGCACAGCCTGGCCCTGGGCTATGCCAACGCGGCCCGCCGCGAGCTGGGGCTCCCCCCCCTCCAGGGTTCCGCCCCCGCCGCGCCCGTGGAGGAACCCGCCCGCGTGGTCGACGAGGATGTGGACAAGCTCCTGCGGGAGGCCGTCCAGCTCTACGACATGGGCCTCACGGAGGAGGCCATCTCCAAGTGGGAGCACGTCCTGACCCTGGAACCCCAGCGGGAGGAGATCCGGGGCTACCTGCGCCAGGCCCGCCATGAGTTGACCCTCCCGGGGACCCAGCCGGCGGCCCCGGCTCCCCCACCAGCGCCCGCACCGGCGCCTGCACCGGCCCCCACCCCCGCGCCCATCCAGGCCGTGCATCCCGACGCGCAGGCCCTGGCCCTGAAGCTGCGGCAGGCGGATCACCTGCTGACCCTCCAGCGCCATGACGAGGCCGCCTTCACTTACCGGCAGGCCCTCCAGCTGGCCCCGGGCCATCCCGAAGCCCTGGCGGGCCTTGAGCGCTGCCTGCACCCCCAGAGCCCCGCCCTAGACGCCCAGAGCCGCATCGCCATGGTCGAGGAGGAGCCCACCCTCATCATCCCGGATCCCGGCCAGGTGGAGCCCCCCGCCTCCGTGACGCGGACCGCCGGCACCCCGCGGGAGGGTCTCAGCCTCCCGGGCCGGCTCCGGGAGGCCTCGTCCGGCCTGCCCTGGCTGCAGGAGCCCAAGGTCTGGGCCATGGCCGGCGGTGGCGTCCTGGTCCTGGCCGCGGGTCTCTACGCCCTGCACACCTACCGGCAGGACCAGGAGCTGAAGGAGGCCGTCAAGGCCGCCCGCCTGGCGGCCGTGACCCCGGTCCTCCAGCAGGCCCAGGCGCCGGATCTCGCCGAGACCCCGGCCGCCATCCTCCGCGAAGGCGAGGCCGCCCTGGAGACGGAGCCGCTGCGCGCCTACTACCGGGCCCAGGCGGTCCTGGCCCAGAACCCCGGCGATGCCGCCGCCGCCCAGCTCCTGGAGAAGGCCCGCGCCGCCCTGCCCGGGGGAGCCACCGGAGCGAGCCTCGCGGAGTTCCAGAAGCACCTCCAGAATGGCGATCTGGACGCGGCTGCCAAGGTCATGGATGCGCTCCTGCGGGCCCAGCCCGAGGACGCCGACCTCCGGGCCCGGGCCGCCCGCCTGTACCTCGCCACCTGCGGGGCCCACGCGGCCCTGGCCAAGTGGGATGAGGCCGCCGAGGATCTGCGCCGGGGCCGGGCCCTCTTCCCCAGCGACAAGTCCTGGCAGGCCCGCCTCCACCTCCTCGAGCGCCTGAAGACCCTGCCCAAGTCCCAGCAGGCGGCCTGGCTTCCCCTCCTCGGATAGAGACCTCAGTCCACCCACACCTCGGGCGGCACGGGGTGGCTCAGGAAGTGGGTCATCCCCTCGTTCAGGCCGTAGGCGCCCGTGGTGCCGAAGGCGAGCAGGTCGCCCGCGGTCAGCGCCGGCAGGCGCACCTCGCCCAGGCGATCCAGGCTCGTGCAGAGGGGCCCGGCGAGCGTGTGGGGGACCGCCTCACCGGCCCTGCCCACGGCCTTCGCCGGGAAGGGCTCGCCCGTGAGGAGGGGGCGGATGAGGTGGTTGATGCCGCCTTCCAGGATGGCGAAGCGGGTGCCGCGGCTCTCCTTGAGGCGCACCACCCGGGCCAGGTAGACCCCGCACGGGCCCGCGAGGAAGCGGCCCGGCTCCAGGATCAGCTCGCCCTCGAACCAGGCGTGCCGCGCCAGCAGGTCCGACAAGTTCTGTCCAAAGGCCGCCAGGTCCAGAGGCGCTTCATCCGGGGCGTAAGGCACGCCCAGGCCACCGCCCAGGTCGATCTGCTCGAAGGCGAGGCCATGGGCCTCGTGCAGGCGCTTCGCCAGATCCAGCACAGCGCCGTGGATGGCCCGCAGCTTGGCGGCATCGCGCTGGTTGCTGGCAGCGAAGACGTGCAGGCCCTTGATGCGCACGTGCGCCAGCCTCGCGGCCTTCTCCAGCAGGGCCGGCACCGCCTCCTCGTCCACGCCGAAGGCCGAGGGCCCGCTGCCGCCGATGATGCGGTTGCCCTCGTCGATGTCGAAGGCGGGGTGCACCCGCAGGTTCACGGCAGTTTCCCGGGTGGCCAGAGCGTCGAGGCGGGCCAGGTCCTCGAAGCCCTCCGCCTGCACGCGGACGCCCATGGACAGGGCCTTCTGCAGCTCGGAGGCCCGCTTGCCGGGCCCGGCAAAGAAGGTGCGGCCCGCCGGCAGGCCCAGGGCCTCCACCCGCTCCAGCTCCCCGATGGAGGCGCAGTCGAAGCTGGCGCCCAGACCGGCGAAGCACCGCAACAGGTCTGCGTGCGGGTTGGCCTTCACGGCGTAGGCGATCCGCACCCGCGAAGGCAGCACCGCCCGGAGCGCCCTGAACCCCGCCGTCGCCACCGCCCCTGAATAGGCGAAGCAGGGCGTGCCGTGGGCCTCCGCCAGTCGCTGGCAGGTGGCGTCGTCGAAGGCGAAGAGAGCGGTCATGGGGCGCCCATGGGAAGAGAGGTCGAGGGTGGGTCAGGCCTTCGGACGCAGGAGCTGCGGACGGAGGTTTGCAATCTGCCTGCGGTGGATCCCGAGGTGGAGCAGGTCCATCCGCAGCGCCTGCGCCAAGGTGATGGGCCCCGCCACGGGATGGGTGAAGAAGGCCTGGCCGTGGGAGTCCTCCTTGGCCTCTTCCGCAAACGCGCGCAGCCAGCGCACATGCCCGTCCCAGGTAGCCCGCAGCTCGGCCAGGGACCGCTGGCCCGTCGGCAGCATCCGCCGGGAGGGCACCCGCACGGGGATCCGCAACTTCAGGACCAGCAGGACCAGGAAGTATTTGAGGCGGTGCTCCAGGCCGCGCGGCTGCACCACCAGTTCCGCCCTTGAGGGGAGCCCCAGCAGGATGACCGACTCGGCCACCACCACATGCTCCAGAATCTCCAGGATCGACCAGGCCCCGGGCCGCGGCTTGGCCTGGAGTGCCGTGAGGTCGAGCGCCTCCAGCCCGTCCAGCAGCGCCCCCCTCTGGCTGTCCAGAGATTCGATCAGGTGATGCAGGGAACGGGGCATGGTGACCTTGACGGATGAGGCTGAGGACATAGAGAAGAAGGGAATCAACCCTTCCAGTAGGGCGCCAGCCGCCGCACGCCCTCCCGCAGCTGCTCAGGGGTGGCGGCGAAGCTGAGGCGCGCGTGGCCGCGGCCACCTTCGCCGAAGGCGAGGCCGGGGATGAGCACCACCTTGGCCTCGTCGCGCAGCTTCAAGGCGAAGGCCACGGGGTCCGCGTGGGCGGCTTCAGGCAGGGGCATGAAGTGGTAGAAGGTGCCGTCGGGGGCCGTCACCGCATGGCCCAGCTCCTCGCGCAGGGCCCCGGCCAGGGCCTGCCAGCGCTCCCCCACGGCGGCGCGGGCCTCGGCCAGGATCGCCTCCGAGTGTTCGATCAACGCCAGGGCGGCCCATTGCGCGGGCGTGGCCGTGCCCGTCACCGCGTAGCCGTGCACCGTGCGGGCGGGCACCAGCCAGGCGGGATCCCCCACGGCCCAGCCCACGCGCAGGCCCGGCGCACCCCAGCCCTTGCTCACGGAGCTGGTCACCACGCCGCGGTCCGTCACGTCCCGCAGGCTGGGGCAGCGGGTGCCGAAGTGCAGGTCCCGGTAGACCTCGTCGGAGATGAGCAGCACGCCCCGGGCCGTGCAGGCGTCGGCCACGCGCTTGAGCGCCTCCAGGCTCCCGCCGCCGCCCGTGGGGTTCGAGGGCAGGTTGAGAACCACCGCGGACACGTCCGGCGCGGCGTCCAGGGTGCGGACCAGCGCGTCCGCATCCAGGCGGAAGCGGTCCTTCGACAGGGGATAGGCCACGGGCTCCGCACCCGCCATGCGCGCCAGGGCCGGATAGGCCACGAAGCCGGGGTCGGGCATGAGGACCTTGGTGCCAGGCTCCACCCAGGCCTGGAACAGCGAGAAGAGCGCGCCCTGGGAGCCGGTGGTGATGAGCACTTCGTCCACGTGGGCGCCGTGGAAGGCGGCCACGGCCCTCCGCAGCTCCAGCAGCCCGACGTGGGGCACGTAGGCGCAGGGGCCCGGGTTCCGCAGCAGGGCCTTCCGGCCCACTTCCGGCAGGTCCCAGGTGGGCTCGCCCAGGCCCAGGGGGATGGCCCCAGGCGGCGTGCCATCTGTGATGGCGCGGATGGGCGAGGGCTTCAGCAGGGACAGGCGGGATGCGACGTTCATCTCAGGGCTTGCTCCAGGGCGGTGGCCGCGTCGGTCCTGTCGTCGCGGTACTTCACGATACAGGGGGCCGACACCTGGAGTCCGTGAGCCTTGGCATAGTCGCCCGAGGCCGGGCGCGACCCCGGCACCACCACGGCGCCCTCGGGCACCTCCTGGCGCAGCTCCCGACCGTGCACCAGATCGTAGATCACGGTGCTGCCGGTGATGACCACGCCCGAGGCCAGCACAGCCCGCTTCCGGACGACGATGCCCTCGAAGAGGCCCACGAGGCCGCCCACGAAGGCGTCATCCTCCACCACCACCGGCCGGGCGCCCGCGGGCTCCAGCACGCCGCCGATCTGGGCGGCGGCGGAGAGGTGCACCCGCTTGCCGATCTGGGCGCAGCTGCCCACCAGGGCGTGGCTGTCCACCATGGTGCCCTCGTCCACGAAGGCGCCCACGTTCACGTAGGCCGGCGGCATGATCACCACGCCCCGGGCGATGTGGGCGCCGCGGCGCACGGAGGAGCCGCCGGGCACGAGGCGCACGCCGTCCTCCAACCCGAAGTGGCGGGCCGGGTAGGCGGTCTTGTCGAACATGGGAAAGCCCGCGCCCGGCATCTCCACGATGTTCGTGCGCCGGAAGCCGCAGAGGATCGCCTGCTTCACCCAGGGATTGGCCTGCCAGCTGCCGTCCGGCCGTTGTTCGGCGGCCCGCACGATCCCGCTCTCCAGGGCGGACAGGAGCACCTGGTGCATGGCCGGCGCTTGGGGATCATTCGCCAGATCCTCGGGGGAGCGGCTGAAGAAGCGGTGGATGGTATCCGGGTCGACGACCATCAGATCACTCCCGGGAAGGTGCCCTCGGTGGAGAGGCAGAGGGCTTCGGCCAGGCGGGTGCGCGTGGCGGCGACGGCGGGGACCAGGGGCAGGCGCAGGCCTTCTCCGCAGAGGCCCAGCATGCGGAGGGCGGCCTTCAGCGGGATGGGATTGCTCTCGAGGAACAGGGCGTCCATGAGGGGCAGCAGCTGCTGATGGAGGCGCAGGGCCCCGGCCCGGTCGCCCCGGCGGGCGGCGGCGACCATGGCGGCAGTCTCCCGGGGCAGGGCGTTGCCCAGCACCGAGATCAGGCCCGAGGCCCCCACGGCGATGGAGGCCACGGCCAGGTTGTCGTCACCGGACAGGAGGACCTTCCCCCTCGGCAGCAGGCGGACGATCTCCGCGATCTGCGCGAGGTTGCCGCTGCTCTCCTTCACGGCCACCACCTGGGGGTTCTCCCAGAGCCGCGCCAGGACCGGCGGAGTCACGTTCAGCCCCGTGCGGCCCGGCACGTTGTAGGCGACGATCGGAAGCCCCGGCGCGGCCTCGGCCACGGCGGCGTAGTGGGCCACCAGGCCGTCCGGCGTGGGCTTGTTGTAGTAGGGCGTCACCACCAGGGCACCCTGGGCCCCGAGGGCCTGGGCCCGCTTCGTCATCGCGGCGGCCTGGCGCGTGGCGTTGTGGCCCGTGCCCACCACGACGGGACGACCGCCCGCCTCCTCAAGGCAGGCCGAGATGATCGCGTCGCGCTCGGCGTCGACGATGGTGGCGGCCTCGCCGGTGGAGCCCAGGGGTACCAGGAAGTCCGCGCCGCCGGCCACCACGTGCCGCGCCAGCTTCCGGAAGGCGGGGAGGTCCACCTCGCCCGAAGGCGTGAAGGGCGTGGCCAGGGCGACGGCCAGGCCGGACAGATCGAGGGTCATGGTCTTCCTCCAAACACAAAGAGCGGGTCGAGCAGATCGGCGGCCAGGTCGTCCATGGTGAAGACCCCCTTGCGGCCGTGGAGCCAGCGGGCCGCCGCCAGGGCGCCCTGGGCGAAGGGGGCGCGGGAGCGGGCCCGGTGGGTGAGCTCCAGCACCTCGGCGGGTGCGTCCAGGCCCACGGTGTGGGTTCCGAACTCGGCGCCGGCCCGGATCACGCCCAGGCTCAGCTGGTGGGGCGCCGGCGTGCCGAGGGTCCATTCCGTCTTGCGGGGGCAGCCCGCCATCAGGGCCGCCGCCAGGGTCTTGGCCGTGCCCGAGGGGGCGTCCACCTTGAGCCGATGGTGGTGCTCCACCAGGTAGGGATCCCGGGCGGGCTCCAGGGCGGCGAAGCGCCCCAGCACCGTGGCGAACCGGGCCATGAGGGCCACGGACAGGGAGAAGTTCGAGGCGGAGAGCACACCGATGCGCCCGGCCACACGAGCCTCGAGACCTGGCAGGGACCAGCCCGTGGTGCCGATCACCAGGTCCGTGCCGGTGCTCAGCGCCCAGTCGAGGTGCGCCTCCACGGCCTCGGCCACGCTGGCATCGATGGCTACATCGGCTACGTCGGCCCCGGCTTCCGGCGTGTCGCCGCGACCCACCTGCCAGGCCAGGGACTCCGCCGCCTCGGCGGCGATGGCGGAACCCAGGCGGCCCCTTCCGAACAGCCCGATGCGGAGCGTCACGGAGTTCCTCCCACCAGCACCTTGTGGAGGCGCCGCAGGGCCTCGTCGCCCTGCTCCTGCCGCACCACGAGGCTCAGGTTGATCTCATTGGCGCCCATGCTGATCATCTCCACGTTGATGTCCCCCAGCGAGGAGAGCAGCCGGGCGCCCAGGCCCGAGGTGGACTTCAGGCGCTCACCCACGGCGGCGATGATGGCGCGGCCCTCATGCACCTCCACTGTGGCGAAGGCCGAGAG
Source organism: Geothrix edaphica (assembly GCF_030268045.1). Classification (NCBI taxonomy): domain Bacteria; kingdom Pseudomonadati; phylum Acidobacteriota; class Holophagae; order Holophagales; family Holophagaceae; genus Geothrix; species Geothrix edaphica. Next base: position 516,861 of record NZ_BSDC01000002.1, read on the forward strand.
GTCCTCGATCAGGGCCCGCAGGGGCAGGTTGGCCTCCACAGTGAGCGAGACGCTCACCTCGGCGGTGGCCACCAGGTCCACGCTCACCCCGCGCCGGCCGAACACCTCGAAGAGGCGTGCCAGGAAGCCGCTCTGGGCCAGCATGCGCGAGCTGCTCACCGTGAGCACCGTCACTGGGCCACGGCTGGCCAGGGCCGTGATGGGACGACCGGTCCGGACTTCGGCGGAGATGGTGGTGAAGCGGCCCTCCGGCTTCTGCGTATGTCGCACGGTGACGGGGATGCGGGCTTCCACGGCGGGCTGGATGGTGGCCGGGTGCAGCACCTTGGCGCCGAAGGCCGCCAGCTCAGCGGCCTCCGCGAAACTCAGCTCCGGGATGGGCAGCGCTTCCGGCACGATCCGGGGATCGCAGGTGAGCACCCCCTCCACATCCGTCCAGATCTGCACTTCCGCCGCACCCATCGCCGCGCCGAAGAGGGCCGCCGAGAAGTCGCTGCCGCCCCGGCCCAGGGTGGTGGTGAGACCATCCTCTGTGGCGCCGATGTAGCCCTGGGTGACCACAGCCTGGCCCGGCCCCAGCAGGGGTTTCAGGTGTTCCCGCGCGAGGGCCTTGATCGCCTCGGGTTGGGGGGTGGCCTCGCCGAACACGGCGTCCGTGCGAAGCACGGTGCGGGCATCGACCCAGGCGCCCCCCGCGAAGGCGGCGAAGATCCGCGTGGACAGGCGCTCGCCAAGGGAGGCGATGGCATCCATGCTGCGGGGGCTCAGCTCCCGCAGCATGGCCACGCCCCGGAGCAGGAGCTCCAGCTCCCCGAAGAGGTCTGTCAGGGCCGCGTCCAGGTCCTCGGGCACGGCGCCGGCGAAGAGCTCCTCCGCCGCCTTGCGGTGGGCGGCCATGATCAGCCGCTGCCGCTCCATGGCCCCGCCCAGGTCCCCGGCCTCCGCCGCCTTGGCGGCACCGAAGAGGCCGTTGGTGGTCTTGCCCATGGCGGACAGCACCACCAGGGGCGACTGGGGCAGGGCCGCCTTCACCAGGCCCGCCACCTGCCGCATGCAGGCCGCATCGGCCACGCTGCTGCCGCCGAACTTGAGGACGATCATCGGAGGTACCCCTTCGCATGGGCCAGCTCGGCATTCAGGATGCTGCCTCCGGCCGCGCCCCGTTCCGTGTTGTGGCCCAACAGCGCGAACTTCACCCCGAGGATGGGGCAGGGCCGCAAACGGCCCACATGGACGCTCATGCCTTCGTCCGTCTCCACATCGCGCCTCACCTGGGGCCGGTCCTCCAGGGTGTGGACATGGATGGGCACGGGCGGCGCGGAGAAGAGCTTGAGCCGCTGGGGCTCGGGCCTCCAGGCCAGCCAGGCGTCGCGCACGGCATCGAGCGAGGGGTTGCCCTTCAGCTTCACGCTCACGGCCTCCGTGTGGCCCTCGATGACGGGGACGCGGTGGCAGAGGGCGCTCACGAGCATGGGCGCCAACTCCACGTCCTTGCCCGTGAAGCGACCCAGCATCTTGGGGGTCTCCTCCTCCACCTTGGGCTCCTCGTTGCGGATGAAGGGGATCACGTTGCCGAGGATGTCGAGGCTCGCCACGCCCGGGTAGCCTGCGCCGCTGATGGCCTGCATGGAAGTCATCATCACGGCCTCGATGCCGAAGGCCTGGTGCAGGGGCGCCAGCGCCATCACCAGCACCGTGGCCGTGCAGTTGGCGTTGGTGACGATGCCGCCGGTCCAGCCGTGGTGGTGGCGCTGGACCTCCAGCAGGCCCAGGTGGTCCGCGTTCACCTCGGGCACCAGGAGCGGCACCTCCGGCGACATGCGGAAGGCCGCCGCGTTGGAGAACACCATGGCCCCGGCCCGCGCGAAGGCCGGCTCCAGCTCCTTGGCCGGGCCCGTGTCCAGGGCGCTGAAGATCACGGGTGACAAGGCGAACTCCGGCGTGCCCTCGGCCATGACCTGGTCGCCCAGGCCACCATAGGGCTCGCCATCGAGGCGCCAGGCGCAGGCATCGCGGTAGCGCTTGCCGGCGCTACGCTCGCTGGCCGCCAGGTGCTCGACGCGGAAGAGGGGGTGGTTGGCCAGCCGGCGCACGAAGCGCTGGCCCACGACGCCGGTGGCGCCCAGGACGGTGACGGGGATTTTCGTGGACATGGTTCAGTCTCCCAGGAAGTGCAAGGCCAATCGGTGGTTGAGCTCCACGCCCGCCTCCAGCTCGGCGAGGGTGAGGTGCTCCTCCAGCGTGTGCGCCACGCGGATGCTGCCCGGCCCCGCCAGCACCACGGTGCGGTCCGGCACCAGGGCCCGCAGGGTGGGCGCGTCGGAGCCGAAGGGCATGGCCGCGTGGTCGAAACCGGGAACCTCGGGGTAGCGATCCGGCGGCTCGTCCAGGGTGAGGGCCACCGAGCCCTCAGGTGGGGCCAGGCGGCGGGCCTCGTCCACGAAGGTGCTGCCGGGCAGCGTGCGGGCCATGAGCTTCGCCTCCGCCGAGGCGGGGATGGAGTTGAGGGCCTCACCCGCGCGGAGGATGCCCAGGTTCCAGACCTCCGGCCCCAGGGCCGGGTCCACGGGCCGGGGCTGCTCCCGCAGCCGCTGCAGCCAGTCCAGCAGGGGCCAGGTGGCGTTGAGGCCCAGCTCGGGACTGCCGCTGTGGACGGCCCGGCCGGTGCAGTGGAGGCAGAGGTGCTGGGCGCCGCGCTGCCCCGTGGCCAGCTTCAGATCCGTGGGCTCGCCGTTGATCAGGACCTTGAGATCCCCGAGACGATCGGCCAGACCCAGGGCCGCGGTGGCTCCGGCGCTGTCCGTCTCCTCCCCCACCACCCCCAGCCAGGCGAGACCCTCGCGGCCTTCGGCCAGCAGGGCCTTCACGGCCCCCAGCTGGGCCACGATCTGGCCCTTGGCGTCGCAGGCCCCGCGGCCATGGAACACATCGCCCTCCAGGCGCGGCGGCAGGTAGGGCGGCACCGTGTCGAGGTGGGTGGAGAAGAGCACCCGCGGTCGGCCCCAGGTGGCCAGCACGTTGGTGCGGCCCTCGGCCACCCGCTGTTCGTGGATCACGGCCCCCAGGCCCGAGAGCAGTGCCCTCAGCGGGGCCAGCCCCCCGTCCTCCCGGCCCGAGGTCGTCTCGCAGGCGCACAGAGGCTGGAGACTGTTCGCAAGCCAGCTTCGGAGATCAGCGGGGGTGGCGTTCATGGAAACCTCGGCGTGCCGACGGTGCCATCTGGAACGCGGTGGGAAGGCTCCCGCCGCCGCGCCTCAGGCCCTCCACGCCGGGTGACCAGCGCGACAGCCGCCGGGCTTTCGCCTCAACGTCCAGGGGCCGCGCCGATGATTCGCGAACCCTTCGGCGATCCTCCCCTTTCCCGTCGGGTCATCGGGTTCATCGCCCTCGCCGCCGGTACTGATGGGGACCGCTCCTCCATCGGAATCTCCACCTTCCCATGCCGGGGGCTTCCTCCGCAACCGGCTACCTGAATTCGGCGAGGAGGGCCTCGCCCCGGGGCCAGGGCCCGTGGCCGGAGGCCTGGTTCAGGTGCCCGCAGGGCCCCAGGTCCACGAAGCGGGCCCCCCAGTCCGCGGCCAGGGCCCGGGCCCTGGCGGGGGCCAGGAACGGGTCGTCGGAGGAGGCGGCCAGGATGGTCTCGAAGGGCAGCCGGTACCGCGGAATCGGTCCGAACGGCCGCAGGAGCTCCAGGCCGTCGGGCCGCTCCACGTCCGCGGGCGCCGCCAGGAGCGCCCCCCGGATCTCCCGGTCGTGGCTCCCGGCCCAGTGGACGATGGCCAGGCACCCCAGCGAGTGGCCCACGAGGATGGGTGGCTCCGTGCAAGCGGCGATGGCTTCATCCAGAGCCTCCACCCAGTCCACCTTGCGGGGGAAGTCCCAGTTGGGCATCTCCACTCGGGCGGCATCCCCCAGGCTGGCCTCCCACAGGCTCTGCCAGTGGCCGGGGCCCGAGTTCTGGTAGCCGGGGACGATCAGGATGGAGGCCATGGAGCACCGGGGGATGGCTCCATGGAACGCCCCCAAGGGCCGGAGTTCAAGCCTTCCCTGAGGGCCCCGGCGGCACCAGGGCATCCGCCAGCTGGCGCACGTAGCCGCTGAGATCGGTCACGGCCTTCACGGCCTTGGGGGTGGTCCGCAGGAGCTGGAAATACCCGGCGTAGGCGGCGTAGGCCAGCAGGGCCCGCTGACGGGCCTCGGTTTCGGTCAGCCCCAGGGCCAGGAAGGCCTCGGCGCCGAAGGCCAGCCGGCGCTCCGTGGCCCGCCGGAGGAAGGGCGCCACGCGGGGATCCTCGCCGGAGACCGCCAGAGCGGCGAAGAAGAGGCCGTTCTCCACGTCCTCGAAGGCCGCGAAGAGCAGCACCCGCAGGCGCCGCCGGGGATCGGTGATGCCCCCGTAGCGGGTCACTACGTCCGCGCTCTGGTCCTGCTCCCAGTCCACCAGGGCGGCCCGGATGAGGGCATCCCGGCTGTCGAAGTGCCAGTAGAAGCTCCCCTTCGTGACACCCAGGACCTGGGCCAGGGGCTCCACCGCCACCGCCGAGACGCCCTCCCGGATGATGAGGGCCTGGGCCGCCTTGACCCAGACCTCGGGAGACAGGGGCGTGGTGGGGCGACGGGGCTTTTTGCTGGGGGCGGGCATGGCGGCCTTGACAGGTAACCGGACCAGCTTACCATACCATACCGTATGGCATCCATACGCATGCGTATTGAGTCCCATGATCCGGGAGGCCCCATGCGACCGTCCATCCTCTCCCTTCTCGCGGCGCTCGCGCTGCTGGCCGTGGGCTGCGGCGTCCCCGAGACCGTCCAGCGCCGCAGCAGCCTCTCCGCCTACATGGGGACCAAGGCCCAGCCGCCGGCGGACCCGGGCGCCCCCCCGGCCCGCCTCCAGCTCCCCCTGCGGCTGGGCATCGCCTTCGTGCCAGCGGACCCCACCCAGGTCAAGGGCGAGGCCGCCCTGGCCAGTCCGGTGGGGGCCCTGGCCCCGGGCCAGGAGCAGGAGCTGCACCAGCAGGTGGTCCGGGTCTTCGAGCAGAAGCCCTGGGCCCAGAGCTTCAAGGTGATCCCCTCCCTCTACCTCACCAAGGGCGGCGGCTTCGACGACCTGGAGCGCGTGGCCCGCAGCTTCGGCGTGGACGTGGTGGCCCTCGTCTCCGTGGACCAGGTCCAGTTCAGCAGCCCCCGCTGGTACGCCTGGACCTACTGGACGCTGGTGGGCGCCTACATGGTGAAGGGCGACAAGAACGACACCACCTCCATGGTGGACGCGGCCGTCTATCACGTGCCTTCGCGCACCTTCCTCTTCCGGGCCGGAGGCGTGGGCACCGCCAAGGGCAGCTCCACCTGGTCCCGGCGGGAGGAGGCGTTCCGCCAGCAGAGCCGGGAGAGCCTCGCCCTCGCCATGACCCAGCTCTCCACCTCCCTCGACCAGGGCGTGGCCGCCTTCAAGCAGGACCTGATCAAGGGCGCCCGCAGGGATGTGCAGCTGGTGGACAAGGAGGGGAACCCCCTGGGCAGCTCCGCCTACGATCCCACCCGGCGCTGACGCCTGGCTGAGGCCCGGTGAGACCCCTGCTCTGCACCCTTCTCGTGATCCTCGGAGGCCTGGGCTGCGCCCGGATCTACCGGCCCGTGACCCTCGCCCCGCCACCCGCCACCCTCCAGGGAGCGGACCTCTCAGGGCAGCTGGTCCTCCAGCCCTGGGGGGACAACTCGAGGTACGAGCGGAAGGCCCTCCAGGCGAACCTCCGGGTGCTGGTCCTGACCGTGGAGAACAGCACCGCCACCGACCTGGAGATCCTGCGGCTGGAGCTCCCGGAGGCGACGGCCGCCCTGCGGCCTGAGGCTGCGGTGAAGCTCGTGAAGCAGCCGAGCCTGGCCTACCTCCTCTACCCCGTGCTCCCGGGCCTGGCCGCCCTGGGGGCCAGTGACCGCGGTGGCTTCGGGCCCTCGGACCGGGCCCTGTTGCAGGGGTTCGCCATCCTCGGGGCATGCATCGGGGTTCCGAACGCCATCATCGCCACGCGGAGCAACCGGCACCTGGAGGCCTTCTTCCGCGAGCAGGCCTGGTCCCCGGGGACCCTGGGTGCGAACCAGACCCGGCGGGGACTCGTGTTCCTCCGCTCTCCGGATCCCTACGCCCCCCTCCCTCTGCAGCTGGTCTACCGGGGGCCTGGCGGCGAGCGGAGGCTGCCCCTGATCGGTCCGGGCGCGCGGCCGCTCTGAGGGCCCCGGCCGGGGCTAGACTGGAGCTCCGGAGCGCCCCATGTCCCTCGTCATCGCCGGCAAGACCTTCAGCAACCGCCTCGTCCTCGGCACGGGCAAGTACAAGGATTTCGCCACCATGCAGGCCTGCTACCGGGCCGCGCGGGTGGAGATGGTGACCCTGGCCGTGCGCCGCTTCGACCTGGCCGCCCAGGGCGAGGACAACATCCTCAACTGGATCCCCAAGGACATCGCCCTGCTGCCCAACACCGCCGGCTGCTACACCCGCGAGGAGGCCCTGCGCGTGGCCCGCCTGGCCCGTGAGGCGCTCGACACGAACTGGGTGAAGCTGGAGGTCATCGGCGACCAGAAGTCGCTCTATCCCGACAACGAGGAGACCCTGGAGGCCGCGAAGATCCTCGTGAAGGAGGGCTTCACGGTGCTGCCCTACGTGAACGCCGATCCCATCCTCGCCAAGAAGCTCTGCGACGCCGGCTGCGCCGCCGTCATGCCGCTGGGCAGCGCCATCGGCTCGGGCCTGGGTGTGCAGAACCCCATGACGCTGCTCCTGATCAAAGAGGTCGTGGAGACCTACCAGCTGCCCATGATCGTGGACGCCGGCGTGGGCACGGCCTCCGATGCCGCGCTCGCCATGGAGCTGGGGGCCGACGGCGTGCTGCTCAACACCGCGGTGGCCGAGGCCGGCGAACCCACCAAGATGGCCCAGGCCATGGACCACGCCGTGATCGCGGGCCGCCTCGCCTTCGAGAGCGGACGCATGCCCAAGCGCCTCTACGCCAGCGCCAGCAGCCCCGTGGCGGGCGTGGTGGGGCGATAGGCGCACCCGTGCCCGATCTCGATCTCGCCCCCTTCGAATGCCGCGTCCTCGGCTGCCTGCTGGAGAAGCAGCTCAGCACGCCGGATATCTATCCTCTGTCCTTGAACGCCCTGGTGAACGCCTGTAACCAATCCAGCAACCGCGAACCCGTCCTGGCGATGACAGAAGCCGAGGTGCAGGCGGCGGTGGATGCCCTTATCGCGCGCGGCCTCGCGGAGCACTGGCCGGGCCGCGTGCTGAAGGTGGCCCACACCGCCAAGCCCACGTGGAACCTTTCAATCCAGGAAGCGGCCCTGCTGGCGGAGCTGCTGCTCCGAGGCCCGCAAACGCCCGGTGAGCTGCGCACGAACACCCGCCGCATGTACGTCTTCCCCGACCTTGCCGAACTGGAGAGCTGCCTCGCCGCCCTGATGGAGGCTGAGCCGCCCCTGGCCCTGCGCCTGGCCCGGGCCCCGGGCGCCCGGGAAGCGAGGGTGGCGCACCTGCTATCGGGCCCCGTGCCGACGGGGGTGGCAGCCCCTGGACCCGCCGCGCGCCCCGCTTCCGGCCGGTTGGACCAACTCGAAGCCGAGGTATCAACCCTCCGCGGGGAGCTCGCGGAGCTGAGAGCGGCCTTCGAGGCCTTCAAGGCCCAGTTCTAGAGATCGCGGAACGCCACCCTGAGGGCGCGGAGACCCTCCACCAGGTCGCTGCGGCGGGTGGGCTCCACCTGGAGCACCAGGTGGAAGGGCTGGGGCGCCAGGTCCTCGGCGGCGTCCGCCAGGACGGCCATCAGGGTCACGCCATCATCCGGAGGCGCGTCTTGGAGCAGTTGATCCGCTTCCAGGATCAGGAAGGCGCCGCCCTCGGGCAGGTCCGAGAGGCTGTCCCGCAGGCTGTCCCAGGTGCCGCCGAAGTGCGGCGGGAATTGGGCTGCGGCGGCCCATTCATCCATGAGCCCCGCGCGGGTCCGCATGCGGCTTCCCCGCAGCCAGCGGAGCGGGCGGCCCGGCCCGGCCGGCGCGGCGTCCACCAGGGCGGAGGGGGTACCGGACCACACGTGCACGCGAGGGCGCTGGGTCGAGGCGAGGAAAGACCAGTCCACGTCTCGGGCCATCACTTCACCTCGATGAAGGTGCGGTAGTGGTCCGCGGTGTACCACACCCGCCCATCACTGCCCGTGACCAGGCGCTCGACACCGCGGTTGCGCCCCTCGGCTTTGGGATGCACATCCCACTCCCGGTACTCGATGCGCTTGCGGCGGGTGTCGTAGCGGGGCAGCACGCCTTCATAGTTTCCGAAGATGCGCCCGCCCACGTAGCCTGGTGGGGCGTAGCCGTGCTGGCGGATGTAGGCCAGGGTCTCGCGGGCATGGACCGGGATTGCATCCTTCGGGACCGCCTGGACCTGGGCCTGGGTTTGGGGCTGGACCGGGGGGGCCGCCTCCGGTCCGCAGGCCACCGGCGCCAGCAGGGCGGCCAGGGCGACCAGGCCACCAGCCAGGTGCGCGAGGGTCCTCCGCCAAAGCGTCATTTGGCCTCCAAAAACCGGTCCCAAGTCTACTCTCGCCGGAATCACCCTCGTAAGGAGGATCCCGCCTCAAGCACGCCACCGTGCCGCTTATCCGCCCGCAGCAGCAAGAAGGCGAAGATCAGCCCAAGCAGTCCCAGCCCCGCGAACATGATCTGCGTGGAGGTGTAGGTGCCCGTCTTATCTCGCAACCAGCCGTTGAGCAGGGGGAACAGGCCCAGGCCGAGATTCTGAATGGCCGTCATGAGACCGAAGGCCGTGCCCACCCGGGATTCCTCCACCACGAGGGGAACCGAGGGCCACATGGCCGCGGGCACCAGCACAAAGGCCGCTCCCAGGACCACCATCATGGGAATGGGGTTCCAGTGCGTGATTCCCAGCAGCAAGTGGGCAGGTATGAGCAGGAGGGAGCCCAGCACCATGAGGGAGGCGCGCCTTCCGACTCGGTCCACAAGGCCCCCGGCGAAGGGCGCGAAGATCATCGAGGCGGCGATCACGATGCTGGTGACCCCGGGCGCCGTGGTGAACATGTGGGTGAAGTTGTAGAACACCTTGGTCAGGAAACCACCTGCCACGGCGTTCACGGAGGGCAGGCCCCACTTATCGTGGAACATGTCCGCGGCCAGATCCGTAAACGGGAAGATGGCGCTGTAGAAGGTCACGCAGAGCAGCACCACGAACCAGTAGGACGAAGTGAACTTCTTGATGTCCGAGAAGACGATCTTGTCCCCGGCCCCGGCAGTAGGCAGGGAGAGCACCTTCTCGCCATGCCGATCCATGACAACAAAGACCAGATTGCAGAGCACCGAGAACAGACAGAGCAGGGCCGCGGCCCAGAGCGCCGTCCGGAAGCTGTGGAAGTGGTCCGCGATGAGTTCCTCGGTGTTGAAGGCAAACAGGGTTCCCAGGCGGCTGATGGCGAGGGCGATGCCGAAGGCCATGGCCATCTCCTTGCCCTTGAACCAGCGGGCGATGATGGCGCTCTGGACCACGATGAGGGATTCCGAACCGGCCCCGAAGATGAGCCGACCCGTGAACAGCATCCACTTGGTCTTGGCCGCAGCCACGACGACCGCGCCAAGGAAGACAAGACAGCTGAACAGGAGGCTGGCCTTGCGGGGCCCCAGCTTGTCGTAGAGCATGCCCCCGAAGAACACAATGGCGATGGCGGCCACCGAATAAGCCGCATAGAGCTTTCCGATGGTGGCGCGGTCGATGTGCAGCTCCTTGATCAGCGTCGTGGCCAGGGCGCCGATGCTGTCGTACGCGAAGTAGCTGCCCACCACCAGCAGGCTGATGAAGATCAGGATGGTGAACCGGTAGAGCCGGGTGCTCGGGTGAAAGGCGCCGGGGATCGCGGTCGTCATCGTGGGGTCCTTTATCGGCCGGGGGTCACCAGGAATCTGGGGCGGGACCTCCACGGCCCCAAAACCCCGATGGTGACAGGGCCGGCTTTGAACCTCTAAATAGAATTGATTCTCATAAAAATTCATAACACTTAACAAGGCTGTTTTGCCTTCTGGCACCTAGGATTCATCCACGCACCTCAGTCCTTGTCATCCCCATCCACCCATCCGGAGCTCAAGCTCCCTGGAGGTCATCATGCCGTCCCGTCTCGCCCTTCGCCTCGCGGCCGCCGCCCTGCTGGTGGTACCCGCCTTCGCCGCCCGTCCCGTGGACAGCGCAGTCGCCGACGAGGCCCGCCGCCACCTGGACGCCCGCGTCTTCCAGCTGGGCCTGGACCGGAACGCCGGCTTCGCCACCAAGAACGTGTTCGAAGAGGCCACCGGCGAAGCCCATGTCCGCATGAACCAGTTCTACAAGGGCGTCCGCGTCTTCGAGGGCGAGGCCATCGTGCACATGAAGGGCGGCGCCGTCCTCGGCCGCACGGATGCGCTGGTCCGGGGCCTCAACCTGAACGTCACCCCCACCCTCGGTGCCTCGGAAGCCATGGCCGCGGCCCACCAGTTCCTGGCCCCTAAGGGCGCCTACGCCAGCACCCCCACCTCCGAGCTGGTGGTCGCCACCGTCGGCCGGCCCACCCTGGCCTACCACGTCCACACCGAGCTGGAGAACGGCGCCGAGGAGACCAGCCACACCGACTTCCTCGTGGACGCCCACAGCGGCGCCATCCTGGAGCAGTGGAGCACCCTCCACACCGCCACCGGCACCGGCAACTCCCAGTATTCCGGCACGGTCGCCATCAACACTACGGCCAACGGCGCCACCTATGACCTGCGCGACACCGTCCGCGGCATGAACTTCGCGACCTACAACCTCAACCACGCCACCACCGGCACCGGCACCCTCTACAACGATGCCGACAACACCTGGGGCGATGGCGCCAACTACGTCGCCGGTGGCAGCACCAGCAACGCCAACGGCCAGACCGCGGCCGTGGACGCCCACTACGGCGTGGGCCTCACCTACGACTTCTACAAGAACATCCTGGGCCGCAACGGCATCGACGGCAACGGCACCGCCACCTACAGCCGCGTGCACTACAGCAGCGCCTATGACAACGCCTTCTGGTCCGACAGCTGCTTCTGCATGACCTACGGCGATGGCTCCTCCTTCAAGTCCCTCGAGTCCATCGACGTGGCCGGCCACGAGATGAGCCACGGCGTCTGCGCCCGCACCGCCAACCTCACCTACCGCGGTGAGTCGGGCGGCCTGAACGAAGCCAACTCCGACATCTTCGGGACCATGGTGGAGTTCATGGCCCATGGCGGAGGCACCACCACCGTGCCCAACTACACCAACATCACCTCCACCATCAACGTCTACTGGACCGGCGCCACCACCCCCACGCCCTCCACCTCCAAGGCCGTGCCCGCCGCCAACTACTACATCGGCGAGCAGCTCGCCACGGCCAAGTACGTCCGGCCCCTGCGCTTCATGCACAAGCCCAGCCTGGACGGCTCCAGCCCTGACGCCTGGACCAAGACCCTCGGCCGCCTCGACGTCCACTACAGCTCCGGCGTGGCCAACCACTTCTTCTTCCTGCTCTCCCACGGCAGCCAGGTCGACAGCTTCTCCGATGGCATCCAGTCCCCCATGGCCAACGGCGTCACCGGCATCGCCGGCCTCGGCAACGACAAGGCCACGCGCATCTGGTATCGCGCCCTGACGGTCTACATGACCAGCAGCACCAACTATGCTGGCGCCCGGGTGGCCACCCTGAACGCCGCCACGGACCTCTACGGGGCCGGCTCGGTGGAATACAACACGGTGAACACCGCCTGGCTCGCGGTGAACGTGAAGTAGCCTTCCTCCTCCACCCACGCGCCCCGGCCCTGCCGGGGCGCGTTGCGTTCCGGCGGGCTTCCATCGATGCGGCCCCTGGCCGATAGTGGTGCATGATGACCGCCTCCACCCGGCGCACCTGCCCCAGCTGCCAGACCCGCCTTTCTGCCCTCGCGGCGGAATGCCCGGAGTGCGGCCTGACCCTGGCGCCGCCGAAACAGGGGCGGCCCATGCTCTTCCAGGCCTCCGCCCTGGCCCAGGTATCCCTTGAGGCCCCTCCGCGGGCCCTGACAGCCCCCGCCCTGGGTCGCGTGGCAGCCGTGGCGGTGGAGGTGGCCCCGGAGGAACTGGCGCGGCCCGATGCCGCGGTCCCCTCGCCTGGAACCGCACCCCACGGCCAGGCGGCCCTGGGCTTCCAGGAACCGGTCTCGAGCTTCTGGCCCCTGGTGAAGGTGGAGGCCACCGAAGCCCTCCTGCTCCTCCTGGTCCAGGGCCTGGCGCTGACCCTTCCGGCCTGGGCCCTGGGAGTCTCCCCCACCCGGCTCCTGGCCGGAGCCTGGCCCCTGGTGGTGCCCTACCTCCTGGCCGTGTCCTGGATCCTCTTCATGGCCCCCCTGGCGCTCACGGGGCAGTCGCCCCTCATGGCCGCCTTCGGGGTGACCCTCCCCGAGAACTCCCCCGAGCGGCGGATGGCCTTCTCGCTGGTCCACCTGCTGTCGGTGCTCTGCTTCCCCCTCAGCTTCCTCTGCATGGTGCTGGGCCCCCGCCACCGCACCCTGGGGGAGCTGCTCAGCGGCCAGGAGCTGCTGGCCCGCCCCACGGGCCGGATGCGCTGAGCCCTACTCGGGCAGGTGCATGGGCACGGACGTGACGATCACGTCCTCCTTCAGCAGCAGGGCCGCCTTGATCCGCAGAGCGCTCTGGTTGTGCAGGAACTGCTGCCACCACTTGTGGGTGATGAACTCCGGCAGGATGACCGTGATGGCCAGCTCCGGCTCGGCGAGGCGGAGGCGGTCCACCTCCTCCAGGATCGGCTCCACGATCTTGCGATAGGGGCTGGGGACGCAGCGCAGGGGGACCCCCATGCCGTAGATGGTCCAGTCGGCCCGCAGCTTCTCGATGGCGCGGCTCTCCCGGGTGCCGTCGGCGCCCAGGTCCACCGTCAGGGCCTCCACCCGGTCGCCGGCGATGAGGCGCCCATAGAGCAGGGCCTGCACCACCCCCCGGTGGATGCCGTTCACCAGCACCAGGGCGTGGTGCTTGGTGGGGAGGAAGGCGTCCGTGCGGCTCGCCGCCAGCTTGGACTTCACGCCGACGTAGTGGCGGCGGATGTTGAAGTGGACCACCACCAGCACGGGCACCAGCAGGATCACGATCCAGGCGCCGTGGATGAACTTGGTGATGGCGATGTCCAGCAGCACCACGCAGGCGGTGATGGCGCCCAGGCCGTTGATGGCGGCCTTCAGGTGCCAGTGCGTCCCCCGGACCTTCCGCCAGTGCATCACCATGCCCGTCTGGCTGATGGTGAAGCCCATGAACACACCTGCCGCATAGAGGGGCAGCAGGATGTCCGTGTTGGCGTGGAACGTCCAGACCAGGAGTCCCGAGAAGAAGAAGAGGATCAGGATGCCGTTGGAGAACACCAGCCGGTCGCCCTGGCTGGCGAACTGCCGGGGCAGGAACCCGTCCCGGGCCTGGAGGGCCGCCAGGCGGGGGAAGTCGGCGAAGGCCGTGTTCGCGGCCACCACCAGGATGGCGAAGGTGAACCCCTGGACCACGTAGTAGACCAGCTTGGGGAGGCCGTGGCTGACATCCCCGAGGATGGCCTTGTTCAGCTTCGACAGCAGCGTCTCCGCGACCACCGCGGGATCCGCGCTGTGCTGGTAGGTCACTCCGAACCGGTGGGCCAGGAGGGTGATCCCCAGGAACATGACCGCCAGGAGGCCCACCATCCAGAGCATGGTCTTGGCGGCGTTGGGACCGGCGGGGTCGCGGAAGGCCGTGGTGCCGTTGCTGATGGCCTCCACCCCCGTCAGGGCCGTGCAGCCGGCGCTGTAGGCCCGCATGAACACCCACACCATGGTCAGGCCCGCCAGGTGGGAGCCGTGCTGGGCCGCCTGCTGGACCTGGACCGGGCTGGGCCCGCCGGCGAAGACCAGCTTCAGGGTCCCGTAGCCCAGCAGCAGGAAGATGCTGACGACGAACCCGTAGGTGGGGATGGCGAACAGGGCCCCGCTCTCCTTGACGCCCCGCAGGTTCATCAGGGCGATGAAGCCGATGGCCACCAGCGTCAGGGAGACGTTGTGGCCCTCCAGGGCGGGCAGGGCCGCCGTGATGGCCGCCACGCCCGAGGAGACGGACACGGCCACCGTCAGGATGTAGTCGAGCAGCAGGGAGGCGCCCGCCGTCAGGGCCGCCAGGTCGCCCAGGTTCTCCATGGCGACGATGTAGGCCCCGCCCCCCCCGGGATAGGCGAGGATGGTCTGCCGGTAGCTGACCGCCAGGATGGCCAACAGGCCCACGATGCCCAGGGCCACCGGGATGGACCAGCCGAAGATCGCGTGGCCCACGGCGCCGGCAAGGATCCCGGCGCCCGCCGCCTGGATGAGGGATCCCGACAGGGAGGCCATGATCTCCTGGGTGGCGTAGGCCACCGAGGACAGCGCGTCGGAGCTGAACACCGCCAGGGCGATGGGATTGCTGATCTTGGTGTGCTGGGTCTCTTCGCTGGACAGCCGCCGCCCCAGCAGGATCCGCCTCAAGCTCTGCATCCGTGTCTCCCGGACAGAAAGCTACTCCAGTATGGGCTCGAGGTGGTAGGGGATCGAGATGACCACGGTCTTGGGCTTCATGAGCAGGGTGGTCTTGATGCGCCAGGCGGTTTGGTTGTGGAGGAGGTTGGCCCACCAGTGGCCCGTGACGAACTCCGGCAGGATCACGGTGATGGTGTACTCCGGCTCCACGCGGCGCATGCGGTCCAGCTCCTCCACGATGGGCTCCACGATCTTGCGGTAGGGGCTGCGGATGGAGCGGAGGGGGATGCCCTCGCAGTAGCGGGGCCAGTCCGAGCGCAGGCGCTCCAGGGCGGCGCTGTCGCGCCCGTTCTCGTCGGGGAAGTCCACGGTGAGGGCCTCGACCTCGCCGTGGTCCGCGATGACCTTGGCGTAGTTCAGCGACTGCACCACCCCGGAGTGGATGCCCGAGACCAGCACCACCACCCGGTTCTTGCGGGGGCTGATGAAGTCGGCGCGGCTGCCCGCCAGGATCGACTTCACCCGGATGTAGTGGCGGTGGATGTTGAAGAAGCCCATCACCATGACCGGCAGCACCAGCACCACCACCCAGGCGCCGTGGGTGAACTTCGTCACGATGATGACCGCCATCACAACCAGCGTCGTGAGGGCCCCGGCCCCGTTGATGACCGACTTGAGGGCCCAGCGCTGTCCGCGCAGCTTGAGCCAGTGCCTGACCATGCCGGTCTGCGACAGGGTGAACCCCAGGAACACGCCCACGGCGTACAGCGGCAGCAGGTGGTGCTCACGGGCGTTGAAGATCCACAGCAGGACCCCCGACAGGAACGACAGGATGAAGATGCCGTTCGAGAACACCAGGCGGTCGCCCTGGCTCGCGAACTGCCGGGGGAGGAAGCCGTCCCGGGCCATCATGGCCGCCAGGCGGGGGAAGTCCGCGTAGGCCGTGTTGGCCGCCAGACACAGGATCAGCATCGTGAAGGCCTGCATGACCAGGTAGGTGACGTGGGGAAGGCCGGGGCCGTTCCCGAGAATCCGGTGCTCCAGCATGGACAGCAGGGACTCGCCTTCGCCGGTGTACATGATGCCGAAGTGGTTGGACAGCCAGGTGATGCCCAGGAACATGGCGCCGAGCATCAGCACCATGGCCACCATGGTCTTGCCTGCGTTCCGCGCCGTGGGCTCCCGGAAGGCAGACACGCCATTGGAGATGGCCTCCACCCCGGTCAGGGCCGTGCAGCCCGCGCTGTAGGCCTTCATGAACACCCAGATGGCCAGCCAGCCCGGAAGGGGCGGGGCCGCCACCGCGTGGTGCTCGCCGACGGACACGCCGCCCGCGAAGTAGCGCCAGAATCCCAGCCCGATGATCGCGAACATCGAGATCACGAACCCGTAGGTCGGCACCGAGAACACCGCGCCGCTCTCCTTGACGCCCCGCAGGTTGATCAATCCGATGACGGCCACCACGGCCAGCGCCAGGGCCACCCGATGGGCATCGGCCGCAGGAAAGGCGCTGGTGATGGCCGTGACGCCGGCGGAGACGCTCACCGCCACCGTCAGCACGTAATCCACCAGCAGCGAGGCGCCCGCCACCTGGGCCGGCACCTCGCCCAGGTTCTCCTTGGCCACGATGTAGGCACCGCCCCCGCTGGGGTAGGCGAAGATGGTCTGCCGGTAGCTGATGGTGAGGATCGTCAGCAGCAGGACGATGCCCACGGCCACGGGCCAGGACCAGGACAGCACCGCCGGTCCGAAGGCCGCCATGGCCATGTAGGGGCCGAGCACGGCCATGATCTCGCCGGTGGCATAGGCCACGGAGGAGAGCGCGTCCGAGCTGAACACCGCCAGGGCCACCGGGTTGCTGATGCGGGCTTCGTGGCTTTCTTCGCTGGCGAGGCGGCGGCCCAGCAGGAAGCGTCGGACATTGGCCATCTTCGGGGCTCCAGGTTCAGCGGGCCATCAGCCAGAGGCCGGATAGGGTCGCGGCAAGCCCCACCAGCTTGGAGGGCTGGAGCTGCTCGCGGAAAAGAAGAAAGGCCAGCAGGGCGACCAGGACGAAGTTGGCGTTCATGACCCCGATGGCCACGGCGGTCTTGGCTCCCCGGGTGAAGCTCTCGTTCACCAGGATCAGGGCCGTGGCGGTGCAGGCGCCGGCCACCAGACCCCAGGCCACGGCCCCGGCGGACCCGCCGGGGCGGCCCCGCCACAGCCAATAGGCCACGGCCAGGGGCAGCTCCCCGATCACCACCCAGAGGAGGACGGCCGCCGGGCTGAGCCCCCGCTGCCCCGCGGCCTTCATGCCCAGGTTGCCCAGGCCCATGAGGACCATCGATGCCAGTGCCCAGCCAAACCACGCCATACCCATCACACTCCAAGGGAACCCATTATGGCGGTTGCCGCAGGCTGTGGGGACAAGGGTTGACGGAGGCCACACGCATTTTCGCCCTCCATTGGGTGGAGGCGACTCTCCCACCGCCCGGGAGGATGGCTTGGCCATTCCCCGGGGTTACGGGAAACTGGAAGATCAGGAGGCCCGATGGCCCGTTTCTCCAAGCGTGTGGGCCGCGAAGTCCTCGACGGCCACCCCCGCCTGCCCGAGTGGATCACCAAGGAGCGGGTGAAACTCGGCGACCTGCACGGCATGAAGAAGGACCTGCGGGACTCGCACCTCCACACGGTCTGTGAGGAGGCCCGCTGCCCCAATCGGACCCACTGCTTCACCCACGGCACGGCCACCTTCCTGCTCATGGGCGAGGTCTGCACCCGGGCCTGCGGCTTCTGCAGCATCCAGAGCGGCAAGCCCCGCCTCCTGGACCCCCACGAGCCCCAGGAGACCGCCGAGCGCGTGGCGGCCCTGAACCTCCGCTTCGCCGTGCTCACCTCGGTGAACCGCGACGACCTGCCGGACGGCGGCGCCGCCCACTTCGCCGAGACCGTCCTGGCCATCCGCCGCCGCAACCCCGGCGTGGGCGTGGAGGTGCTGGTGCCGGACTTCCTGGGCGACCTGGACGCCGTGGCCCGGGTGGTGGCCGCGGGCCCCACCGTCTTCAACCACAACACGGAGACCGTGCCCAGCCTCTACCCCGAGGTGCGGCCCGCGGGCAGGTTTGAGCGGAGCCTTCGGGTGCTGGCGCATGCGAAGGCGCTGGGGACGGCCCTGTATGGGTCCGGGTTCCGCACCAAGAGCGGCCTCATGCTCGGGCTCGGCGAAACCGAGGCCGAGCTCATGACCACCTTCGAGGCCCTGGCCGCGCATGGCGTGGACATCCTCACCCTGGGCCAGTACCTGCGCCCCACCCGCCACCAGCTGCCCGTGAAGCGCTACGTGCCCCCCGAGGCGTTCGCGGAGCTGGGCGCCAAGGCCAAGGCCTTCGGCTTCCAGACCGTCTACGCGGGCCCGCTGGTGCGCTCCAGCTTCAACGCCCACGAGGTTTCGGGCCTGGAAGGCATCAGCATCGCCTGAGGGACACCCACGCCGAAACCACGGGACTGGTTGTTTGAGTAATAAAAATTATCTGGTTTGAGCCGACCCGCTCGGAGCCAGGTGGATGGACAGCTTGGTGAGGGCCTCGGCCGCGGGGATGAAGAAGTTCATGTTGCCCCCCTTGAGGCCTGTGGCCAGATCCGCGATGCCCACCACGTATCCGGCCGCGTCCACCAGGGGGCCGCCGCTGTTGCCGGGGAGGATGGACACATCGCTCTGAAGGAAACGACCGCCCGGAGCGTCCCGGAAGCCGCTCACCACGCCGCGGGTGACGGACCCATTGAATGTGTCACCCAGGGGGGAACCGATGGCAAACACTTCCTCGCCGGTCCCGGGGTCGCCGGCGCGGATGGGCAGGGGATCAAACGGGATGGCTGCGGTCTTGACAAGGGCGACGTCCCGCTTGGGATCGCAGCTCAGCACTTCACCCGGCAGCACCCGGCCGGTCGCCGTCTTGATCTTCACCAGCTTGGAGTTGCCCAACACGTGATTCGCCGTGAGGAGGTGACCATCCCTGCTGATATAAAACCCCGTCCCGGTTCTGGAGCCGGTCTCCACGGTCACCACGGCCGCCTGGATCAGCGCGCTGTTCTTCACGGTACCGCCGGCGAGGGCCTGGACCGCGGGGAAGGTGAAGGCGGCTTCAGCCTGCGCCGGGCCGGAAGGCAGGGGGGCGACAAGGGCCTCCTTGAAGGAGGGCTGGAGGAAGAGGTTGGACACCAGCGAATCAATCCCGGCATCCACGATCTTCGCCCAATGCATGTCCCGGGTGGGCATCACGAACGAGCCCGTGGAGGTGAACTCGCCCACGACCTTCTGGGTCTTCGGATTGAGCAGGGCCCACTTGGCCTCCAGGGATACGTCCCCTTTTGATTCCACGGTCGTGCACAGGTTCAGGGTCATTTTCTTGAGCAGGACCCCCAGTTCGAGCTCGGCTTCCTCGGGCTTGCTGGTGGACTCGAACACGGAGTCACTGGCCTTCGGTTCGGGGATGTGTTGGGTCGCGAGCTCCTTCTTGATCCGAGCATAGAGCTTGCCCCCCACCACCTTCTGGAGGTTCTCGTTCCAGACGATGTCGGTCGGATTACTGCACCACAGGCTGCGGGTCTGCTGTCCGATCACATCCCCGGTCTTCAGGCTCGCGACGAACCGCTTGAAAACCATTGTGTGGGGAGTGGGCTTGGGGCTCGGTGCGAGCGCGGAGGCTTGTGCGGGCGACGTGGCAGCCGGGCTGGAGGCGCTGGGCGAATCGGCCCAGAGCGCCACGGCCATTCCCAACCCAAGAAGACAAGACAGCGACGTGTGCACGAAAACTCCTCGCGAAGACAGACCCGGAATACGAGGCTGCGTGCACCCCAGGGTTTCTGATCTAAAGGTTATCTGATGCCGGGCCCTAGATCGCGGATTCATCAGGTCCGCGGCGGATGTTGGTCTCCGCGCACTAGACACGCAACCCGTCGCCCGCGACCTGCCACATGTCCCTCGAGCCCTTCTCGGAGCCGAATCGCAAGACCAAGGCTTCGACGTCAAAACCCTGTTCGCTGGTCCCCTTGTGCGCTCCAGCTTCAATGCCCACGAGGTTTCGGGCACGGAGGGCATCAGCATTGCCTGAGGCGGTGGGGGTCGTTAGCGAGCCTTCAAGGCCATGGATGCCTGGAGCGGGTGGTGCTCCACTCGAACCTCGTTCCCAATGTGGATGGTCAGCAGGTCTTCCGCGCCCTGCAGGGGTCCCGTGTAGGTCGTCCGGGTTTGTGCCAGGACCCGCGCCGTATTGGGCGCGTGGGAATAGACCGCCAGGCGGGGCGCCACACGGCGGAATACCGTGCCCGCCTGCTCGGGCGTCGTGTGGTGCGCGATGATCGCGTCGACGATGGCCGGGCTTGGACGGTCCGGCCGGGTGCGGAGCATCTCGGGATCGATGGCCTCGTGGATCAGTACGTCGACACCCCGCGCGTGGCGAATGAGGTTCTCCGAGACACGCGTATCGCCAGAGAGCACGACCGAATGGCCGCCGTAATCGACGCGGTAGCCGAACGCCGGCCCCACCACACCGTGGTCGACGAGAAAAGCCGCCACCGTCAGCCCGTTCTCCTTGAAAACGACGCCTTCCTCCGTGATGTCGTGGCTCACCACCGTGATGCCGGCCGCAGGGAAATGCTCATCGACATCACGCCGCACGTGGATGTCGAAGGCGAAGGCCTGCTGCAGGTGGTTCATCATGTCGCGGGTACCCGTCGGCCCCCACACCGTGAGCGGCACGGCGCGCCGCCCGGCTGCCCAGCCGACCAGCAAGAGGTCGGGGAGCTGGATCACGTGGTCCGAATGCAGGTGCGTGAGGAATACCCGTGAGATCGAGCCGATCGGAATGCCGGCCTGCGCCAGCCGGAGGGTCGCCCCCCGACCGCAGTCGAAGAGGAGGCGCTGTCCGCCCGCCTCGACGAGGATGCTGGCGCCGTACTGCTCCAGGTTGACCACCGGTCCCACGCCCGTGCCGAGCAGGACGACCTTGAGGCTTTCGGGCTGGGGCGCCACTGGGGGTGCCGGAGGGCCGGTCTGCGCCGGTGGGACCCCGGCCGCACGAGCGGCGAGACTCGGGGCAAGGGCCGCAAACACCTGGGCCATAAGAAAGACACCGATGGCGGACGCGCGGTGCTTGGTCATCGGGGCTCCCCGGGGTGGACCAGTGCGGTTCAAGGTGCCATGCCGCCCGTCTTGCCGGCATGGGGCAGTGTGGTGCCCGGCGGACCAGGCCGCAACCGCGAAGGGAGTCCACCTTCTGGTGGGGCCCACCCTCGCAGATCCCGGCGGCCCTCAGCCCCGCCGCGGCTCCACGACGATGGCCGCCGGCTCGGCGGGACAGGCGAAGACGCACAGCCCACAGCCCGTGCAGACGTCCGCCTCCACCACGGGATGGCCCACGGCCTCGCCCTCCCGGGGCTCGGCGATCCGGATGGCTTCTTCGGGATAGGGACAGCGGTCCACGCAGACGCGGCAGGCCCGGGGTTCCCGGTCCAGGTCGCCCCAGGTGGCGCATAGGCTGGGCTTCACGCGGGCGGTGCCCATGCGCACGGCCTTCGGCCCTTCGAGCACGGTGCCATCGGCCCGGACGAGTCGGGGCCACACGAGGGCCTCGTCGTCGCACTCGGCAATGCAGGGCAGCGTGGTGCAGAGGAAGCAGGGGATGCTCCTCGGGTCCAGGTAGGGGGTCTTCAGGCCCAGGCCGGCGCTGGGCCCGGCCTTGAGGATGGCGTTTTCCGGGCAGGCCCGCATGCACTTGTCGCAGCGGGTGCACTTGGTGAGGAACTCCAGCTCGTCCAGGGCCCCGGGGGGCCGCAACAGCTTCGGCCCCAGGCTCGTCACCGCCTCCTCCACGCGGTTCGCCACGAAGCCGGCGAAGAGGGTCCCCAGGGACTTGAAGAAGTCGCCGCGTTCCTGGGGTTCCTCGAGCTTCTTGGCCACGGCTGCTTCAATCCATCAATCCCAGCACCCGCATGGTGGGCCGCAGGGTGCCCCACAACACGGGGTCGAAGCCCAGGGTGAGGACCGCGGCCTTCCCGTCGCTGGCGAGGTCCAGGTGGGCCAGCAGGTCCGCGCTCACCGCCACGTCGCGGGAGCTGGGCGGGGCGGCCACCCAGGCCACGCCGGCCGGGGCGGCCTTTTTGGCCAGGGCCTTCCCCTCCGCGGCGCGAACCTGGAGGATCAGCAGATCACCGTGAAAGGAGGGCACCCGGATCTCCATGAGGCGGCCCTTGCCCGCGACGGGCGCCACGGGCACCACTTCGAAGGCCTGGCGATAGCCCAGCTTGGCCAGGTCGGGATCTTCGCCGTTGAGGACCGCCAGGGTCTGCTCCACGAGGCCGTCCAGCCCCCGGTCGCCCATCCAGGCCACGGAGCGCAGGTGGGTCCCGCCCACCTCGCCCAGTCCCTCGACCAGGGAGGGCAGGAGGGCCAGCACCTGCTCCAGGGCCGGGCGACCCCGCAGCGACTTGGCGCCCTGGGGCCAGGGGCCGACCAGGGGCATGGGATCGATCCTGGCCTCGGGCTCGGAGCGGAGGTCCAGGATGCGGCCGGGGAACCCCTCCAGCAGGTCCGGGTCGGGTGTGTCCGCCAGGATCACCGCGTCCAGCCCCTCCAGCAGGAGGCGGCTCGGCGCGAAGACCACCAGGTCCCCCACCTCCTCCTCCACGGTGAGGGCGCCGATGGACAGGGGCAGCACGGAGGCGTCCCGGGCCTCCAGGGCCCCCACGAGTTCGCGACCCAGCAGGGTCTGGGCGCCGATGACGGCGAGCTTCAGCATGTCGAACCTTTCGATGTCAAACGCGGACGGCGGCCTCGTCGGCCGGGGCATGGTCGTTCAGGGCGGCGGCCACGGGGCCCGCCAGGAAGCGACGCACCTGGTCCCCGGCACGGCCGGTGAAGCGGCTCGCATCCAGCAGGGCCGTCAGCTCCTGTTCCGTCATGGCCCAGGCGGGATCAGCGGCCAGGAGTTGCAGCAGCTCGTTGGGCCGGCCCTCGGCCTTGATGCGGCGACCCGCCTCCAGGGCCGCGACCCGGAAGCGCTCGTGAAGATCCTGGCGATCGCCCCCCCGCTTCACAGCCTCCATGAGCAGGACCTCGGCGGCCATGAAGGGCAGCTCCTGAGCGAGGCGCGCCTCGATCATCTTCGGGTAGACCACGAGCCCGGAGGCCACGTTGCGGAAGAGCACCAGGATGGCGTCCGCGGCCAGCAGGCCCTGGCTGATGGTGAGGCGCCGGTGGGCGCTGTCGTCCAGGGTGCGCTCCATCCACTGGCTGGCGCTGGTCTGGTAGCTGGAGGGCATGAGCCCCAGCACGAAGCGGGCGAGGCTGTTGATGCGCTCCGAGCGCATGGGGTTGCGCTTGTAGGGCATGGCGCTGGAGCCGATCTGCTTCGACTCGAAGGGCTCTTCGACTTCCTTCAGGTGCTGGAGGAGGCGCAGGTCGCAGGCGAACTTGGACGCCGAGGCTGCGATGCCGCAGAGCACCTGGCCGATGCGGTCCTCAAGCTTGCGGGTGGCCGTCTGGCCGCTGACGGGGATGGCCGGGAAGCCCACCTTGGCGCAGAAGCGCTGCTCCAGCTCCTCCACCTTGTCCCCATCCCCCTCGAACAACTCCAGGAAACTGGCCTGGGTGCCTGTGGTGCCCTTCACGCCGCGCACCGGGGTGGTACGGATGAGATGGTCCAGGTCCTCCAGGTCCAGCAGCAGATCCTGGATCCACAGGGTGGCGCGCTTGCCCACGGTGGTGGGCTGGGCGGGCTGGAAGTGGGTGAAGCCCAGGGTCGCCTGATCCTGCCACTGCGCGGCAAAGGCGGCCAGCGCTGCGATCACATCCTGGAGGCGGCGGCGGAGCAGGAGGAGGGCCTCCTGGGCGATGAGCAGGTCCCCGTTGTCCGTGACGAAGCAGCTGGTGGCGCCCAGGTGGATGATGGGCCGGGCAACCGGCGCCTGCTCGCCCCAGGCGTGGATGGCGGCCATGACGTCATGGCGCAGGGCGGACTCATGCTTCGCGATGGCGTCCAGGTCCACCTGGTCCTGGGTGGCCTTCAGCTCCGCGAGCTGGGCCTTCGTCACCGGCAGGCCTAGCTCGGATTCGGCCTCCGCCAGGGCGACCCAGAGCCGGCGCCAGACCCGCTGGCGGTAGAGCGGCGACAGCAGGCGCACCATGGACCGGCTCGCGTAGCGGCTGGCCAGGGGATGCTCGAAACGCTCCAGCTCGGGACCGTCGTGGGGCGGAAGGAAGGGCATGGGAACTCCGGCCCACCAGTGTCTCACAGGCTCCGACCTGTGATCCGGCTCACGAAGAGGGCTCCATGCCGCCCGCGGACCGCGGCTAGGATAGGGGCATCACCCTGGAGCCTCCGCCATGTACGAAGTGATCCGCTCTTCCGATCCCGCTGTGTTCCAGGCCCTGGAGCTGGAGGTGCAGCGCCAGCGGCACCACCTGGAACTCATCGCGTCGGAGAACTACGCCTCCCGGGCCGTCATGCAGAGCATGGGCTCCCACTTCACCAACAAGTACGCGGAAGGCTACCCGGGCAAGCGCTACTACGGCGGCTGCAGCCAGGTGGACATCGTCGAGAACCTCGCCCGGGACCGCGCCAAGCAGATCTTCGGCGCCGAGCATGCCAACGTGCAGCCCCACAGCGGCGCCCAGGCCAACATGGCGGTCTACCTTGCGGCCCTCAAGCCCGGTGACACGGTCATGGGCCTGGACCTGGCCCACGGCGGCCACCTCACCCACGGCCATCCCCTGAACAGCTCCGGCATCCTCTACAAGTTCGTGCCCTACCACGTCCGCAAGGAGGACGAGCGGGTGGACATGGACGAGGTCCGGGACCTGGCCCGGCAGCACCAGCCGAAGATGATCGTGGTGGGAGCCTCGGCCTACAGCCGCACCTGGAACTTCCCCCTCTTCCGTGAGATCTGCGACGAGGTGGGCGCCCTGCTCATGGTGGACATGGCCCACATCGCCGGCCTGGTCGCCACGGGCCACCACCCCAGCCCCGTGCCCCACGCGGATTATGTCACCACGACCACGCACAAGACGATGCGCGGACCCCGGGGCGGCATGATTCTCTGCAAGTCCCAGTATGCCAAGGACATCGATCGCGCCGTCTTCCCGGGTGTCCAGGGCGGGCCCCTCATGCATGTCATCGCCGCCAAGGCCGTGGCGTACCACGAGATCATGCAGCCCGAGTTCAAGGCCTACAGCGGGCAGGTGATCCGCAACGCCCATGCCCTGGCCAAGGGACTCCAGGAGCGTGGCTGGCGCATCGTCAGTGGCGGCACGGACAACCACCTGTTCCTGGTGGACCTGCGCGACCACGACCTCCTGGGCCACGAGGCAGAGGCCTGCCTGCACCGGGCCGGCATGACCACCAACAAGAACGGCATCCCCTTCGACCCCAACCCGCCCCTCAAGCCCTCGGGCGTCCGCCTGGGCAGCCCTGCCCTCACGACCCGCGGCATGAAGGAGGAGGAGATGGATCAGATCGCCCGCTTCTTCGATGTCACCTTGCGGCACCGGGGCGATGAGAGCACCTTCGCCCGCATCCGGCAGGAGGTCTTCCACCTCACGGATCAGTTCCCCATCCCCGAATAGTCCCTCCTGTCTCGGCTACCGCCAAAACGCCCTGCGTTTTGGCGGTATGTTTTTCAAGGGGGGGATGTGGTCGCTGACGGGCTGTTCGTGTATGGGTCCTTGCGGGAGGGCGGGTCGAGCCACGCCTGGCTGATGCGGACCCATCCGGAGGGGCTGACCCGGGCCTGGGTGGCGGGGCGGCTCTTCCACCTGCCGGCCGGCTACCCCGCCCTGGTGCCGGGACCCGAGCCCCCGGATCCGCCCCCGGGAAGGGGTTGGGTCCGGGGCGACTTCGTGGGCTATGACGACGAGGCCGACCTCGACTCGGCCATGGCCGACCTGGACGCCCTGCTGGGCGTGGAGGAGGGCCTCTTCAGCCGGGAGATCCTCCCCGTGCTCCTTGAAAGTGGCCACCGCTACCGCGCCTGGGTCCATGTGTTCCATGTGGAACGCCTGCCCAGGCTGGAGCGGGAGGCCGTGGAGCTGCCCGACGGCGACTGGGCGGCCTACCTCTGACACAGAACAGCGCGGGCAAGCCCGCGCTGTTCTGCATATGCCGAGATCCTCGGTGGAGCTACAACCCCAACTTCGGCTGCTCGCCGCCCTCGTCGGGACCCGGGTGGGCCACCTCGCCCTCAAGGAGTTCGTCTTCCTCATCCAGGGCCATGGCGCTGGCGTCGATCTTGGCGAGGCCCACCACACGGTCCTCGGCGCTGGCCAGCTTGAGGAGGCCGACGCCCTGGGCGTTGCGGCCGGTCTTGCGGACCTCGTCGATGAGGAAGCGGATGACCATGCCCTCCTGGCTGATGAGCAGGCACCCTTCCCCGGGCTTGACGAGCTTGAAGCCCACCACCTGGCCGTTGCGGACCCCGGCGCGGATGTTGATGACGCCCGTGCCGCCCCGGCCCTGGAGCCGGTAGTCCTGGAGGAGGCTGCGCTTGCCATAGCCCTTCTCGCAGACCGTGAGCAGCATGCCGTGGTCCTCGGTGCTCTCGTCGGGCTCCACGCCTTCCGGCAGGTCCGGCAGGGGGTCGGCCACTTCCATGTCCACGATGTGGTCGCCCTTGGCCAGCTTCATGCCCCGGACGCCCGTGGTGGCGCGGCCCGTGGCCCGGACATCCTCCTCGGGGAAGCGGATGGCCTTGCCCTGGGCCGTGGCCAGGACGATCTGCTGGGTGCCCGTGGACCGCCGCACAGCCACCAGGCTGTTGCCATCGTCGATGTTGAGGGCGATGAGGCCGTTGGCCCGGATGTTGGCGTAGGCGGCCAGGCTGGACTTCTTCACGGTGCCGTCGCTGGTGGCGAAGACCAGGTTCTCGCCTTCGGGGAAGTCCCGGAGGGCCATCAGGGTCACCACGTTCTCCCCGTCCTTCAGGGAGATCAGGTTGCGGATGTGCTTGCCCCGGGTGGAGGCGGCCGCCTCGGGCAGGTCGTAGACCTTGAGTGCGTAGACGATGCCCTTGTCCGTGAAGGCCATGAGGGTGTCGTGGGCCTTGGTCATGAAGAGCTGCTCGACGAAATCCTCGTCCTTGGTCTTCATGCCCACCTTGCCCTTGCCGCCCCGGCGCTGGCGGCGGTAGGCATTGAGGTCGGTGCGCTTGATGTAGCCCGCCTTGGACATGGTGACGACCATGGGGTCGTCCGGCACCACATCCTCCATGCGGATCTCGCCGGAGTAGCCCACGATTTCCGTGCGGCGGTCGTTGCCGAACTGCTCGGCCACCTGCTGCAGCTCCTCCTTGATGACTTTCAGGAGCAGCTTCTCGTCGGCCAGGATGGCCTTGAGCTTGGCGATGACCTTCTCGAGCTCGGCCAGCTCGTCGAGGATCTTCTCCCGCTCCAGCCCCGTGAGGCGCTGAAGCCGCATGTCCAGGATGGCCTGGGCCTGCACGGCGGACAGGCAGAGGCCGGGGTCCTTCTTGATGGCTGCGGCGGTGGCGAAGGCCCCGGCCATGAGGCCGGCCTTGGCCTCCTCGGGGCTCTTGGCGGCCCGGATGAGCTTGATGACCGCGTCCAGGTGGTCCAGGGCGATCTTGAGGCCCATGAGGACGTGGTGCCTCTCCTCGGCCTTCCGCAACTGGAACAGGGTGCGGCGGGTCACCACCTCGCGGCGGAAGCCGATGAACTCCTGCAGGATCTCGCGGAGGGTGCAGACGCGGGGCTGGCCGTTCACGATGGCCAGCATGGTGATGGGGAAGCTGTTCTGGAGCTGGGTCTGCTGGTAGAGCTGGTTGAGCACGATGTCGCTGGGCTCGTTCTTCTTCAGCTCCACCACCAGGCGGATGCCCTCGCGGTCGCTCTCGTCCCGCAGGTCGCTGATGCCATCGATCTTCTTGTCGCGGACCAGCTCGGCGATCTTCTCGATGAGGGTGGACTTGTTCACCTGGTAGGGCAGCTCCGTGAAGACCAGCTGCTCGCGGTCGCCCGCCCGCCGGATCTGCTCCACGTGGGACTTGGCCCGCACCACACAGCGGCCACGGCCCGTCCGGTACGCGTCCACGACCCCCTCGGTGCCCAGCATGATGCCGCCGCCCGGGAAGTCGGGGCCCTTGATGTGGGCCATCAGGGCTTCCATGGCGATGGTCGGGTGGTCGATGAGGTCGATCAGGGCCCGGCAGCACTCCCGCAGGTTGTGGGGCGGGATGCTGGTGGCCATGCCCACGGCGATGCCCTGGGAGCCATTCACCAAAAGGTTGGGGAACCGGGCGGGCAGGACGAGGGGCTCCTGCATGCTGCCGTCGTAGTTGGGTCCGAAATCCACCGTGTCCTGGTCGATATCGGCCATCATCTCGTTGGCGACCCGGGACAGGCGGGCCTCGGTGTAGCGCATGGCCGCGGCGGAATCGCCGTCGATGGAGCCGAAGTTGCCCTGCCCATCCACCAGCACGTGCCGCATGGAGAAGGGCTGGGCCATGCGAACCAAGGTGTCGTAGATGGCCGAGTCGCCGTGGGGATGGTACTTACCCATCACGTCACCCACGGTGCGGGCGGACTTCTTGTAGGCCCGGTTCCACTCGTTCCCGGCCTCCTTCATGGCATACAGCACCCGGCGATGCACCGGCTTGAGGCCGTCGCGCACGTCGGGCAGGGCCCGGCCCACGATGACGCTCATGGCGTAGTCCAGGTAGGACTTCCGCATTTCCTTTTCGATTTCCAGGGGTTCGATACGGTTCAGGCTCATGGGTTTCCCGGTGTTCTACGTGGAACTCTGCTCGACATCCTGCAAAAACAGAACTTAGATGTCGATGTTCTCCGCGAGGAGGGCGTTGGTCTCGATGAAGCGGCGACGGGGTTCCACGGCATCGCCCATGAGGACGGTGAAGATCTCGTCGGCCTCCACGGCGTCGTCCACCCGGACCTGCAGCAGGGTGCGGCGCTCGGGGTCCATGGTGGTCTCCCAGAGCTGCTCGGGGTTCATCTCACCCAGGCCCTTGTAGCGCTGGATGCCCAGGCCCCGCTTGCCTTCCTCCAGGACCATGGCCAGCATCTCTTCCGGGTCGGTGAACACGTGCTCCTTGTTGAGCTTGGGCGCGCCCTCTTCGGCCTCGTCCTCGGCCTCCTTGTCCTTGGGGGCGTCCTTGACGTCCTTGAGGCGGCGGAGTCGCAGCTCGCCCCCACGGAAGCCTGCAAGTTCGACCTGGAGGGTGGCCAGGCGGCGGAACTCGCCCCAGTGGGCCACCTGGCTGTCGATCCAGAGGGTGATGGGGCGGCTCAGGTGCATCCGCACCAGCTTCAGGCGGTGGGCGGCGGGCACCAGTACGGGAGCGGCCCCCTCCCCTTCCCCGGGCAGTTCCATGGCCTCGACGGTCTCGATCTCACAGGTACCGAGCTTCTCGCGGGTGATGGCGGCCGCCAGCTCCTCCAGGCCCTCGCGGCTCTGGAACCGATCGGCGTCCAGGAGGCCATCGGCCAGGAGGGCGCGCACCAGGGGCCGGGCATAGCCCCGGCGATCCAGCTTGCCGAAGAGCTGCTGCACCTCGCCCCACTTCTTCATCTCGCGCACCAGGGTGGCGCCCTTGTGCTCGGTGCCATCGGGCAGGCTGAGGGTCCAGCCGTCCAGGGCCTTCTGGAAGAGGAACTCCTCCAGGGCCCTTTCGTCCTTGAGGTACTTTTCCGTCTTGCCCTTCTTCACCTTGTAGAGCGGGGGCTGGGCGATGTAGAGGTGGCCCCGCGCCACGAGTTCGGGCATCTGCCGGTAGAAGAACGTGAGGAGGAGGGTGCGGATGTGGGAGCCGTCCACGTCGGCGTCGGTCATCAGCACGATCTTGTGGTAGCGGAGGTTCTCGACCTTGAACTCCTCCTTGCCGATGCCCGTGCCCAGCGCCTGGATGAGCACGCGCAGCTCGTTGTGGCCGAGGATCTTGTCGAAGCGGGCCTTCTCCACGTTCAGCACCTTGCCCTTGAGGGGCAGGATGGCCTGGGTGGCCCGGTGGCGACCCTGCTTGGCGCTGCCGCCGGCGGAGTCGCCCTCCACCAGGAAGATCTCGCTGAGGGCCGGATCCTTCTCCTGGCAGTCCGCCAGCTTGCCCGGCAGGCCGCCTCCGTCCAGGGCCCCCTTGCGGCGGGTCAGCTCGCGGGCCTTGCGGGCCGCCTCGCGGGCCCGGGCGGCCTCGATGGCCTTCTCCAGGATGGCCTTGGCCTCCCGGGGGTTCTCCTCGAAGAACGCGGAGAGCTTCTCGTAGACGATGGTCTGGACGATGCCCTTCACCTCGCTGGAGACGAGGCGGTCCTTGGTTTGACTGGAAAACTTGGGATCAGGGACCTTGGCGCTAAGAACCGCCGTCAGGCCCTCCCGAACGTCCTCGCCCGAGAGGCTCACCTTGGCGCTCTTCAGCAGGTTGTTCTTCTCGGCATAGCTGTTGATGACGCGGGTCATGGCGGCCCGGAAGCCCTCCAGATGCGCGCCGCCATCCCGGTTGCGGATGTTGTTCGTGAAGCAGTAGAGGGTCTCCTGGTAGGAGTCGTTCCACTGGAGGGCCACCTCGACGGTGGTGTCCTGCTTCTCGTCCTTGATGTAGATCGGGGGCTTGTGGAGGACCGGCTTGTTGCGGTTCAAGTGCTCCACGAAGGCGCTGATGCCGCCGGCGTTCATGAAGTCGTGGGTGTCGCCGGTGCGCTCGTCCGTGATGCGGATGTGGACGCCCTGGTTCAGGTAGCTGAGCTCCCGCAGGCGCTGGCTGAGGGTCTCGAAGCTGAAGTCCAGGACGTTGTTGAAGACCTCGGGATCGGGCTGGAATCGCACGCGGGTGCCGCGCCGCGCCGTGGGCCCGACGGGCTTCAGGGGGGCGTCGGCCTTGCCCTGGGAGAAGGTCATGGCGTATTCCTGGCCCTCCTTCCAGATGGTGAGGAAGAGCTTGGAGGACAGGGCGTTCACGCAGGACACGCCCACCCCGTGGAGACCGCCCGACACCTTGTAGGCGTTCTTGCCCTCGGTGCTGGTGTTGTCGAATTTCCCGCCGGCATGGAGCACCGTCATGATCACTTCCGCGGCGCTGCGGCCCTCCTCCTTGTGGATGTCCACGGGGATGCCGCGGCCATTGTCCTCCACGCTGCAGCTGCCGTCGTTGTGGAGGATGACGTCCACACGGGTGCAGAAGCCCGCGAGGGCTTCGTCGATGGCGTTGTCCACCACCTCGTAGACCATGTGGTGCAGGCCGCTGCCGTCATCGGTATCGCCGATGTACATGCCGGGCCGCTTCCGGACGGCCTCGAGGTCTCTCAGGACCGTGATGTTGTCGGCGGTGTAGCTGTCGGTTTCCAGGGGAGTGTGGACACGGGCGCGGGAGACTTCTTCAGACATCAAGACTCACTTGGTTGGGTTCGGTGGTGTGCGGTACGGTGCTGCGGGCGCCGCTCAGGCGGTGGCGCTGGTGGCGAAGCGAACAGGCATGAGGACGTAGCGGAAGCTGAAGTCCTCGAGGCTGGGGGACATGAACACCCCCTGGCCCACCTCGTCCTTGAACTGGTAGACCACCTCGTCGCCCGGGAGCCGCTCCAGCAGCTCTGTGAGGTAGTCGATGTTGAAGGCCAGCTCGAAGGGCTGTTCCTCGCCCGTGAAGGGCAGCGTGGCCTGGTTCACGCCCTCGTCGGGGTGCTGGAAGACCGTGCGGAGGTTGGGGAATTCGTAGAACAGGCGCACGTTCTTGTTGTAGTCGTCCTTTTTCAGGCCCACGAAGCGCAGGGTGCGGAGGAAGACCTCGCGGTCCATGATCACGCGCTTGGGCAGCTCGGCGGGCAGCACCTTCTCATAGGCGGGATAGTTGCCCGTGACGAGGCGGGTGCTGAACTTGAGCCCCGGCTGGTCCAGGAATAGCGTGGTCCCGTCCCAGCAGAGCTCCACCTCGCCCTCGTCACCCAGCAGGGTGGGAATGAGGTCCAGGGCCCGCTTGGGGACGATGAGCCGGACCTCGTCCTTCAGCTTCGTGTCGCAGGGGACCTCGGCCACGGCGAGCCGGAAGCCGTCCGTGGAGACCACGCGCACGTGGTGCTTGGAGAGGTGCACCAGCACGGCGGATAGCGTGGGCTTGGTGGCGTCCTTGCTGACGGCGATGGAGCCCAGCTGGATGGCGCGCTTGAAGCGCAGCACGGGGATCTTCACGACGGGAAGCTGCTTGCCTGGCCCGGGCAGCTCCGGGAAGCCTTCGCCGGGCTGGATGTTGTGCTCGGAGTTCATGCCCTTGGCCCGCAGCCACAGGCGACCGCCGGCATCGGGGCACTCCAGGCTCAGGATCCCCTCGGGGAACACGCGGACGGTCTCGATGAACTTCTTGCCGGGCACGGCCATGGTCCACTCGCCCTGGCCCTCGCCAGGCACGGTGGCCTCGAAGGCCAGCTCCATGTCCGTGGCCTTCAGCACAACCTCCTTGGGCCGCACGTCCACGAGGATGTGCTGGAGGATGGGCAGCGTGACCCGGCGGTCCAAGGCGTGCTTCAGGATCCCCAGGGTGCGATCCAGACGATCCTTGGAAACCTGTAACTGAAGACTCATGAATCACCCTTGATGATGCTGAAGCCCAGGACAACCTGTGGAATGACGTCTCAAAGCCCTATTCTACCGGAGTTTCCCTGCATGGGACAGGCTGTGGAGAGGCCCTGTGGAGGTGCGGAATCGGGCGGTCTGGCGGGTTCCCGGAAGCTGCGGAGGGGGCCTTGTGGATTGCGCCGGATCCCTCGATGTGGAAAACAAGACAACCCAAGCTTAATCAATGAATGCTGTTGAGGAGAGCCTGGACCATCCTGTGGAATTCGGGATCGCGCTTCATGCGCTCCCGCACGGAGTCGATGGCGTTCATGACGGTGGAGTGGTGCATCGAGAACGAGCGGCCGATGTCCGTGAAGGGCGCCGAGGCGATCTCCCGGGCCAGGTACATGGCCACCTGGCGGGGCAGGAGGACGGCCTGCTGCCGCGAGCGTTTCTTCATGAGGTCGGCGAAGGGGAGGTTGAAGGTCTCCGCCGTCATGCGGTAGATCCGCTCCGGCGGGATGGCGGCCGTGGGCTCTTCGCCGCTCTGGCCTTGGAAGGCCGCATGGGCCACCTCCAGGGTGGGCGGGATGCCGATGAGGCTGGCCTGGAAGATGACGCGGGTGAGGAAGCCCTCCAGGTCGCGCACGCTGCCCTTGGCCTTGTGGGCGATGAAGGTGAGCACGTCGTCGGGGATGGGCGGCACGTTCTTGAAGTCCGCGTCCTCGAGCTTCTTCTTCAGGATGGCGATCCGGGTCTCGAAGTCCGGGGGCTGGATGTCCGCCGTGAGGCCCCACTTGAAGCGGGTGATGAGCCGCTCGTGGCAGCCCTCCAGGCGCTGCGGGGGCTTGTCTGAGGTGAGGACGATCTGCTTTCCGTGCTGAAGCAGGTATTCCAGGATGTAGAAGATCTCCTCCTGGGTCCGCTCCATCTTCCCGAGGGTCTGCACATCGTCGAGCAGCAGCACGTCGTTCTGCTGGTACTTCTTGCGCATGGGCTCGGTGTTCTTGGCCTTGATGGCCACGGTGAGCTCGTTGAAGAAGTTGTCCACCTTGAGGTACGCCACGCGGAGCCTGGGGTTGCGCGCCAGCAGGCCCTTGCCGATGCCCACCATGAGGTGGGTCTTGCCCAGGCCCGCGCCGCCGTAGATGAACAGCGGATTCATGCTCAGCGGCGTGGCGGCCTTGCCGTAGCTGTCCACCACGGCCTTGGCCGCGGCAAAGGCCAGCTGGCTGCCGGGGCCCACGACGAAGCGATCGAGGGTGTAGCGATTGAAGAGGTAGGGGAAGGACGACGCGGTGGGCGCCTCCAGCGCGGGGTGGCTGCCGGACTCGCCCTTCCGCGGCGCGGCCTTCGGCTCGGCGGGGGACACGCCCGAGACCTGGAACACCAGCTGGAGATCCGCGAGCCCGCCCTGGGCCAGGGCATCGTTGAACTCCTCGGGGAGCTGCTGCTCGATCCAGAGCTTGGCGGCGGCGCTGGGAACCTGGATCCACAGGGTTCCATCCTCGACCTTCACGGGCGCGCAGGGGGCGATCCACTCCTTGAAGCTGGCTTCAGGGAGCTGTTTGGACAATCCAAGTCGGATGGTGTCCCAGAGGGCGGTGGGATCGGCGGAGCGCATGGGTTCACCGGGTGCGGTGGTGGAGCGGCAGGCGTGGCGGGACGGCGCGCAGGCGCGCAGCTTCGGGGGCGGGCTTCGCACGCCCTCGGCCACGGAAGACTCGCGGGGAGGACCCCAAATCTAGCACCCCGGGCGGTGGATGGGAGGATGGAAATGCCCTTGAGCGGCGCGCCCTCCGCTGATACCCTCGAAGGTTCGTCCTCCTCCCCGGGAGGGGACCCCCGAGGTGGAACCATGAAGCGCACCTTTCAGCCCAACAATCGCCGCCGCGCGAAGACCCACGGCTTCCTGAGCCGGATGAAGACCAAGAACGGCCGTCTGGTGCTCAAGCGCCGCCGCGCGAAGGGCCGCCACGTCCTGGCGGTCTGACGCCCGTCCCGTGATCTTTAAGGGCCGCTTTCGCACGGTCCGCCACAGGGACCACGCGGTGCCCGTGCCCCCGCCCCGGCCGCTGCTGGGGCGAGATGCGTATCTGGACATCCGCATCTGGCGGCAGGCCACCGGTTCCGGGCCCCTGCTGCTCGTGACCTCCCCCCGGAAGACCGGCCCGGCCGTGCGCCGCAACCGCTTCCGCCGCCAGGTCCGCATGGCCTTCCTATCGCTTTCCGGGCGCCTCGCCGGCCAGCCCTGGGTCGTCTGGGTGCGCCCCGCCCGGAGCGCCCCCCCCCTTGACCGGCTCACCTTCCGGGACATCGAGGATCAGCTCGGGCTGGCCCTGCGCCGTCTCCCCCCCACGGACACGCCATGAAAAACCGCAATGTCGTCTACTTCGTCATCGGCAGCGTGATCCTGCTCGCCGGCCAGTTCTGGCTCAGCTCGCGCTATGCCAAGCCGGTTCCGGCCGCCCAGGCGCAAACGCAGCCGCAGCCGGCCCCCACCGAGGCCGCCAAGCCTCAGGCTCCCACCCCGACCCCCGCCGCCCAGGGCGCGGTCCAGCCCGGGACCAAGGCTGCGGATCCGACCGCCACCCATACCCTGGCCACGGCGGACTTCCGCCTGACCTGGCAGGTGGCCACGGGCGCGCTGAAGCAGGCCACCTGGCTCCAGGACGGCACCCCGTTCTTCCCGGACACCTTCGCGGGCCTGGGCGCCTTCCAGGGCGCGGGCTTCGAGACCGTGCGCGAAGAGAAGGAGGCGGCGGGCACCAGCGTCATCTTCGAGAACGCCGCCGGAGATCGCCTGACCTACCACGTGCCCCCGAAGGGCTTCGAGCTCCGCGTGGAGGGGCTCTCCCCCCGGAACGCCGCCCTCCAGCTGGTCGCCAACCCCACCAGCGACGAGCCCGTGAAGCACCTGGGCCGCGTCTTCACCCTCTCCGAGAAGTCCGTCGAGGCCGTGACCTGGGCCGAGATGCTGCATGACCCCTTCTTCAGCTTCCTGGGCGCCAAGCGCAAGGAGCTTCCGCCCTCCGCCGCCCGCCTGGGCCTGGACGCGGGCGTGGAGAAGGACGCCAAGAGCCAGCGCAACCACTACTTCGCCGCCCTCTGGAAGCTCCCCCGCCCCGCGGGTCGCGATACCTCGGGCTACCAGCTGCTGCCCGAGGGCGGCCGCCTGGACGCCGCGCTCTACCTGGGCCCCAAGCAGGCGGAGCCGCTGCTGGCCTTCGAGAAGCCCTTCACGCGGGTCATCGACTACGGCTTCTTCGGCGCCGTGGCCCAGCTGCTCTTCTGGGTGCTCCGCATGGTCTACCGCGTGGTGGGCAACTGGGGCTGGGCCATCGTGCTCTTCACGGTGATCATCCGCCTGGCCACCTGGCACCTGAACACCAAGCAGACCATCTCCATGCTCCGCATGAAGGACTTCGAGCCGCACCAGAAGGCCCTCCAGGCCAAGTACGAGAAGTTCGGCGGCGACATGACCAAGAAGGCCGAGATGCAGAAGGAGCTCATGGAGCTCTACAAGAAGAACGGCCACAACCCCATGGGCGGCTGCCTGCCCATGCTGCTCCAGATGCCCATCTTCCTGGCCCTCTGGTCCATGCTGAACGCCGTCTTCGAGCTGCGCCACGCGCCCTTCTTCGGCTGGATCGTCGACCTGTCCGCCAAGGATCCCTATTACATCTTCCCGGTGCTCATGGGCGCGTCCATGTTCGCCCAGCAGGCCATGACGCCCGCCGTGGGGGATCCCGCCCAGCGCAAGATGATGCTGGTCCTCATGCCCGCCATGATGACCTTCTTCTTCGCGCAGAGCCCCGCCGGGCTTACGATCTACTACTTCGTGTTCAACATGATCGGCCTCGCCCAGACCTGGTGGATCATGCGGTCCTACCAGCCCCAGCCCATCAAGGTGTAGGAGTTTCGCCATGCGGAAGAGCGGCGCCAGCCTGGAATCCGTGCCCGAGCTCATCGCCCGCTGGACGGCCCACCTGGGCCTGTCTGTGGAGGCGAAGCCCGCGCCCTCGGGCGACGAGGAGGCCTTCCCCAACCGCCTGTCGGTCTCGGGCCCCGATGCGGGCTGGCTCGCCGCCGACCGGGGCGCGGGCCTGGATGCCCTCCAGTTCCTGGTTCACGAGGCCCAGGGCGAGCGCGAGGATCACAAGCTGGCCTACCTGGATGTGAAGGGCGCCCGCCTCTTCCGCATGCAGGAGGTCATGGCCATGGGCCGCTTCGCTGCCGAGAAGGCGCGGGAGCTGGGCAGCCACACCCTGGGTGCCCTGAGCGCCCGCGAGCGCCGCTGGGTGCACCTGGTGGTGAGCCGCGAGGAGGGCCTGGGCACCGAGAGTGAAGGCGTGGGCACCTTCAAGCCGGTCAGGGTGTTCCGGAAGTAGACTGGCCCGGTGATCCCGGAACCGATCTGTGCGCCCGCCACCCCGCCGGTCCCCTCGGCGGTGGCCCTGGTGCGGGTGTCGGGAACCGGCCTGGCGGCCCGCCTCGCGCCCCTGCTGAGTCTGCCGGAGCCCCGGACGGCCTCCCTCCGCACGCTCCGCTGGGATGGCTTCCGGGAGCGGGCCCTGGTGCTGTTCTTCCCGGCCCCGAGCAGTTACACCGGGGAGGACCTGGTCGAGCTCCAGGTGCACGGCAATCCGCTGCTGGTGCGGCGCCTGCTGGAATGCCTGGGCTCCCTGGGCATCCGCCTGGCGGAGCCCGGTGAGTTCACCCGCCGGGCCCTCCTGAACGGCAAGCAGGGCCTGCTGGAGGCCGAGGCCCTGCGCGACCTGGTGGGCGCGGAAACCGACACTCAGCTCCGGCTGGCCCAGGCCCGGGCCGGGGCCCTGCCACCCTGGCTCCAGGAGGCCCGCCAGGCCCTGGCCCCCTGGGTGGCCCGGGCCGAGGCGGCGGTGGACTACGGGGAGGAAGAAGGCATCTTGCTGGATCTCTTGGCCTTGAATGGTGATCTCGCCCCCGTCCGACGCCAGTTCCACGTGGAACAGTCCCGAGCCCGGGCGGCCCGGCACCTCCAGGACGGCCTCCGGCTGGCCCTGGTGGGCCGCCCCAACTCGGGCAAGAGCACCCTCTTCAACGTCCTCGCGGGGGAGGACCGCGCCATCGTCACCGACATCCCCGGCACCACCCGGGACGTGCTGGAGGTCCGCTGCGAGTGGCGGGGCCTGCCCCTCCGCCTGTACGACACCGCCGGTCTGCGGGACACGGAAGATCCCGTGGAACGCCTCGGCGTGGCCCGGGTGCGCCCGGTTCTGGAGGGCGCGGACCTGGTGCTCCACCTCTGGCCGGCCCCGGATCCGGCCCCGGACCCGGTCCTCCGGGCGGCCCTGGCCCCCTTCCCCGGCAAGGTGCTGGACGTCCGCACCTTCGCGGATCTGGCCGAGGCCCCGGGCGTGGCCATCGCCGCCCACCGGGGGAACCTGGACGCCCTGGAGGTCGCCCTCCGGGAGCGGCTCCTGGGGGGGCTGGCGCCGGATGCCTGTCTGGGGGCCCTGGCCTCGGCCCGGCAGGTGGCCCTCCTGGAGGACCTGGCCCATCAGCTGGATCTCCTGGCCGACCTGGCGCCGGGCGGTCCGCCCGAGCTGCCGGCTTCCCTGTTGCAGGGCGCCTGGGGCCTCCTGGCCCGGCTGACCGGAGAGGACCGGGCGGAGCGCACCCTGGACGAACTCTTCAGCGGCTTCTGTCTCGGGAAATAGGACCGCCGAAGTAGACTGGCCGGAGGGGGGTGCGTGAAGCCTGGGTTGGAAGCCATCATCGGTCTCGAGGTCCATGTCCAGCTGCGGACCCGGTCCAAGCTCTTCTGCGCCTGCCGAAACACCTACGGGGCCCCCCCGAACACCCAGACCTGTCCGGTCTGCCTCGGCCTGCCCGGGGCCCTGCCCGTCCTCAACGGCGAGGCCGTGCGCCTGGGCATCGCCCTGGGCCTGGCGGTGGGGGCCCGGATCCGCGAGCACAGCACCTTCTACCGGAAGCAGTACTTCTACCCGGATCTGCCCAAGGGGTACCAGATCACCCAGGGGCCTGTGGCCCTGGTGGAAGGCGGCACCCTGGAGATCCCCGGCGATCCGGTGGTGCGCGGCATGGCCGGGCCCGTGCGCGTGGGCCTGGAGCGCGCCCACCTGGAGGAGGACGCCGGCAAGAGCAGCCACGACCAGCGGCCCGACGCCACCCTGGTGGACCTGAACCGGGCCGGGGTCCCGCTGTTGGAAGTGGTGGGAACGCCAGACTTGAGAAGCCCACAGGAAGCTTCGGACTACCTGAAGGCCCTGCATCGGCTGGTGGTCTTCCTGGGGATCGGGGACGGCAACCTGGAGGAGGGGGGCTTCCGCTGCGACGCCAATGTCAGCCTCAGGGGGAGTGGGGAGACGGCCTTCGGCACCCGGGTGGAGGTGAAGAACCTCAACTCCTTCCGCTTCGTGAAGCAGGCCCTGGCCTTCGAGATCGAGCGGCAGGCCGCCCTCCTGGAGGCGGGCGGCACCGTGGCCCAGGAGACCCGGGGCTGGGATGCCGAGAAGGGCGAGACCCGGTCCCAGCGGAGCAAGGAAGCGGCCATGGACTACCGCTATTTCCCGGAGCCGGACCTGCCGGCCCTGGCCGTGACCGAAACCGAGATTGCCGCCGTGCGCGCGGCCCTGCCGGAGCTGCCGGAGGCGCGGAGCCGCCGCTGGCGCACGGCCTTCGGCCTCGGCGAAGAAGAGGCCGCCACCCTGCTCCAGGACCCCGCCTTTGCCGGGTACTTCGAGGCGCTGGCCGCGGCCTGCGGGAACGGCAAAGCGGCCGCCATCTGGATGCTGGGCGAGGTGAGCCGCACCCTCAACGAGCGGGGGGAGGCCATCGGGGCCCTGCCCTTGACGCCCACGGTCCTCGGGGAGCTGGTGGCGCTTGTCGAGGCCCGGGAGATCAGCTTCGGCACCGCCAAGGACCAGGTCTTCCCCGCCCTCCTGGCGGGCGAAGGCCGCGCCGGGGCCATCGTCGCGGCCAGGGGCCTGGCGCAGGTCAGCGACCGGGCGGCCATCGAGTCCCTGGTGGCCCAGGTGCTGGCGGCGAACCCCGGCCCCGTGGCCCAGTTCCGGTCCGGCAAAACGGGCCTCCAGGGCTTCCTTGTGGGCCAGGTCCTGAAGGCCGGCGGCGGCCGGCTCGACCCCAAGGTGGTGAACGAAGTGTTGGCCGAGGGGCTGGCCAAGGGCTGATCCGCAACGCATGCTGGGCCCATGAGCAACGAGATCCCCCCCTCCCTCTCGGCCTACCTCCCCGGCGTGGGCCATGTGTGCCAGGGCTGCGGGCGGATGATCGTGGACGCCGTGGAGGTTCCAGGCGAGCCCTTCCGGTGCTCCGACTGCCGCCCCCCGGCCTCGGCCCCGGAGGAGGAGCTGACCCGGGCGGCCCTGGAGGACCGGGAGCCCGTCGCCCAGCCGGACGGCCGGCCCACGGTGTGGCGGCTGGTGGCCGTCATCGCCTTCGCCGTGGTCGCGCTCGCCATCGTCTTCTGGAAGTGGTAGGCCAGGCCCGGGTTCCGCGCCTATGCTGGGAGGCGGGAGCCTCGGTGCTCCACCGCTCCTGTTGAGGCCCACATGCCCATGCCCTGGGGACCCACCACCACCGCCATCCATTCCGGGAGACGCTTCAACCCCACCCGGGCCGTGACCACGCCCATCTTCCAGACCTCGGTGTTCCAGCTCCTGGAGAACCGCGAGGGCGCCGAGTTTGCTGCGGCCATCGAGCCGCCGGCCTTCTACACCCGCTGGGGCAACCCCAACACCAGCGAGGTCGAGGCCGTGCTGGCCGAGCTGGAGGACGCGGAGCGCGCCCTGGTGACCGCCTCGGGTATGGCGGCCTTCGCCCTCGTGTTCGAAGCCTTCCTGAAGAACGGCGACCACCTGGTGGCCCCCGCCGCCATCTACCTGGGCACGGAGCAGCTCATCCGCCGCTGGGAGGCCGAGCGGGGCCTCCAGGTCACCTGGGTGCAGAACACCCTGGACCTGAATGAATGGGAGGCGGCGGTCCGGCCGGAGACCCGCATGATCTGGGTGGAGACGCCCTCCAACCCCACCCTGGCCCTCACGGACCTGGCCGGGGTGGCGGCCCTGGGCCGCAAGCATGGCATCCGCACCGTGGCCGACAACACCTTCCCCAGCCCCATCCACACCAAGCCCCTGCGCCTGGGCATCGACCTCAGCGTGGCCTCGGCCACCAAGTACCTGGCGGGCCACTCGGACGTGGTGGCGGGTGTCATCGCCGGGCGGGACGCAGACGTGGTGGCCTGCTGGCACCTGACCAAGATCATGGGTCCCACCCTGGATCCCATGGCCGCCTGGCTGCTGCATCGGGGCCTCAAGACCCTCGCCCTGCGCGTGCGCCGCGCCTCGGACAACGCCCAGGCCCTGGCCCAGTGGCTGCTCTGGCAGCCCCACGTGGCGCGGGTGGACTTCCCGGGCCTGCCCACCCATCCGGGCCATGAGATCGCCGCCCGGCAGATGGAGACGGGCTTCGGCGCCATGATCAGCTTCGAGCTGCGGGCGGGCCTGGAGGCCGGCCGCCGCTTCTGCGAGGCCCTGGAGGTCATCACCCGGGGCGTGAGCCTGGGCGGGGTGGAGAGCCTCATCCAGCACCCCGCCAGCATGAGCCACCTGAAGACGGCCCCGGAGGTGAAGGCCCGGCTGGGCATCACCGATGGCCTGCTGCGCTTCTCCGTGGGCATCGAGGACCAGGCGGACCTGGTCGCGGACCTGGAGCAGGGCTTCCAGGCGGCCGCCCAGGGGGCCCCGTGAAGCTGCACCTCAATGGCGAGCTCCGGGAGGCGCCGGAGCTGGCGACCCTGGCCGACCTGACCGCCTGGCTGGACCTCCCGGCCTTCGGCAGTGCGGTGGAGCTGAACGGCGAGGTCATCCGCCGGGCCGACCACCCGGCGACCCCCCTTCAGGAGGGCGACCGGCTCGAGGTGGTGCGGCTGGTGGGCGGGGGCTGAGGCTCAGTTCACCGTCAGGCCATAGGAGATGGTGCCGCTCGCGTAGGTGCGGAGGGGATCCACCCGCACCCGCACCACATAGGTCCCGGCGGGCAGGCTGGTTCGGTTGATGACGCCATTGCCGCTGCTGGAGGCCTCGGCCCAGGTCAGCAGGCCAAAGGTGTCGAAGAGCTCCATCAGGAGGCCGCTGCCCGGGGTGGTGAGGGTCAGGGTCCGGGGGCCCGCGGCGCCCTGGACGAAGCGGAAGGCCTGCGCGGTGTCCCAGTCATAGAAGTAGCCCAGGGCGGGTCCGTTGGTGGAGAAACTGCCGGAAGCGCTGATGGGGAGCGGGGACACCGTCCACAGCGCCGGGCCGTTCAGGTAGATGGAGGAGGTGGGGTCCGTCCCGTTCCCCACGTTCTCCAGGGCCAGCTCGTTGGCGAGGGGCGTCGCGGCGGCGAGGCCAGCCAGGCGCTTGAGGCCCGTGAGGTAGGTGGGATAGCAGGCCAGCGGGGTCTTCCCGAATTCATAGTCGTTCGGGGTGAAGGCGGGGTTGGTGGCCTTCCACATCGTCTGCAGACCGGCCTGGGTGCCGTTGAAGATGGCCGGGTTCTTCCAGATGCCCCACAGGGTGCGGGCCACGGAGCCCGGGTAGAACTCGCCGCCGCCCGTGGGAGTGAAGCCCGTGTGCTGGTCCAGGCGGAAGACGGTGGGGAGGCCACCGCCCACGGGGATGTCGTAGGAGGCCGGATCATTGCGGAAGGCGCTGGACAGGAAGCTGCTGAAGCCGCTCACGAAGGCGATGGCCGGCTCGGACGGGTCGGCGGGCAGGACGAACGCGTTGTCGTTGTCGCGCCGGACGATGGTGCCGTAGGTGCCGTTGCCGTAGGCCAGGCTGCCATCAGCGAAGAGCAGGCGGGCGAAGGCCTCCTGCAGGGCGCTGTCGTTGTAGGCGTCGGCCCCGCGATCTGCCGCGGCAGGAGCGGCGTACCGCACACTGTGCTGGAAGATGGCCCGGCCGCCCAGGGCCGAGCTCTGCGTGAGCATGGTCGTGCCGCCGGGGCCCAGGGCCGCGGTGGGATAGGAGGTGGCGGTGGTGCCCGTCATCCAGAAGGCATAGAGCTCGGGGAGCTGGAGGGTCGGCTCGAGGCCGCGCATGCCCAGGGCGAAGGTGGCCATCTGGTCGGCGATGGCGAAGGCGGCCCCTTCACCGGTGGCGTCCAGGGCGCGCAGGGCGAGGGTTCCACTGGTGTTGGCGGAGACGTCGGCGCTGATCGTCGTCCAGGGGGTGATCTGGTTGAAGGCTTCAGCGCTGGCATAGGTGGCCATCGGGACGGCCTTCTTCACTTCCCCGTAGAAGTAGAAGCCGCTGCCGGAAGTGGTCGGGACCTCGATGCTGGCGTAGAGGGCCACGTAGAAGGTGATGCCCTTGGGCACGGTGAACGTGCCCGTGCCGGCACCATCGAGGGTTCCGGAGGCCACCACCTGGCCCGAGCTGCTGTTCACCACCTGGGCATAGCTGTAGCGCGTGGGGAGGGTGGTGGTCGTGCCGACACCCGAAGCGGACAGGGTCCGCTTCTCGTACTGCCCCTGGACCGTGACCGTGACGGCGCTGGGGCCGTCGGAGCTACCCCCACCGCCGCAAGCGGCCATGAGCAGGAGGCCGAGGAGGCCGGTGGAGACTCGCCAGATGGGTAGGCGCATGGAAACTCCAGGGGAGGGAATCCCAGTATGACTCAAGGGTCGTGCCAGGAAGGGGTGGGGGCCAGTCCTGGACAGGCTTCTAGCGCCAGACTTCCCAGCGGCCGCCCGCCCACCGGGCCCGGGCCCGGAGCTGCCAGGCCGGCGGGAGGGGCAGCTCTAGCGCGGTTCCCCCGGCGGGAAGGTCGCTCTGGAAGCGGTGGAATTCGTCGCCGAGCCCCTGCTCCAGGAAGGCCTGGACCAGGGTGCCGCCCCCCTCCACCAGCACCCGCCCCACACCCCGGGCGGCGAGTTCGTGCAACAGGTGCCGCAAACTGCATCCCCGCGGACCCGGGGGCAGGCGGAGATCCTCCACGCCCCGCAGGGGTTCGGGATCGCCCGTGACGGCCCGCAGGGCGGGCTGTCCCGCCAGGGGCTGCCAGACCCGGGCCCCGGCAGGCACCTGGCCGGCATTGTCCATGACCACCCGGTGGAAGACCCGGTGGGGCGCGGTGGAGGCGGACCAGCGGTCCGTGAGCTGGGGATCGTCCACCTCGGCGGTGTGGCGGCCCACCACGATGGCCTCCGCGGCCCGGCGCAGGGCGTGGCCCAGGCGCTGGACCGCCGGCGGCGTGATGGGGGTGGTGCGCCCGGCGGGCCCCAGGGAGCCATCGGAGCCCAGCGCCAGCTTGAGGCTCACCCAGGGCAGGCCCGTGTGGATGAGCTTGAAGAAGGGGGCGTGGAAGCGGGCGCAGGCCTCGCCCAGGACGCCCTCCTCCACGGCCACGCCCTGGGCGCGCAGGATGGCCAGGCCGCCACCATCCACCCGGGGGTTTGGATCGCGGACACCCACCACCACCCGGGCCACGCCCGCCTGGAGCAGGGCCAGGGTGCAGGGACCCGTGCGCCCCTGGTGGCAGCAGGGCTCCAGGGTGACGTAGGCCGTGGCGCCACGGACCTCCTCGTCCCGGGCTTCGGCGTCCCTCAAGGCCATGATCTCGCCGTGGGGATCCCCGGCCCGGGTGTGGACGCCCGCCCCGATCACCCGGCCCCCTTGCACCAGCACGCACCCCACGGGCGGATTCGGGCTGGACAAGCCCACGCCCTTCAACCCCTTCCGCAGGGCCAGGGCCATGAAGCGAGCATCGCCGGATTGGCCTTCTGGCTCGGGCCAGGGGCCGCCCGTGGCCAGGGCCCAGGCGACCTCGGGAGTCAGATCCAGGTCAGGCATCCAGAAGCCCGTCCACGAAGGCCCCGGCGTCGAACGGGATGAGGTCGTCCACACCCTCGCCCACGCCCACGAAGGCGATGGGGAGCTTCAGGCGATCCAGGATGGGGACCACCACGCCCCCCTTGGCGCTGCCGTCCAGCTTCGTGAGCACCAGGTCCGTGACGCCGGCGACCCGGGCGAACACCTCGGCCTGCTGCAGGCCGTTCTGGCCCGTGGTGGCATCCAGCACCAGCAGCACCCGATGGGGGGCCTCGG
Organism: Geothrix edaphica; assembly: GCF_030268045.1. Lineage (NCBI taxonomy): Bacteria > Pseudomonadati > Acidobacteriota > Holophagae > Holophagales > Holophagaceae > Geothrix > Geothrix edaphica. The sequence continues at coordinate 561,073 of NZ_BSDC01000002.1, forward strand.
GGATCACCTTCTGGAGGCTGCGGCGGATCTTGTCCAGCTCCTTCATGAGGTGGTCCTTGGTGTGGAGCCGTCCCGCCGTGTCGATGAGCACCCAGGGCGTGCCCTTGGCCAGGGCGCTGGTGGCCCCGTCGAAGGCGATGGCGGCGGGGTCGCCCCCCATCTGGTTGCGGATGACGGGCACCCCGGCCCGCTCGCCCCAGCGCTCCAGCTGGTCGATGGCCGCGGCCCGGAAGGTGTCCCCCGCCACCACCAGAGCGCCCTCGCCCCGGGCCTTGAGGAAGGCGGCCAGCTTGCCCAGGGTGGTGGTCTTGCCCACGCCGTTGACGCCCACCAGGAGCACCACCTGGGTGTCCGAGGCCACGAAGGGGCGGGCCGGACGCTGCCGGAGCAGCTTCAGCAGCTCGTCTTTCAGCACGGCCTTGGGGTCGATCTCGGACCCGCCCCGGAGCTCGAAGCGGAGCCGGGCCATGAGCTGGTCCACGGCCCTAACCCCCAGGTCCGCCTGGAGCAGCAGGTCCTCCAGCTCCTCCAGCTGGTCCTCGTCTAGGCGCCGGAGGCCGAGGAGGCGGCCCATGGGCGCCAGCACCAGCTCCTGGGTGCGCTTCAGTCCCTGCTTGAACTTGTCGAACAGACCGCCCAGAAGCCCCACGCCCACCTCGCGGCTCCAGTCTACCGAAGGGGAGGGGTTTCCCGGCCCCCAGAACAGCGTTCCACGTGGAACAACCGGCCTAGAGTCGAGGATTTGCCCAGGAGGTCGCCGGCGAGAAGGGCGAGACCGGAGGGGTGGCCAAGCCCGGATTCCGCTCAGGCCAGGTGCGGAAATCCACCGTTCCGCCGGTGCTCGAGGCCCATCCCGCCAGCACGAAGAGCAGCAGGAAGTCCGCCAGGGGGTTCACCAGGTGCTTCGGTTCCTGGGGGCGCAGGCCGCGCGGGTCCATGGCGACCCGCGTGGACCACAGGGGTCGTGGCGCGGGCGGCGACCAGGGGCGCCCCAGCTCACCGATGCGGCAGGTCAGCTCCCGGGGGGCCTGGAAACCACGGGGTGGCGGGGCCTCGTTGAAGGCCAGGGGCGGCAGCTGGAGGACGAGGGCGAAGGCTTCAGTGAGCATGGGAACCCCGGGACAGCATGGGTTCCCGGAGCCGTGGGGACAAGCGCCTCAGGGCTCCTGCGGATAGGCGGCCGCCATCTTCTCGGCCTGGCGCAGGTTTTCCTGGAGCACCGGATCGCCGGGCCGCAGGGCCAGGGCGGCCTTGAAGTCATCGCGGCTGGCGGCGTACCGCTTCAGGTTGAACTGGGCGATCCCGCGGTTGAACAGGGCCTCCAGCTGGCCCGGCGCCAGCTTCAGGGCCTGGTCGAAGGCCGCCTTGGCCTCGGGCCAGGCCTTGTGCTGCAGGGCCGCGCGGCCCAGGTTGTTCCAGGCGTAGGCGGCCTTGGGATCGGCCTGCACCGCCTGCCGGAGGACCGTGGTCGCCTCGTCGAAGCGCCCCAGGTGGGCCAGGGCCTCGCCCTTCCAGCCCAGGGCCTCGGCATCCCCGGGCTTGCGGGCGAGCAGGGTGCCCGCGTGGGCCAGGAGGGCCTTCCAATCCCCGGCCAGCTGGGCTTCGACGCAGGCGTTGGCGTAGCCTTCGGGCTGGCCCAGCCGGCCGTTCTCGGCGTGGGCCGCCATGGCCTCCCGGTGCCGGCCGAGCTGGCTGAGGGCCTGGGCCCGGTAGAGCCGGTAGGTACCGAGGCGGGGCTTCCCCCGGCCCTCGATCTGGGGCGTGAGGGCCTTGCAGGCGTCCGCCAGGCGGGCCCAGCGCTGGCTGCGATTCAGGGCCTGGAGCCAGTACTCGTAGTGCTGCCGGCGCACCTTGGGGGAGGCCTTCTCGAACCAGTCCGCCAGCCCCGGCCAGTTGTCGGCCTGGAGGAGGCTCTCGGCCGCGGGGGGCAGGGCCTGGGCGGCCCCCGCTTCGACGACATGGGCCCGGGCAGTCGGGGGCTTGGGCGGGGGGACCGCGGCAAAGGGCATCAGCATGGGGACCTCAGCGCCGGGATTTGACTTTGGATTTGGGTTTGGCGGCCGGGGCTCCGGGCCGCTTCCAGCCCACCAGGGCCTGCTCGAAGACCTCCTCCACGTGCTTCACGGGATGGAAGCGCAGCTGCTTCCGCAGCTCGGGATCGATCTCCTCCAGATCCTTCTGGTTGGCGTGGGGGATGAGGATGTCCTTGATGCCGAGCCGGAGCGCCGCCAGGGCCTTCTCCTTGAGGCCGCCGATGGCCAGGGCCTCGCCGCGGAGATCGATCTCCCCGGTCATGGCCAGGGTGTTCCGCACCGGGACATCCTTGAGCACCGAGAGCAGCACAGTGGCGATGGCCAGGCCCGCGCTGGGGCCGTCCTTGGGAATGGCGCCTTCGGGGAAGTGGATGTGGAGATCCTGCTTCTGGAAGACCTCGGGGTCGATCTGGAAGGCCTCGCCCCGGCTGCGGATGTAGCTGAGGGCCGCCTGGGCGCTCTCCTTCATGACATCGCCCAGCTGGCCCGTGAGGATGAGGCCGCCCTTCCCCGGCATCTTGAGGGCTTCGACGAAGAGGACGTCGCCGCCCACGGAGGTCCAGGCCAGGCCCGTCACCACGCCCACCCGGGGCGCCTTCAGCCGCTCGTCCTGGAGGAGCTTCACGGGGCCCAGCAGCTCGTGGATGCCTGCGTCCGTGAGCACGAGTTTCTTCTTCAGCGTGCCCTCGGCCACCCGCCGGGCCACCTTGCGGCAGACGGCGCCGAGCTCGCGCTCCAGCTGGCGCAGGCCCGCCTCGCGGGTGTAGCCCGTGATGATGGCCTTCAGCGCCCTCCTGGGGATGGACAGCTGCTGCCGCGTGACGCCGTGCTTCTCCAGCTGCTTGGGGATCAGGTGCTGCTCGGCGATGCCCAGCTTCTCCTCCAGCGTGTAGCTGTTGAGGTGGATGATCTCCATGCGGTCCTTGAAGGCCGGGTGGATGGGGTCCAGCTCGTTGGCATTGGCCAGGAAGAGCACCTGGCTGAGGTCCAGGGGCACGTTCAGGTAGTGGTCGCGGAAAGTGTGATTCTGCTCGGGATCGAGCACCTCCAGCAGGGCGGCGCTGGGGTCGCCGCGCATGTCCCGGCCGATCTTGTCGACCTCGTCGAGCATGATCACGGGGTTCATGCTCTTCACCTGGTGGAGGGCCTGCACGATGCGGCCCGGCATGGCGCCCACATAGGTGCGGCGGTGGCCCCGGATCTCGCTTTCGTCATGGACGCCGCCGAGCGAGATGCGCGAGTACTTGCGTCCCAGGGCCCGGGCGATGGACTTGCCCAGCGAGGTCTTGCCCACACCCGGGGGCCCCACGAAGCAGAGGATGGTGCCGCGGAGGTCGGGCTTCAGCTTGCGCACCGCCAGGAACTCCAGCAGGCGGTCCTTGATCTTCGCCAGGCCGAAGTGGTCCTCGTCCAACACCGTCTGGGCCTGCTTGAGGTCCAGGTTGTCCTCGGTGAAGGTGCCCCAGGGCAGCTCGGTCATCCACTCCAGGTAGGTCCGCGTCACGGCGGTCTCGCTGGAGTCCGGGTGCATGCGCTCCAGCTTCTTGAGGTTGCGCTCGATCTCGACCAGCGGTTCCTCGGGCACCTTCATCTTCGCCAGCTTGTCGCGGAAGGCCGTGACCTCCTCGGCCAGCTCCGAGCCCTCGCCCAGCTCCTGCTGGATGGCCTTGAGCTGCTGGCGGAGGTAGTACTCCCGCTGGCTCTTGTCCATCTCGCCGCGGGCCTCCATGGTGATCTTCTGCTGCACCTCCAGCAGCTGGATCTCCCGCTGGAGCAGCTCGTTCACGCGCTTCAGGCGCAGGCCGGGGTGGGCGATCTCCAGCACCTCCTGGGTCTGCGCCAGCTTGAGGTCCAGGTTGGAGGCCACCAGGTCCGCCAGGCGGCCCGGATTGTCGAGGTTGCCCGCGATGACCAGGACCTCCTGGGGCAGCGTCTTGCCCAGGGCCACGGCCTTCTCCAGCGTCTGCTTCACGCTGCGCAGGAGGGCGTCCTGCTCCAGGTCCGGCGATTTCATCTCGGGCTCGCCCAGGGGCTCCACCCGGGCCTTGAAGAGGTTCTCCGTCTCGGTGAAGTACTCCACACGGACCCGCTGCAGACCCTGCACCAGGGCCCGGATGCGGCCGTCCGGCAACTTCAGCACGCGCATGATGAGGGCCGCGGTGCCCACCTGGTACAGGTCCTCTGGCTTGGGGTTGTCCATCTCCGTCTGCTTCTGGGACAGCAGCAGGATCATGCGGTTCTCCACCAGGGCCGTGTCCACGGCCCGGATGGACTTCTCCCGGCTGACGCTGAGGGGGAGGATCACGTAGGGATAGACCACCACGTCCCGCAGGGGCAGGACCGGCAACTCTTCGGGCAGCTTGGGCTGTTCCTCGGTGGGGGTGGGCAAAAGAACGTCGTCGGCCACGGAAACCTCGGCCCCCAGGATACCCTCAGAGTGCCCAACAAAACCCCGCGGCGCCGCGCGAGGGGTGCCGGGCGAGCGAGGCGAGGAACGCGAGTCGAAGCGTAGCGGGTACTACGCGCGACGAGCGTGACGCGGCATCGCGACGCCCGCCACCCCTCGCCCGGAGGGATGAAACCAGCCGGGCGCCCCGCGGCGTCAGGGCCCTTGAACAACGAACCACGTTGCCCTGCGGGCCCCTCCTTACGGAGCACCCGGCTGGCTTCATCGCGGCATCGTCGGGTTTTGTTGGGCACTCTTACTTCCTGCGGGTCCTCAGCACCGGGGCCTCGGCCTCGCCGGGAAACAGGGCCGGGGAGATGGGTTTGGCGGGCTCCGGCGCCGCCATCGCCCCGCCCCGCTCCACCGCCTCTTTGTGGGCCTCCTTGTGCATGAGGCCCTCCAGGGCCTTCACGAAGTCGGGCAGGTCCTTGAAGTCGCGGTACACGCTGGCGAAGCGGACATAGGCCACCTGGTCCAGGGCCTTCAATTCGTCCATGACCAGCTCGCCCAGCTCGCGGCTGCGGATCTCGCGGTCGGGCCGCTCCATGAGCCGGGCGTGCACATCCGCGACCAGCTCCTCGATGCGGGCCAGGGACACGGGCCGCTTCTGGCAGGCCAGCAGCAGCCCCTTCATGAGCTTCTGCCGGTCGAAGGGCTCGCGCCGCCCGTCCTTCTTGAGGATCACCAGGGGCACCTCCTCCACCCGCTCGTAGCTGGTGAAGCGGCGGGTGCAGGAGAGGCACTCCCGGCGGCGGCGGATGGAATCGCCCTCGCGGGACTCGCGGGAGTCCACCACCTTGTCCTCGAGGTGCCCGCAGAAGGGACAGCGCACGGAAGCTAGACCTCCACGACGCGGGGTTCCATGACCACCTCGCAGGTGACGGAATTGGCCACGAAGCAGTACTTGTGGGCCTTCTCGAAGAGCTCCACCACCTTGGCCATGCTGGTGCCGCGGGGCACGCGGATGGCCGGGCGCAGGTGCACCTGGGTGATGCGCGTGACCTTGTCCACGGTGTCGAGCACGGCCTCGGCGTGGTCCTCGTAGCCCACCACGTCGACCTTGGCTTTGGCGCAGAGGGCCAGGAAGGTGAGCATGTGGCAGGTGGCGAGCGCCGAGCCCAGCAGATCCTCAGGATTCCAGCGGCCGGCGTCGCCGGCGTATTCCGCCGCGCTGCTGACGGCCAACGGGTGCTTGCCGGGGGTGGTGACGGTGGCATTGCGGGAGTAGCTGGCGTCGTGGGTGCTGCCGGTCCAGGAGAGGGTGAGGGGATAGTGGTGGGCCATGGGGTTCTCCTTGGAAAGCCTGCGCCCAGGATGCCACACCCCGCCCTGCCCTTCGCCCCGCCGGCCTTTCCAGCGATGATGGGAGTCCATGCCGACCCCCGCCCGCCTCCACGTCGCCCACGCCCTCCATGAAGTCTTCGGGGAGAAGGGCCGGGTGCCGGACATCTGGGATCGCGACCTGGGCGAGGATGCCCATCTGGCCCAGGCCCTGCTGGGCCTCTGCCTGCGCCGCTGGGGCCGCCTCCAGGCCTGGGTGAAGCCCAAGCTGAAGGATCCCGCCCGGGGCGTGCCCCTGGGCACCCAGGTGGCCCTGGCCATGGGCCTCGTGCAGCTGGCCTGGCTGCCCGGCGTCAGCGACCACGCGGCCGTGAACGAGGCCGTAGAGCTGGCCGCCACCCGCGACCTGGGTTTCGTGCCCCACAAGGGGCTCGTGAACGCCATCCTGCGGCGGGCGGCCAAGGACCGCGCCGGCCTTGCCGCCGAGTTGGAGGCCCTGCCTGCGGCCCTGGATCGCACACCCGCCACCGAGCGGGCCCTGAAGGCCGCCCTGGCCCCGCACGGGGCGGAGGCCGGGCTGGAGGAGCTCTGGGCCCGGCTCCAGCAGCCCCCCAGGCCATCCTTCCGGGTGCTGACGGGGGAACCTCCCGAAGGACTGGAACCCGACGCGGACCTGCCGGGCTGCTTCCGCCTGGCGGAGGAGGCGCCCTTCCCCCGCCCCTGGCTGGAAGCGGCCCAGGGCATGGTGCAGGACCGCAGCTCCCAGGCCCTGCTGGCCTACTCCTGGGACCGCCCCGTGGCCCGCATCCTCGACGCCTGCGCCGCCCCCGGCGGCAAGACCACCACCCTGGCCCTGCGCCACCCGGGGGCCGAGCTCACGGCCCTGGAGGTGCATCCCCGGCGCGTCGCCCGCCTGCGGCAGACGCTCCAGCAGCGGGGGCTCAGCGCCCAGGTGATCCAGGCCGACGCCGCCGAGTGGCTGGAACGCAGCGACACGGCCTTCGACCTCATCCTGCTGGATGCTCCGTGCAGCGGCAGCGGAACGCTCCAGAAGCATCCCGAGTGGCCCTGGCTGGTCCATGACGACCTGCCCCGCCTCACCGGCCTCCAGCGCCGCCTCCTCACCGCCGCTGCGGACCGCCTGGCCCCGGGCGGCCTGCTCATCTACGCGGTCTGCTCCTGGCTGCCCGAGGAGGGCGCGGCCCACCGCGACTGGCTGGCGGAGGCCCGTCCCGGGCTGCAGCCGGCCGCGGTGTGGCCCGCGGACCGGGGGGCCCCGGCCGACGCGGAGGGGGGCCGCACGGCCTTCTTCCGGCCCCACCCCCTCCGCTGGGAGGGCGAGGGCTTCCAGGCCTTCGCCGTGGCGCGCGCGGCCCGTTAATCCGCTAGGACAGCCGGAGCCGGAAGCCGAACACCGGCAGGTCCCCCTGCCTGAAGTCCAGGTCCTCCGAGCGCTGGAAGCCCAGGCTTTCGTAGAGGGCCCAGGCCACCCGCATGGCCTGGGTGGTGTGGAGGATGACCTGGGCGTGGCCCCGCTCCCTCGCCCGCTCGATGCAGGCGTGGGTCAGGGCCTTACCCACCCCCTGGTTCCTGAACCGGGGATCGACTCCCAGCAGGCGGATGCCCGAGGCATTCCTGACGGCCGTCGCCGTCCCCCCCGATCCGTAGGCCGCCATGTCGCCGAAATAGACCACCCCGCCCATCAGGTCGCCGTCCGGGGCGACCGCCGCGAGCACGCTGGCGTCCTTCTTTTCGGAAAAGGCGCCGATGTTGGCCAGCAGCGCGTAGTAGGCGGGCTGCTCGTCCGGGGTGGGGAAGCCCTCGAGGTTCGAGTACACCTCCACCATCAGCTGGCCGAGGGTTTCGAACTCGTCCCTCCGGAGCTCACGGACGCGGACAGGTGGGTTCATGGGGGCCTCATCCCTTGAGGAGCCGGTCCTCCGCCAGCCGCAGCATATGCTCCGTGGCGAGGACGCCGTCCTGGTGGTTCATGCGCTGGAAGTGGCCGCGCAGGTGGCGCAGGGTGCGGGGGATGGCGGGGGCGAAGTGGGCCTTGTGGCGGTGGACGATCTGGTGGCCGAAGGTGCCCAGGGCCTTGAGGTTGCGCTGGAGGGCGCTGAGGTTCAGCTCCTCCAGCAGGGCCTCGTGGTTCCAGCCCAGCTCGTGCTGGAGGGGGCCCACCAGGGCGTGCCCCGCCTCCCGGGACCAGTCCCAGTAGCCGTCGTAGAGGATGCTGGCCAGGTCGTAGGTGGCGGCGCCCCGGCGGGCATCCTGGAAGTCGATGACCACCAGCCGGTCGCCGTGGACCATGAGGTTGCGCACGTGGAAGTCGCGGTGGGCGAAGAAGTGCGCCCGGGTCTCCAGGCTGGCGTGGGCCTCCTCCATCATGCGGTCCAGCCAGCGGGGCGGATCCTTCTGGAGGAAGTCGCGGAAGAAGTTCGCGCGGCAGTAGTCCCACTCGAACTGGAACTTGGCCTGGTCGAAGGCCCGCCCCATGAAGAAGGCGTGGGCCGGGGCGCCCAGGGTGAGCGGCCCGGCCAGCGTGGCCAGCAGCCAGCCGGCCTGCCCGGCCCAGAAGACCTCCTCTTCGGGATGCTCCACCAGGCGGCGCTCCAGGGAGGTATCGCCCAGGTCCTCCACCAGCAGGCAGCGGTCCCCCTCATCGCGCTGGAGGATGGTGGGCACTCGCAGCACGGGGTCCAGGTAGGCCTGGAGGGCCTGGAACTCGAAGTAGCTCTCGTCGGGCTTCTCCGGCGTGTCCAGGGGATGGAGCACCACCAGGGCCGTGCCCAGCTGGGGATGGGCCACGCGGGTGTACTGCCGCGCCCCCGCGTCCCCCGCCAGGGGATGCGGATCCGACAGGTGCCAGCGCTCCAGGGCGCGGAGAAGGCGGGGATCCATGGCTTCAGGGTAATCCCAGCCGCACCTGGTTGCCGCCCTCCTCGAACCAGAGGGCGTCGGCATCGGTGATGGCGGGGGGTGGCGCGGCGCCGGGACCCAGGATGCAGCGGGTGAGGCGGCCTGTGGGGTTGGCGGCGGGCTTCGCGGCGGGATGCACGTAGCTGCCGGACAGGCGGCCCTCCTGGTCTGGCGCCACCTCCGCCGCGGCGCTGATGAGGGCGTCGGCGGTGCCCACCTCGCGCCAGGGGAAGGGTTCCGTCACCACGCCCAGGTGGCCCGCGGGGAGGGCGGCCAGCCGGGGCCGCAGGTCGTTCACCTCGCTGGGGCCCTCGGGCAGCAGGGCCAGGGCCTCCGGCGACCAGGCGGCAGCGCCGGTGAAGTGGTAGGGCCCCCAGGGGCCGGTCACGCCCTTGGGCAGCACGCGGCCCTCGTGATCCATCCACACGGGGTTCCAGCCCCCGCCGGGATGGGGCACCAGCAGCCAGCTGAGGGTGGCCCCGGCCTCGCGGTGGCGGGCCCGCAGGAGGTCGAAGGGCACCTCGTCCGCCCAGATGTCGGCGTTCCACACCAGCAGCTCGGCCCCGACCCTGCCCCGGGCGTGCAGCAGCCCGCCGGCGCTGCCCAGCAGCTCTGGCTCTCCGAAGACCTCCAGGCCGCCGGCCACCGGCCGCAGGCGCTCCGGCAGCAGGTGGGCGTTGCAGCCGAGGCGGTGGGCTCCGGCGGCGCGCAGGGCATCGGCGCCCCACTGTAGCAGGGGCCTCTCTCGCAGGGTCCAGGCGGGCTTGGGCAGGCAGGCGCTGAGGGGTCCCATGCGCGTGCCCAGGCCCGCCGCCAGGAGGAAGCCCTCCAGGGGTTCAGGCATCGCCGTCTTCCGGAGGACGGGGCGCTGGCGGCAGCGGCTTCAACAGGAACTGGCCCGGGGCCAGGCCGCGCATGGACAGCACGCGGATCCGCCAGCCCTGGAGCCGCAGCTCGTCGCCGGGGCGCAGCACGCGGCCCAGGCGCTCCTGGAAGAAGCCGCCCAGGCTCACGGAGCCCGCCTCGGCCACCAGGTCCAGCCGCAGGTGATCCACCAGCTGCTCCAGCATGACGTCGCCCTGGGCCAGCCAGGCCCCCCCGCGGGTCTTCCGCAGCTGGATGGCCTCGCGGTCGAACTCGTCCTGGATCTCGCCCACCAGCTCCTCCAGCACGTCCTCCAGCGTGACCAGGCCGTCCACGCCGCCGTGCTCGTTCACCACCAGGGCCAGGTGCTGCTTGCGCTGCTGGAATTCCAGCAGCAGGCCCTGGATGGGCTTCATCTCCGGCACGAAGAAGGCCGGCCGCGCCAGGGCCCGGAGGTCCACGGGGCCGGGGCTGTCCTGCAGGGCCCAGAGCAGCTCCTTCAGGTGGATGACGCCCACGATGTGGTCCAGGTCCCCCTCCACCAGGGGGATGCGGGTGTGGGTGGTGCTGCGGGCCACGGTGAGGTTGGCCTCCAGGCTGCGGTGGAGGTCGAAGGACACCACCTGGGCCCGGGGCACGGCGATCTCCTTGACCGTGCGCTTGCTGAAGTCGAAGAGGTTCTCGATGAGCTCCTTGCGGTCCAGCTCCAGGTGCCCCTCGGCCTGGCTGCGCTCGAGCATGCGGCGGAACTCGGCCTCGCTGGGCAGCAGGTCCTCGGCGTCGGCTTCGGGCTGGACGCCGAGGGCCCGCAGGACCAGGTGGCTCAGGCGGGTGAGGACCCAGGTCAGGGGGCGGACCAGGCGCGACCAGGCCAGGAGTGGCGTGGCGGTGCGGAGGGCCCAGGGCAGGGCGGCCCGGATGGCGAGGCTCCGCGGCACCAGCTCCGCCAGCACCACGTCCAGGGTGGTCATCACCAGCAGGGCGAGGCCGGAGCTCAGGGGCGCCACCAGGGCCGGCCAGGGCAGATGTCCGAACACGCCCCGGAAGGCGTGGCTGAACAGCTCCTCGCCCACGGCGCCGAGGGCCAGGGCGCACAGCACGATGCCGGCCTGGATGGACGAGAGGTGGTGGCCCAGGCCGCGGTGGACCTCCAGGGCCGCGGCCGCCCGGGGATCGGTGTCCGCCAGGGCTTCCAGCTGGGTGGACCGCACGCGCACGGCGGCGAATTCCGCCATCACGAAAAAGGCGCTGGCCAGGAGGAGGACGATGCAGATGAGGGCTGCCGCCAGGGTCACGGCCGTCATCCCTTCGTGAGGTCAGAACCGCGGCGCAGGTGCTCCTGGATCTCCTGAAGCAGGCCATCCAGGTTCTGAAGGCGGTCGCGGTGCTCGGACAGCTGGCCGAGGGCGGCCTGCTTCTCCCGCTCCAGGGCCGCGAAGGTCTCCCGCTGCTCCGCCAGCGCCTGCCGGGCCCGGGCCAGCTCGGCATCCTTCTGGTCCAGCCCGTTCATCAGCTCCAGCCGCTCGCCGTCATGCTGGACGGTGGTCTCGTCGAGCTGCTGGCGCAGGCTCGAGACCTGGGCCGTGAGCCGGACCAGCTCCTCCTGGCGCCCCTGAAGCTGCTCCTGGAGGGCCTGGACCCGCTGTTCCCCCTCCAGGGCCCGGGCGCGGCTGGCCTCGAGCTCGGCCTCCGCCTGCCTCAGGCCGGCGCCGAGCTCGCTCAGATCGCGCTCCTGGCCCTGCATGGCGATCTCGAGACCGGCGAGGTTGAGCTGGAGGACGTGGCCCTTCTCCTTGTGATCCGCCAGCTCCTGCTCCCGCTTGGCCAGGGCCGCCTCGGCTTCGGCCACGCGGGTCTTCAGGGCCTGGATCTCCCGTTTCGAGGCGGCCGTGTCATCCAGGTTCTGGGTGACGGACCCGACCTGCCGCTGAAGCTCGCCCTCGGCCTCGCGGAGGCGCAGGTCCTTCGTGTGCAGTTCCTCGCGCAGGGCGTCGATCTGCGCCTCGAGGAGGCGGGCCCGGGGCGTGTCCGTGGGGGCAGTGGCCCGGGTCTCCAGTTCCGGTGCGGGACTGGTGGCCGGGGTGGGGGGTGGGGCTGGTGCCGGGGTGGGTGCAGCCGGAATCGGGGTGGGCGGGGCCGGCGCCGGAGGTGGCTGTGGCGGTTGCGCGCCCCCCTTCAGCACATCGAGCCAGTCATCCCCCAGCTCCGTGTCCATCAGGTCGCCCAGGGGGTTGTCGGGATCCACGATGCGGCCGGGCACCAGGGGTGCCAGGGCGGCCACGAGGGTGCTGGGGGCGATGGGCTTGTTCAGGTAGAGATCCGCACGGCCCTTGAGGCTCTGATGCCGGCGGTACTCCTCCTCCGTGGCCTTGGCGCTGATGAGGGCGATCTTCAGGTGGCCGAGGGAGGGCTGCTTCCGGAGGGTGGAGCACAGGGCGTACCCCTTGTTGTCCGCCACCTCGACGCAGATGAGCGCCGCCGCGAAGTCCCCCTGCTCCAGGCGCGCCACCACGCCTTCGGGCGACTTGGCCACCTCCAGATCGAAGGCCGCTTCCAGGCTGACCTGATGCTCCTTGAGGAAGCTCCGGTCGCTGTCCACAAGAAGGAGGCGCTGGCCCATGGTCGATCCTTACCCTGGTTGAACCTTGAAGTTTACCCCGAAACGGCCAGAGCCCCGGCGGACCGGGGCTCCGGGAACGGCCGGGGCGGTCAGCGGGGGGGGATGGCCAGGGTGACCTTCTGGCTGCCGTTGGGGCTCTGGATGAAGAGCAGCAGGGTCTTGCCGCCGGCCTTCTTCACCTGGGCGTTGAACTCGGTCAGGTTGTTCACGGCCTGGCGACCCACCTCGGTGATGACCATGCCGGGGGCCATGCCGCGCTCGGCGGCGGGGGAGCGGGGATCCACGGAGGTCACCACCACGCCCTTGAGCCGGTGCTTCAGGTCCATGGGCTCCACGGTGAAGCCGTAGGTCTTCTCCAGGTTGACGCCCTTCACATCCCCCTGGGGCTTCGGGCTGCCCTCATCCTCGGGCTCCTCGCCGGAGTCGCGTCGGCGCTGCGCATCGAGGGCTTTGCGGTCGCCCAGGGTGACCGTGAAGGTGAGGGTCTTCCCGTCCCGCCAGACGGAGAGCTTGACGGTCTCGCCGGCCCGGCGGCTGGAGATCACGCTCACCAGCTCGTCCTGGCTGCGCACAGGCTGGCCGTCCACGGCGGTGATCACGTCCAGTCGCAGCACGCCGGCCTTGTCCGCCGCCTGCCCCTTCTCGACCGTGCTGACCACCACGCCTTCCCTGACGCCCAGGGCGTCCTGGTAGGCCTGGTCCAGGTCGGTGGGGCCGACGCCGAGGTAGCCCCGGCTCACGGGCTTGCCGCTGCGGAGGTCCTTGAGGATGCGGTTCACCTGGCTGATGGGCACGGCGAAGCCGATGTTCTGCCCCGCGGGGTTGATGGCGGTGTTGATGCCCACCACCTCACCCTTCAGGTTGAGCAGGGGGCCGCCGGAGTTGCCGCGGTTGATGGCCGCGTCGGTCTGGAGGAAGGAGCTCACGCCCGTATCCAGCTTGCGGCCCTTGGCGCTGATGATGCCCTGGGTGACGGTGTGCTCCAGGCCGAAGGGGTTGCCGATGGCCACCACCCACTCGCCGATGCGGAGCGAATCCGACTCGCCCAGCTTGGCGAAGGGCAGGTGGGCCGCATCGATCTTGATGAGGGCGATGTCCAGCTCCTTGTCCTTGCCCAGCACCGCGGCCTTGAAGCTCCGGCCGTCGGAGGTCTTCACCTCCAGGGCGTTGTCGCCCTCGCCCATGCTGGCGATGACGTGGTAGTTCGTGAGGATCTCACCCTGGGGGCTGATGATCACGCCGGAGCCGCCGGACACGGCCCGCTGTTCGCCGTCATTGCCGCCCCGGGGCGTGCGCCGCTGCTGCGGCCCCCCGGGACCGAAGAAGAAGTCGAAGAAGTCATCGCCCCCGATCTGGGGGTGCTGGAAGCGCTGGTTCTTCACGAAGCTGGTGTTGGTGATGGCCACCACCGTTGGGTTCAGCTTCTCCGCCACGTCGGCGATGGGTGGCAGGCGGTCCATGCCCTTCGCCTCCACCATCACCGGCTTCTCTTCCTGTGCCTGGGCCTGCCAGCCGTGGCTGAGCCCCATCCCCAGGGCCATGCACCCGGCCGCGAAGGCCGACAACCCCAAGACCTGCTTCACCTGACGATTCATGCAACCCTCACTCCGCCGGATCCTCCGGCATGCCATTCGATGACCGCAGTCCCCCGAAGGTTCCCGCTGGCCTTCCCGGGCCGACCAGGATAATCTGAGCAGTCCAACGGCGGCTGTAGCTCAGTTGGTTAGAGTACTGGATTGTGATTCCAGGTGTCGCCGGTTCGAGTCCGGTCAGCCGCCCCAGATTGAAAAGGCCCCCGCACGGGGGCCTTTTCAATCTGGGACACCTGGACTCGAACCGGCGACAGTGGGCTTGCGGAGGCCCTCCGGGGGAGGGCCGGGAGCAAGACCGGCAGCCCGCGCAGCGGGCTGCGGCCGGTTCGAGTCCGGTCCGGGTGGGTCGAGATCTTCTTCTTACCCAAGAACCGGCGACAGTCGCGACTGCCGGGTGACGCAGCCGGGTTCGGGGAACCCTGCCGAGTCGGGTCCCGGCGAAGAGCGAGCCCTTGCGGAGGCCCTCCGGGGGAGGGCCGGGAGCAAGACCGGCAGCCCGCGCAGCGGGCTGCCGGCCGGTTCGGGCGGTTCGGACACCAAGAAGCCAAGGGCCCCACCGGGGGGCCCTCGGCCTTCTGGGAACCCCGCCGGGGTTCGCCCTGCTCCTAGTACCCCCCGCCCCCGGTCCCGCCACCCGTGCCGCCGCCGGTGCCGCCGCCGAGCTGGCCGCGGATCTCGCCACTGGGGTAGGTCGTGCTGTGGACGTTCACATAGAGGCCGCCGGTCCGCCAGCTCGTGAACTGGCCGCTCGTGAGCCGGGTGCCCAGGGGAACAGTCCAGGTTCCGCTGCCGCCATCGCCGAGGGGCACGATGATGGGTCCGGCGGTGCCCACCGCGCCTTCATGGATGTGGGCCCCGGTGCCCGTGATCCCCGAGGTGGACAGGCCGCCGCTCAGCTGGAGGGTGACGGGGTTGACGCTCACCGCGCCCGTGCCCGTGGCGGTCGAGGGCGTCGCCGGGACCTCGCTGGCGCCGGCCAGCGTGGCGGACTGGGTGACCGGCGCGCTGAGGTTCAGCTGGCCGCGGATCTCGCCGGCGGGGTAGGCGGCGGAGTGCACGTTCACGTACAGGCTGCCGCTCTGCCAGCTGGCCACCTGGGCGCTGGTGAGTGTCGCGCCCGGAGCCACGGTCCAGACCCCGCCCCCGGCGTCGGTGAGGGGGATGAGGATCGGTCCGGCCACCCCGGCGGCCCCTTCGTGGATGTGGGCGGCGGTCCCCGTGATGCCCTCCGTCACCACCGTGCCCTGGATGGCCCCCGTGAGGGCGTCCACGGCCAGGGAGCCGAACCCCGTGGCCGTGCTCGGCGTGGCGGTGGCCTCCTGGGCGCCCGTGAGGCTCCCGAAGCTCACCCGCAGCGCGATCTGGCCCCGGATCTCACCGGCCGTGAAGGCGGCGCTGTGGACGTTGACGTAGTAGGCGTTGGCCTGGAGGGCCGCGTACTGGGCGTCGGTCAGCACGGTGTTGGCCGGGACGGTCCACACGCCCCCGGGCCCGCCACTCAGCGGGATCACGATCGGCCCCGCGCTCCCCGCCGCACCCTCGTGGATGTGCGCGGCCACCCCGGCGATGCCCGAGGTGGTCACGGTTCCCGTCAGGACCTTCGTGCTCGGGTTCACCGAGAAGGTCGCGGCCCCGGCAGCCGTGGAGGCGTTGGTCGGCACCTCGGCGGCGCCCGAAAGCGCGGCGTAGCGGACCAGGGGGGGCGGGGGCGGAGGGGCGACGGTGGCGCCGCCGCCACCCCCGCCGCCGCCACAGGCGGCCGCCATCAGTGCGAGAAGGGAGAGGGCCAGGGCGCCGAAGGCTCGCGGCCCGGATCGGGGGTTCAGGTGGGGGGATCTCATGGGCTGCTCCTGCTCAGGGGGACTCCCCTGTGGGCCCAACATGGGACCCCGGCCGGGGCCGAAGCAGATCCGGTCTGGAATTGGGGACCCCTCCGGTGGAGGCCCCGCACCGCCCTCACACCCGCGAGGTGCCCCCGCCGCTGGTCGCCAGCATCTTCAGGATCTCCACCACCTCCGCCGCGGATTGCGGGCGGTCCGCCTGGCGCTTGGCCATGAGCCGGCCCACCAGGGCGCCGAGGTCGGCGGGCAGGTCCGGCAGGGCGTCCGCGAGGGCGGGCACGGGCGCCTCGAGGTGCAGGGCGAGGAGGTCGTTGATATTGGGGCTGTCGAAGGGCGGCAGGCCCGAGCACAGCTCGAACAGCATGATCCCCAGGGCATAGAGGTCGGTCCTGGCGTCCACCGGCCCCCCCTGGATCTGCTCCGGGGACATGTAGCGGGGCGAACCGATGAGGTTCCCGGATTCCCGGGCGATCACGGCCGCGACCGGGGCGGCGAGGCCGAAATCCATGATCTTGGCGTCGCCCCGCACATCGAACAGGACGTTCGCCGGCTTGATGTCCCGGTGGACCACCCCGACCCCATGGGCCGCCTCCAGCCCCTCCGCGACCTGACGGGCGATGCGCAGCGCCAGCGCCAGCGGCAGGCGCCCCCGCCCCTCCAGCAGGCTCCGGAGGGTGATCCCCTTCAGGTACTCCATGGTCACGTAGGGGATCCCGTCGCATTCCCCGAAGTCGTGGGTCCGGAGGACGTAGCGGTGCGTGATCTTCCGGGCCAGGCGGATCTCCTGCTTGAGCAGGGCCAGGAACGCGGGATCCGAGGCCAGACCCGCCCGGACGACCTTCAGGGCGACCTCCTCGTCCAGCTGGAGGTCCCGCACCTTCAGGACCACGCCCATCCCGCCACGGCCCAGCAGCTCCTCCACCCGGTACCGGCTCGCGAAGACGGCGCCGGCCTGGAGGGCGGCGGGGAGGGGCTCGGCCGCCTCGGCCGCACCTGCCGGCCGCAGGCGCCGCGTGGCCTCCTCCGCGGTCGGAGGCGGGAGGGGGCTCGGGAGGACCCAGGGCCCCGCCCCCTTCCGGGTCGTTTCGAGCAGGGCCAGCAGGTCATCCTTGGCCCTCAGCTCGGCGAGCATGGACCGGAAGGTCCGGGTGAGCAGTCCCACCTCGTCCTGCGTGGGCACAAGGGCGAGGGTCTCGGGCGGTTCGCCTTCCGCCAGGGCCTGGGCGGCGGTGGCCAGGGCCTCGAGGGGGGCCGTCACCTTCCGGGCGGAGCGGAGGCTCAGGGCCAGCGCGGCCAGGAGCCCCGCGACCCCCACGGCCAGGATGGCCTTCTGCAGGTTGCGGAAGGGTGCCAGCAGGGGGTCCATGGGCATCAGCAGGACATCCGCCATCTCCAGGTCCAGGGCGTTCACGCCCCGCAGCGGGGACACCATCCCCAGGTAGTTCCGCCCGGCGACCTTGAAGGACAGCACCTGGGACCGCTGGCCATCCAGGACCTGGGCCCGGACCGCGAGGAAGGCCGGTTCCCGCGCCAGGAGCCGGTCCAGGGCCTCCGCCTCCGGGAGGGTCGTCCCCAGGGTCCGGAACTGGCTCAGCAGGGCCAGGTGGGCGGAGGGATCGCCGCGCTGGGGCCCGGCGATGGCCAGCCGCCGGAGGTCGCCGGCGGCCCGGTCATCCACCCGCGTCCCCACCAGCATGGCCCCCAGGGGGCTCCCCCCGGGCGAGGTCAGGGGCCGCGCCACCGCGTGATAGACCCCCGGCCGGTCCCCCCAGTCCACCCGGAGGAAGCCCCGGTAGGAGGGGCCCGGGTGGCGCTCCGATCGGGCGTCCTCCGGGGCCAGGGCCATCTGGAGGATCCCCGCGTCCGGGAAGGCGGGGCGCGCGCCCCTGGCCGTGGCGGCCAGGAGGGTGCCGTCCGGCTTCACGACGAGGGCCACCTCCGCGCTCAGCCGGGGCAGGTTCTCCACCAGGGTGTCCGCCAGGCTGGTGGAGGCGCCCGTCTCCAGGGCCTGCTCCACGAGGGCGAGGTTGCCCGAGTACTGCGCGAAGACCTCCAGCCCCGCATCCATGGACCGGCCCTGCTGCTCGAAGGCCCGGTCCAGGACATAGCCGCCCGCGGAGAGGCTGTCGCTCGCCATGGCCCGCGCCCCCCGCTCGGCCTCGCTGTACGCCACCCAGAGGATGATGGACAGGAGCGCCAGGAGGGCCGCCGCCTGCCGCGTGAAGAAGGTCCACGCCAGCGTCCGGTACCAGCTGATGGGTGGCGGCATGGGCCTTCCTCGGGGTCGGTATACTTGCCTCGAATCTACCCTGGATGCCAAGCATGTTCCGAACCCCCGCTCACGGTCTGCCCGTCCTGGCCCTGACCGTGCCGTTGCTTGCCGGGAGCGTCCAGGGCCCGGTGCGGCTCCGGGAGAAGGACGGCCGGTTCCGGGCCTCACTGAAGGACTGCGTGGCCATCCTGGAGCCCATCGAGGCCCCGGTCCCGGCGGCGGGGCCGTCGAAGCCCCTCGTCATCCGCACGGTGGGGAAGGAGTTCCACCCCCGCGTCTCCATCGCCACGCCCGGCACCGACGTGACGTTCCCCAACCTGGACCACATCCTCCACAACGTGTTCAGCGTGACCCAGGGGAACCGGTTCGACACCGGACAGTACCGGCCCGGGGACGCACCCAGGGTCAAGGTGGCGAACCCTGGCCTGGTGAAGCTCTACTGCAACGTCCACCACCAGATGAACGCGTTCCTGTGGGTGGTCAGCACCCCCTTCGCGCAGGTGCTCGACGGCCGGTCGGGCGTGCGGTTCGACCGGGTGCCCGCGGGCACCTACCGGCTCCGCCTCTGGCATCCCGAGGCCGGCGACCGGACCTGGACGGTGGCGGTCGGCGATGGCCCCACCCAGGGGGCCTGGGAGCTCGAGGTCTCCCTGCCCGCCCTCGAGCCCCACAAGAACAAGTTCGGCCGGGACTACGCCCCCCCGGCGGACGACCGGAACTACTAGAACCGCTTCATGAGAACCAGCATCGTCCGGGTGATCCGGTACTCCTCGCCGTCCGTCCGCTGCCGGAGGTACACGACGGAGACGATCCACTGCCCCGGGAGCGGCAGGGCGACGTCCAGCCGCGGGCCCCGGGCCCGGCGGTAGAACCACCACTCGTCCCCGTTCACCGGATAGAGCGTGCCCGTGGAGGAGAGGCGCTGCCAGGTGAGGGACACCTGCGGCCAGTAGACCCGCTCGCGGCTGCCGGCGGTGGCCTGCACCTCCTCGCTGGTCTCCCGGGTCTCCCGGTTGCCCGACCGGAACCAGCGGATCTCCCACGGGAAGACCGTGTTCCACTTCGCGGCGGCGCCGCCCGCGTCTACCCGCATCCGCTGCCGCTCCGTGGGGCTGTGGCCGGGCAGGCGGCGGAGGCGCTCGTCGGCCGGATCCCAGGCAAGGTCCCAGCGCCCCACGTGGGCCGTCCAGGACCAGGGCCCGGTGTCCAGCTTCAGGACCACCTGGGCTGCGGCGAGATCCACCTGGCCGCCCAGGATGGTCCGGACCCGGCCCGTCATCCCGCGGAGGCTGGCCTCCTGGAGCGCCCCTCCGGGGCCGCGGACCCCGGCGGTGCCGCCGGCGCCCAGCAGGCGGAGATCCCGGTCCCACAGGGCCTGGGAGGACAGCAGCCGGCTCTCCTGCAGCCCCAGGTCCAGGGTGCCGAAGGTCCGCGCCGTGACCCAGGAGAGCGCCGCGTGGGCCACGTCCAGCTGGGTTCCATTCGAGGGCTGCTGGTCCCAGCGGGGCGGATTGAGGCGATTCCCGTCCGAGCCCAGGGCCGAGCGGCTGCCGGCCTCCAGGTGTAGCGCCGGCAGGTCCCAGGACCAGCGGAGCCGGAGCTGGGCCCCCGCGCGGCGGAAGGACTCCGTGGCCTGGCCCGGATCCGAGAGCTGGTCGCCCCGCAGCGTCAGCTCCCAGGCGGGCTGCCAGAATCCGGGTGGCTCCTGGGGGAAGGGCGCGGCCTCCTGGCCGAAGGCGAGGGCGGCGACCAGGTGTAATGTCCAGCGGCGGATCGGAAGCATCATCCGGGGGCTCGGGGTTTCCGTGGATGGTAGTCCAGTGCCCTGGAATGGCGAAGGTCGTCGCGGCCGCAACTGCTCCGGCCCGCCTTGACGGGGCCCGCCCGCAATCGGATCCTGGCCCGAGCCACGGAGGTCCAGGTTGGGCAGCTGGGATCTTGCCATCGCGCTGGATCGAACCAAGGCGGAGCCTCTGTACCTCCAGTTGGTGAAGGCCCTCGAGGAGGGCATCCGGCACGGCCGCTTCAAGCCCGGGGATGCCCTGCCGGGGACCCGGGCCATGGCCGACCAGCTCGGCGTGAACCGGAACACCACCCTGGCCGCCTACCGGGAGCTCGAGGCGGAGGGGTGGATCGAAGTCGCCCCGGACCGGGGCACCTTCGTGGCCCGGAAGCTGCCCTTCGTCCTGGAGGTCGCTGCGGGGATCTCCGCGCAGGATTCGGCCTCCTGGAAACGCGCCACGCCCCGCGGCGGGCCCTTCTTCCAGCCGGGGGCCCCGGCCCTGGAATCCTTCCAGCTGATCCCCGACACGACGGACCTGCGGCTCGCGCCCACGGACGCCATCCACCGGGCCTACGGCCGGGTGCTCAAGCTGCACCCCGAGCGGCTGCTGCAGCCCGGCTGGGATCCCCGGGGGCTGCTGGACCTGCGGAGCTCCCTTTGCAAGATGCTGCGCGACATGCGCGGCCTGTCCGTGGAGGCCGGCAACCTCCTGCTCACCCGCGGCCTGATGAGCACCCTGAACCTCGTCTCCCGCGTGCTCTTCGCCCCCGGGGATGCCGTCGCCGTGGAGAACCCGGGACTCTTCCGGGTGGCCGAGGCCTTCCGGGCCGCCGGCGCCCGGCTGTTTCCCGTCCCCGTGGACGCCCACGGGCTGGATGTGGAGGCCCTCGAGGCGCTGCTGATCCAGGAGCCCATCCGCCTGCTCTACCTCACCGCCAGCCCCCAGCACCCCACCCAGGTGACGCTGGATCCCGCCCGGCGCCGGCGCCTCCTGGAGCTGTCCGCGGCGCATGGCTTCCGCATCCTGGAGGGCGACCCGAGCCTGGGCTTCCACCGGGAGAAGAACCCCAGCCTGCCCCTGGCCAGCGAGGATCCCCAGGGCCGGGTGCTCTACTTCAGCAGCTTCGAGCAGATCCTCGCGCCGGGCCTGCAGGTGGGCTTCCTGGCGGGGGAGGCGGGCCTCATCAAGGCCCTGGCCCAGCAGCGGCAGCTGGTGGACTGGCCCGGGAACCTGGTCCAGGAGACCACCATCGAGGAGACCCTGCGCGATGGCGAGATCGTCCGGCACCTGCGGCGCATCCGGAAGCTCACCGAAGAGCGGCGGGAGACCATGGTGGATCGCCTCCTGCTCCACCTCCATCCCGCCATCTCCGTGAAGAACCCGCGGGAGGGCCTGTCCCTCTGGGTGCGCGTGGCCGAGGAGGTGCCGCTCGAGGCCTGGACCGAGCGCTGCCTCGCCCACGGGGTGGTCTTCTACCCCGGGGCCCTCTACGACCTGCACCGCCGGACGCTTCCCCACATCTGCCTGGGGTTCGCGGCCCACAGCCTCGACGAGCAGAACGAAGCCTGCGCCCGCATGGCCCTCGCGCTGAAGGAGGTGCGCCCCGGCGGCGCGCTCCCCCGGGGCGGCGGCCCCCAGGGATGAGGTTCCCGGCGTCACGACCGTTTTTTCCCTGCTGCAATCCATTCCTCCTGGCACGTTCCGGATTCGTGGCTTAGGCTTTAACTGCCATCTGGAGCCCATTTGCCGAACGAGCGCCCCCACGGTCTGGATCTCAGGGGCTTCATGCTCAAGATCGACCGTCTCGATGCGATCGGGCGCCTCCGCAACGCGGAACGGCGCATCAACGCCCTGGAGCAGCGGGTGTCGGAACTGAGCCTGCTCGATGCCGTCACCGGGCTGCCCAACCATCGCCACTTCGAGGACCGGCTCTCCCAGTCCCTGCTCGTGGCCCAGCGCCATGGGCATATCGTCGCCTTCCTCCTCATGGATCTCGACCGGTTCAAGCGCGTGAACGACCTGCTGGGGCACTCGGGCGGCGACGAGGTGCTGAGGCTGGTGGGCCAGCGCCTCCAGGAGGCCCTGCGCCAGGGCGACACGCTGGCCTGCATGGGCGGCGACCGGTTCCTGGTCCTGCTCCCGGAGATCAAGGATGTGGTGGCGGCGGCCCGGGTGGGCCAGAAGCTGCTGGAGGCCCTCCAGGCGCCCTTCCGCGCCGGGTCCCGGGAGCTGGATCTCACCGCCAGCATCGGGGTCTGCGTCTACCCCAACGACGGCATGGATCCGCACGTGCTGGAGGCCCACGCGGAGTCCGCCCTGGTCCGCGCGAAGGAGCGCGGCGGCGGTCGCATCGAGTGCTTCACCAGCACCCTCAACGAGGTCTCGTTGGAGCGCCAGGAGCTGGAGAGCTGCCTGCGGTCCGCCCTGCAGAACGGCGAGCTGCAGATGTACTACCAGCCCCAGTTCTTCATGGACGGCCGCCTGGCCGGCGCCGAGGCGCTCATGCGCTGGAACCATCCCCTCCTGGGATCGGTTCCTCCCGTGAAGTTCATCCCCCTGGCCGAGGAGAGCCGCCTCATCCTGCCCATCGGCGAGTGGGCCCTCCGTGAGACCTGCGGCCAGATGGCCAAGTGGCAGGCCATCAGCCCCTCGCCGCTCCTCCTCGCGGTGAATGTGTCCGTCCTCCAGTTCGCCAACGGGGACTGGGATGCCTGCGTAGCGCGGGCCCTGGCGGACACGGGCCTGGATCCCGGCTGCCTGGAGCTGGAGCTCACGGAAAGCATGGTGATGCGCCAGGGCCACGAGGACCTGGCGCCGCTCCACCGGCTGCGCGAGATCGGCACCCGGATCGCCATCGACGACTTCGGCACGGGCTACAGCTCCCTGGGCTACCTCCAGCGCCTGCCGATCACGACCCTGAAGCTCGACCAGTCCTTCATCGCGGCGCTGACCTCCGAGGACCCCGGGCTCTCGTCCGAGGCCATCGTGCGGGCCGTCATCCAACTAGCCCACAGCCTCAACCTCACCGTGGTGGCCGAAGGCGTGGAGACCGAGGGTCAGCGGGACATGCTGGAGCTGCTGGGCTGTGACTGCCTGCAGGGCTTCCTGCTGGGCCGGCCCCTGCCCGCGGACGCCTTCGAGGCCATGCTGGAGTTCATGTCCACGAAGCAGTTCCTCAAGAAGGCCGCGCGCGGGCAGGAGGAAGTCAAGGTCGTCCGGGCGGTCCCGGCGGGCCGGGGACGCGGAGCCCGGTAGCGGCCCCGGTGCTCCTGGGCCTCCGCCGCAGAGGCCGGCCCCCGCCTGGGGGGCTTGTAAAAAACAAAATGTGACATTGGCCTGCCCGCGGGCACGGAAGAATCAAGGTGTCCCTGTGCCTCCGGACCGTACGGACCCTTCCCCGGGCCCCGGAGATCGGCGCATTCCCATGGCGCTTCGGCAGGGTCCCACCCATCGAGGCCCCCATGCAGCGCCGCACCATCGACGTCGACGAACGCCTGCCCCTGCTGCAGACGGTGCCCCTGAGCCTCCAGCACCTGTTCGCCATGTTCGGCGCAACAGTGCTGGTGCCCTTCCTCTTCAAGGTGAACCCGGCCACCTGCCTGCTGATGAACGGCGTGGGCACGCTGATCTACCTGGTCGTGGCCAGGGGCCGCATCCCCGCCTACCTGGGCTCGAGCTTCGCGTTCCTCTCGCCGGTCTTCGCCGTGCTGGCGGCAGGCCTCAGCTACTCCGCCGCCCAGGGCGGCTTCATCGTCTTCGGCCTCATCTTCATGCTGCTCTCCCAGGTGGTGCGCGTGGCGGGCACCCGGTGGATCGACATCATCTTCCCCCCGGCCGCCATGGGCGCCATCGTGGCCATCATCGGCCTGGAGCTGGCTCCCGTGGCCACCAACATGGCGGGCCTCACGGCCGGCCCCGCCGTGCTGGGCATGCCGCTGCGCCTGGCCCTGGTGGTGTCGCTGTCCACCCTGGCGGTGACCATCCTGGCCTCCATCCTCCTGCGCGGGTTCCTGGCGGTGATCCCCGTGTTGCTGGGCGTCATCGCGGGCTACGTGATCGCCCTCGGCCTCGGCGTGGTGGACTTCCAGTCGGTGCGCCTGGCGCCCTGGTTCCAGGTGCCCACCCTCTACGCGCCCACCTACAACCTGCAGGCCATCCTCATCATCCTGCCCGCGGCGCTGGTGGTGCTGGCGGAGCATGTGGGCCACCTGGTGGTGACCGGGAACATCGTGGGCAAGGACCTGATGAAGGATCCCGGCCTGCACCGCTCCCTGCTGGGCGACGGCATCTCCAACGTGCTGTCGGGCCTGGTCGGGGCCACGCCCAACACCACCTACGGCGAGAACATCGGCGTCATGGCCATCACCAAGGTCTACAGCGTGTGGGTCATCGGCGGAACTGCCATCATCGCCATCCTGGTGTCCTTCTCCGGCAAGCTGGCGGCCCTCATCCGCAGCATCCCCGTGCCCGTCATGGGGGGCGTCTGCATCCTGCTCTTCGGCGTCATCGCCGCCGCGGGCATCCGCATGCTCATCGAAAAGAAGGTGGACTACACCCAGTCCCGCAATCTGATCCTCACCTCGGTGGTGCTCATCAGCGGCATCAGCGGCGCGGCCGTGAAGCTGGGCACCGTGGAGCTCAAGGGCATGGCCCTGGGCACCGTGGTGGCCATCGCCCTCAGCCTGCTCTTCTGGGCCCTCGACCACCTGGGCCTCAGCAACGACACCGAAACCCAGTCCTGATCCCTTCACCCCTTTCGAGGAGTACCGCATGGAACGGTTTTTCGGCCTGAAGGCCAAGGGCACGACGGTGGCCACGGAGGTGCTCGCGGGCACCACCACCTTCATCTCGATGGCGTACGTAATCTCGCTGATCCCGAACGCCTTCCTCAAGGTGGCGGGCATTGCGCCCAATGTGGGCTTCACGGCCTTCGTGGTCTGCGCCATCCTTTCGACCCTCATCGGCGCCTTCTACGCGAACCTGCCCATCGCCTTCGCCTCGGGCATCGGCCTCTCGGCCTTCTTCGCATTTACTGTTTGCGCCCCGGCCAACCAGGGCGGCATGGGCTACACCATCCAGGTGGCCCTCACGGCCCTGCTGCTGGAAGGCCTCGTCTTCATCGCCCTCAGCGCCATGAAGGTGCGCGAAGCCTTCATGGACGCCATTCCCTTCTCACTGAAGAAGGGCATCTCCGTGGGCATCGGCCTCTTCATCGCCATCATCGGCTTCGTGGATTCCGGTGTGACCCAGGTGGGCCTGAAGTTCGAGCCCGACACCATCTTCCCCGTGCTCAAGAACGATCCCGCGGCCCTCTTCGGCCTGCATGACGTGAACAACCTCTTCATCGCGAAGTTCTTCGACCACGGCCACCTCACGCCCGCCTTCTGGTCCGTGGTGGGGCTCTTCCTCATCGCCGTGCTCGTGGCCAAGCGCGTGAAGGGCGCCATCCTCCTGGGCATCCTGGCCATCACCCTGGCGGGCCTGCTGCCCGTGAGCCTGGGCGGCGGCTTCACCCACCTGCCCAAGGGCACGATCTTCCAGCTGCCCAGCTGGCCCAGGATGTTCCAGTACGACTGGAGCTGGACGAAGTCCCTGGGCGGCATGATCAACATCTTCATCATCCTGTTCACCCTGCTCTTCGTGGACATGTTCGACACCATCGGCACGCTCATGGGCATCGGCGCCCAGGGCAAGCTGCTGGACAAGGACGGCAAGTTCCCCGGCGCGTCGAAAGCCTTCATGGCCGATGCGGTGGGCACCACCTTCGCTTCCATGTTCGGCACCACGGCCATCACCGCCTACATCGAAAGCGCCTCGGGCGTGGCCGAGGGCGGCAAGACGGGCCTCACGGCTCTCGTCGTGGCGGGCTGGCTGGCCCTGGCGCTGTTCCTGTCGCCCCTCTTCCTCATGGTGCCGCTCCAGGCCACGGCCCCGGCGCTCATGATGATCGGCTTCTTCATGCTGTCGGAGATCAAGGAGATCAAGTTCGACGACGTCACCGACGCCATCCCCGCCTACCTGGCCGTCATCGTCATGCCCTTCACCTTCTCCATCGTGAACGGCATCGCCCTCGGCATGATCGCCTACACCGTGCTGAAGGCCGCCACCGGGCGCTTCAAGGAGATCAACCCGATCATCCTCGTGCTCTCGGTGATCTTCCTCCTCAAGCTCCTCTTCCTGTCCGCCTAGGACCCCGCCCCAACCTGGAGAACCCATGACCAAGCTCGCCCTCGCCCTCCTCGTGGCGGCCGCCCTGCCCCTCGGCGCCGCCGACTGGAGCGACACCTTCATCGGCTACCGCACCGGCACCCAGTTCCGCGAGCCCGGCATCGACGGCACCGTGAAGAAGAACATCCTCCAGCTCGGCCACGTCAGCGGCTGGGCCTACGGCACCAACTTCTTCAACGTGGACATGCTCATGTCCGACCGGAACGACCCCACCGCCAGCGGGAACAGCGGCGCCAACGAGGTCTACGCGCTCTACCGCGGCTCCCTAAGCCTCGGCAAGCTCACGAAGACCGATCTCGGCTTCGGCCCCGTGCGCGACATCTCGCTCACCGCCGGCTTCGACTTCAACGCCAAGGACAACGCCTTCGCCTCCAAGAAGCGCTTCCTGGTGGCCGGCCCCACCTTCCACTTCAAGGTGCCGGCCGGCTTCTTCGACCTGGGCCTCCTCGCCTGCCACGAGCAGAACTACAACGGCATCGTGGGCCGGTCCGTGGATTACAAGACCACGTACTACCTCACCGCCGCCTGGGGCATCCCCTTCCAGATGGGCGGGGTGGGCGCCGAGTTCAAGGGCTACGCGAACTACGAGGGCCCCAAGGGCAAGGATGGCTTCGGCGTCGAGACCAAGCCCGAGACCCTCGCCAACCTCTCCCTGATGTTCGACATCAGCCCCCTCTTCGGCACCAAGAAGAAGGTCTACGTCGGCCCCGGCTTCGAGTACTGGAACAACAAGTTCGGCGGCCCGAACCACGACGGCCCCGCCCCCGCCACGAACAAGCGCGTCACCGCCCCCATGGCCCAGCTGCAGATCCACTTCTGAGCCGCTTCGGAGGTCAGGAAGGGGGCCTCTCGGCCCCCTATTCCGTTCACCCCAGGAGCTTGGCCATCAGGTCGGAGTGCAGGTTCCAGTGGAGGAACCCAGCCAACCCGAAGATGAAACCGATGCTGGCAAAGACTCCGGCCACGGCGAAGAGCCACCGCTTGCGGGTGAGGGCCGTGACGCCCGCCAGTGCCACGGCCACGCTCAGGCAGGCCTCGGCGAGGTCGAACTGGTCGTCATGGACGTTCATCGCGTCGTAGTCCTTGGCAGCCTGCTCCGCCTGCGCCCGGATCTGCTCCTTCTCTTTTTCGTACTTCTTCCCGGCCGCCTCCTGGGCGGCGATCCGGGCCTCCACCTTCGCGCGCAGGTCCGGCTTCAACCCCGGACTCATGTCGAGCTGGACCCTCAGCATCTCCACCGCGTTCTCGGCGATGTGCTGCTTGGTGCTCTTGCTCTGGTAGTAGGCCCATTGGTCCACCGCCTTGGCCTGGGACTGCTGCATCGCCTGGACGACGTTGCCGTCCTTCACGTTGCACAGGGCCATGAAGGTGGCCACCACCGCCACGAAGAGGGCGATGAACCCGTTGAAGCGGCTATCTGCCGCGTGGTCCTGCACCGCATCCTGGATGGGGTCGAGGGTCTCCGGCATGGCGGTCTCCTTGAGGCCCCCAGTCTAGGACAAGGCCCGCCAGCCGGACCCGCTAGACTATCCCTCGCGCGCCTATAGCTCAGGTGGATAGAGCAACGGCCTTCTAAGCCGTAGGTCGCTGGTTCGAGTCCAGCTAGGCGCACCAAGTGCGCCTAGCTGGACTCGGACCAGCGAGAAACACCTGCGGCCCGGTAGGCCATAGGCAGAGGGCCGACTTGATGTCGGCCCGGCGCCGTCGTGGCCGGGGCCAGCAGGTGGCGGTTCGAGCCCAGCGTGAAGTGGGTCGGCGCCCACCCGTGCGCCTAGCTGGACTCGGACCAGCGAGAAACACCTGCGGCCCGGTAGGCCATGGGCAGAGGGCCGACTTGATGTCGGCCCGGCGCCGTCATGGCCGGGGCCAGCAGGTGGCGGTTCGAGCCCAGCGTGAAGTGGGTCGGCGCCCACCCGTGCGCCAGCTGGACCCGCGACCTCAGGCCGTATGAAGGGTCTTCAGGCAGCCCGCCATGGCCAGGTCCGACTCGCAGATGTGCTGGTCCAGCCACTCGGCGACCAGGGCGACCGCCTCCAGGCCCAGGTCCTGCCCCTTCGCCCGCCGGTAGTGGAGGTCGCGCACCCGGAGGACCAGGTCCTGGTGCTGGTTCGCGTGGACGATGCGATCGGCGAACCCTGCTTCCTTCATGAGGGTCTCTTCGGTCTGGCAGTGCTTGATGAGGTGCCGCGCCAGGGCGGCCAACCCCTCGTCCAGCTGGTGCTTCGGTGCGTCGGATTCGAAGTCGCTGGCCAGCCGGGCCAGCGCATCGAAGAGCTCCCGGTGCTGCTGGTCGATGGTCGCCAGCCCGGTTTCGAGCTGGCGGCGCCAGCGCACGGGAGGGCGCGCGCTTCGAATGGCAGGGGTGGGCTTCACACCCAAAGAATACCAGGGCATCGGGAAGACTCGCCCCGGGACGGGCCCTCGGCCTTCGCTCGTCGGCCCCACCCGCGGATGAAGATTGGATAAAATCATCCCCCCATGCCGGCCCACCCGACCCTCCAGCTCGATCCAGACCTGGCCCGCTTCATCGCGGGCGGCGTCTCCATCAACGCGGGCTCGGCGAGCGCCACGGGCGTCCCCAGCCTCTGCCGCGCCTTCGGCTGCCGTGTGGAGCCCGATGCGGGCCGCATCACCGTCTTCTTCGCCGCGCCCCAGGCCGCGGACCTGGTCCGGGACGCCACGCGGAGCGGGGCCCTGGCCGTGGTCTTCAGCGAGCCCCCCACCCACCGCACGGTCCAGATCAAGGGCCGGGACGCCCGGCTCGCCCCTCTGGGCGAGGGCGACCTCGCCTGCGTCAACGCCTACCGCGCGGCCTTCGCCCAGTGCCTGGTCTTCCTGGGCTTCACGGAAGTCATGGTCCGGACCCTGCTCGATTGCCCCGACGAGGCCCTGGTGGCCCTGACCTTCACGCCCTCGGCCCTCTTCAACTCGACACCGGGGGCCCAGGCTGGAACACCCCTGATCCCGGCCCTGATGCCCCCTCCGGCGGCGGGGGCCCCATGATCCCCGTCCGCGCCCTCCGCGACTGCCTGGATGGCGTCATTCCTGGCGTCGTCTCCACCTGCGCCCCGGACGGCACGCCCAACGTGGCCTACATGTCCCAGGGGCAGTACCTGGACGACCGCCACTTGGCCCTCTCCTACCAGTTCTTCAACCGCACCCACCAGAACCTGCTCGCGAATCCGCGGGTCACCCTGGGCCTCATCCACCCCCAGACCGCCCAGCAGTACCGGGTCCACCTGACCTACCAGCGCACGGAGAGCGAAGGGCCGATCTTCGAATCCATGAAGGCCAAGCTGGCGGGGATCGCGTCCCACACCGGGATGAGCGGCGTGTTCCGCCTGCTGGGCTCTGACATCTACCGCATCGAGCGGGCGGAGGTGGTGCCGGGCAGCACGCTGCCGGCCCCGCTCCCCGCCGTGGATCCCCTCCTGGCCCTGCGCACCTGCATGGAGCGGCTGCCCCTGAGCCCCGATGCCGAGTCCCTCCTGGATGCGATGCTGGACGGCCTGCAGGCCCACTTCGCCATCGAGCAGGCCCTGGTGATGATGCTGGATCCCGGCCGGGACCGGCTCTACACCGTGGCCAGCCGGGGCTACCCGACCTCGGGCGTGGGCTCGGAGCTCCAGGTGGGCGACGGCGTCATCGGCGTGGCGGCCCGGGAGCGGGTGCCCA
Source organism: Geothrix edaphica (assembly GCF_030268045.1). NCBI lineage: Bacteria > Pseudomonadati > Acidobacteriota > Holophagae > Holophagales > Holophagaceae > Geothrix > Geothrix edaphica. The sequence continues at coordinate 590,628 of NZ_BSDC01000002.1, forward strand.
TCCGCATCTCACATGTCACCTCCGAGTATGCCTACGGCCTCGCCATGCGGGAGGGAGCCGAGCGGCAGGGCCTCGGCGACCGGCTGGAGACGGAGATCCCCTTCCCGGGCTTGGCGGCCCCAGGCAGCCAGCTGGCGGTGCCCATCCCCGGAGCCCGCGAGCCGCTGGGCGTGCTGTTCGTGGAGAGCCCCACGGAGATGCGGTTCACCCACGCGGACGAGGATGCGCTGGTGGCCCTGGCCACCCAGGTGGGGGGCCTCTTCCGTCTCTTCCTGGCGGAGCTCGAACTGGCCGACGAGGCTCAGTCCGGGGTCCCCCGCGACCCTCCGCCCGCCGGCCCCCCCCTGCGGGTGCGGCACTACGCCGCCAACGACAGCATCTTCCTGGGGGACGACTACCTCATCAAGGGCGTGGCTGGGAACATCCTCTGGACGCTCCTGCAGGACTACCAGGCCCTGGGCCGCACCCAGTTCAGCAACCGCGAGCTGCGGGCCGATCCGCGGGTGCGCCTGCCGGACCAGAGCGACAACCTGGAGGCCCGTCTCGTGCTGCTCCATCGCCGCCTGGCGGAGCGTCAGGCCTGTGTGCAGCTGGAGAAGACGGGCCGGGGCCGCTTCCGGCTGCTGGTGGGCCGGCCCCTGGAGCTGGAGGATATGGATCTCGGCACCTGACCCTGGACCTGCCACTTCTTAAAACCTTCTTAAAGGCTTGCTAATTCTTTCTTAAGGGTGGAAAAAACAAATAAACCATTCGTCATCGGTGGCATATATCCCTCATCGGGTTTCGAGTCCCGACCTTCCTGATGAGGCACACCATGACCCTGAACCGCTCCTTCCCCCTGGCCGCCCTCGGCCTCCTCCTCGGCGCCAGCCTGGCGCAGGCCGCGGCCCCCGCCCAGCCGAAGCTCATCCGGCGCGGCGCCTACCTGGTCTCGATCGCGGGCTGCCACGACTGCCACACGCCCCTGAAGATGGGCGCCAAGGGCCCCGAGCCGGACATGACGCGCATGCTGTCCGGCCACCCCGACACCCTGAAGATGCCCCCGGCGCCGAAGCTGCCGGAGGGGCCCTGGGGCTGGGCCGGCTCTCTCACCATGACCGCCTTCACCGGGCCCTGGGGCGTGAGCTACTCCGCCAACCTCACGCCCGACAAGGAGACCGGCCTGGGCAGCTGGACCGAGGCCCAGTTCCTCCAGATGGTGCGCACGCGCCGCCACCTGGGCCAGGGCCGCCCCATCCTGCCCCCCATGCCCGTCCAGAACCTCCAGCTGGTGAGCGAGCCGGACCTGAAGGCCATCTTCGCCTACCTGCAGTCCATCCCGGCCGTCCACAACCGCGTGCCCGTGCCCATCGAGCCGGCCGCCACGCCCATCCCCATGCACTGAGCCGGACCCTGCCATGCGCGCCCTCCTCCTTCCGGTCCTGGCCCTGACGCCTGTGTGGGCGAAGGCGCCAGCCCCGCCCCGCCTGCTCTCCCAGACCGGCCTCTACGCCGCTCCGGGCGTGGTAGCGGCCCGGAACCTGGCCTACGCGCCCCAGTACCCGCTGTGGACCGACGGCGCCGCCAAGGCCCGGTGGATCCACCTGCCGGCGGCCATCGACGGCCGCGACGAGGCGGGCTGGGTGTTCCCCGTGGGCACCAAGGCCTGGAAGGAGTTCGCCTTCGGGGGCCGCAAGGTGGAGACGCGCCTGCTCTGGAAGACCGGGCCCAGGACCTGGGTCTTCGCCAGCTACGCCTGGAACGAGGCGCAGACAGACGCCGTCCTCGTGCCCGAAGGCGGGCTGCCGGATGCCGCCGAGGTGGCCCCGGGCCTGCGCCATGGCATCCCCTCGCGGGCGGACTGCCGGGACTGCCACGGTCAGGAGCGGGTGGAGGTCCTGGGCTTCACGGCCCTCCAGCTCTCCCCGGACCGGGACCCCGGGGCCCTCCACGGGGAGCCCCTCCGCCCCGGCATGGTCACGCTGAAGGAGCTGGTGGCCCGACGCCTCCTCCAGGGCGCCCGGCCGGACCTCCTCACCCGGCCGCCCCGCATCGAGGCGGAACCCGCCACCCGCACGGCCCTGGGCTACCTCCAGGCCAACTGCGCCACCTGCCACCGGGCGGACCGGCCCATCCCGGGTTTGGACCTGGACCTGCGCCCCCAGGCCGCCCTCCGCACGGCCCTGGCGCCCGGCAGCTTCCCCGTGCCCGGCCAGCCCGAGAGCCGCATCCTCAGCCCCGGCCACCCGGAGCGCAGCGCCCTGCTCCACCGCATGGCCTCGCGCAACCCCGTGGCCCAGATGCCGCCCCTGGGCACCGTGCGCGTGGACCGGGCCGCCGTGGACCATGTCCGCCGCTGGATCGCCGACCTGCCCCTCGTACCGTCCCACTGACGCCCCTCTCTCCCAACCGCCCTTCCCACCCCCCGTCCCGGAGGTCCGCATGAGCCTGTCCACCACCCCCCAACCCGGCCCCACCCGCCCGGAGCTGCTCGCGGCCATGCTGCGCATCCGGGCCTACGAAGAGAGGATCGTGGCCTTCCACGCCGCGGGTCCTTTCCCCAATGTCTGCACCTCCGTGGGGCAGGAGGCCGCTGCCGTGGGCGTGGTCTCCGCGCTGCGCACCGAGGACCAGATCCTCACCAACCACCGCAGCGCCGGCCACCTGCTGGCCCGCGGCGCCGACCCCGGCCGCATGCTGGCCGAGGTCATGGGCCGCAGCACGGGCTACTGCCAGGGCCGCAGCGGCACCCTGCACATCTCCGTGAAGGAGCTGGGCGTGGTACTCACCTCCACCATCGTGGGCGGCGAGCTGTCCCTGGCTCCGGGCGTGGCCCTGTCCCGCGCCATGCTGGGCGGCGAGGGCATCGTCGTCTGCTTCTTCGGCGATGGGGCCGCCTGCGAGGGCATCTTCCACGAATCGCTGAACCTGGCGTCGGTCTGGAACCTGCCCGTGCTCTACGTCTGCGAGAACAACCAGTGGCAGGCCTTCGTCCACCGGAAGGAGACCATGGTGGGCGACCACGTGGCCCCCTGGGCCGCGCCCTACGGCATCGACAGCCTCACCGTGGACGGCAACGACGTGGAGTCCGTGCGCAAGGCCGCCCTCCATGCCGCGGCCCAGGTGCGCGAGACGCGCCGCCCCTTCCTGCTGGAGGCCTGGACCTACCGCCAGCGCGGCCACATGGAGCCCCACGACCAGTCCTACGTGGACCCCGCCGAGCTCGAGGCCTGGATGGCCAAGGACCCCATCAGCCGCCTGGAGGCCCGCCTCCTGGCCGACGGCGAGCTGACCACAGCCGATCTCGAAGTGCTCCATGCCGAGGCCCGCCGCGCCATCGACGAGGCCGCCGAGTTCGCCTCCACCTCCCCCTATCCCGATCCTTCCGACCTCGCCGCCGGCGTCTACGCCTGAGGAGCCGATCCATGACCCAGATGACCTTCCACGACGCCGTCGAAGCCGCCCTCCACGAGGAGATGGCCCGCGACCCCCGCGTGCTCATGTTCGGCGAGGGCACCGCCACCAAGCGCAAGGGCCTGCTCAAGGCCTTCGGGCCTCAGCGCGTGCGCAACACGCCCCTGGCCGAGGGCATCATCGCCGGCACCGCGGCGGGCGCCGCCGCCACGGGGCTGCGCCCGGTGGTGGACCTGCTCTTCGCGCCCTTCCTCTGCTTCGCCATGGACGAGCTGGTGAACAGCGCGGGCAAGCTGCGCTACATGTCCGGCGGCCAGTTCTCCTTCCCCATGGTGGCGCTGGCCATGACCGGCGGCGGCTGGAGCGTCGGCGCCCAGCACAACCACAACCTGGAGGCCTGGTTCGTCCACGCCCCCGGCCTCAAGGTGGTGATGCCGTCCACGCCTGCCGACGCCAAGGGCCTCATGAAGGCGGCCATCCGCGACGAGAACCCGGTGCTCTTCTTCATGGACATCGGCCTGGCCTTCGCGCCCGGCGAGGTGCCCGAGGACGAGGCGCTGATCCCGCTGGGCCAGGCCGCCATCCGCCGCGAAGGCAGCGACGTCACCCTCATCTCCTACGCCAAGACCGTCCACACCTGCCTGGCCGCCGCGGAGGCCCTGGCGGAGCAGGGCGTCTCCGCGGAGGTCCTCGACCTGCGCACCCTCAAGCCCCTAGACGAGGCCACCATCCTGGCCTCCGTCCGCAAGACGGGTCGCGTCGTCATCGTCCACGAGGCCAGCCGCCTCTGCGGCGTGGGCGCCGAGGTGGCCGCCCTGATCTCCGAGCAGGCCTTCGAGGCCCTGCGGGCCCCCATCATCCGCCTCACGGGACCCGACGCCCCGGCCCCCGCCAGCTATCCCCTGGAGCAGGCCTTCGCCCCCCAGGCGGACGCCATCGTCGGGGCCGCGGCCGGGCTCGTGGCCCGGACCCTGGAGGCGGCGCCGATCTGGTGAGGTGGTTCCGAGCCGGTGCCTTCGGCTGTGCCACACCCGGAAGGCATCGGGAGGCCTGACTCAGTGATCCGCTGGTCCAGGATGCAGGATGGGCCCCAGCGACAGGAGGATCCGATGGAGCCGATTGCCGGTTCCGAGCAGATCGCCGCGGCAATCCCGCATCTCGTTGGTCTTGGGGTTGTAGTGGGCGAGGAGGCGGCCGAATCCGTCGCGCGCTTCGATGACTTGATCACTGCGGCGGGTGATCAGCCTTGGCTGGGAAAACAGCCGTGTTCTGGTTTCTCCCCTCTTGGACCCGGCCTGGGCCCCCTCGACGAGCTTCATGTCTGACCTCGAGCGGTTGAGAGGGGAAGGTTCGGCATCCAGGCAGATGACCGTCAGGCCCATTATCGAACCGGCTCAATGTAGGTATTGTGTTAATTCTTGTTAAGTTTGGGTTCGCCCTGGGCGGGATTCGAACGGTGCCAGGCTTCGCCAGCCGCTGGTCTTGCTCTGGCGCTCCTACTAAAGGTGGCTTCAACACTCAGCCGCCTGCCGTTCTCCGTATTTCGCGCCGACTCACCAGGGCGCGATTCGAACTGCGTCTGGCTTTGCCAGCCGCCGGCCTTTCTACGGCAGGACATCAAGTCCTGCCTTCGAAAGTCCACTCGCGAGTTCGAATCTCGCCGACAGGCGGTTGTTGGAACCCATTGGTCGGAGCGGCGAGATTCGAACTCGCGACCCTCTGCTCCCAAAGCAGATGCGCTACCAGGCTGCGCCACGCTCCGATGGGTCCAGTCTACTTACTTTCCGCCGATGGCGACGCTGCGGAGGTTGAGGCCGGCGCGCTGGAGGTCGAAGATCCGGGAGGCGAGGCCCACCATGAGCTGGATCTCCAGGTCCTCGCGGCCGCGCTTGGTGGCGCCGGCGGGGGGGATGGCGATGAGCTCGTTGGGGGTGCGGGTCTTGGACCAGGCGAGATCCATGGCGAAGGAGACCTTCTTGTCCTGGCTGGCCAGCTCGCCGGCGACGTGGGACATGAGGCCGTCGCCGCCGTAGCCCAGGCGGAGCCAGCCCGGCCCCTCCATGCCGCGGCTGCTGTTGGAGATGTTGACGGCCTGGAGCTTGTTGCCGGCGCCGTAGCTGAAGTCCATGCGGGTCTGGACGCCCTGCTCGTCGTTCCGGAAGTCCAGGCGCTGGGGCATCTGCGTGGCCTTGTCCACGAGGACCTCCAGGCGGCCGCGCTTCCAGAAGCCCAGGCTCTGGGCCATGCTCTGCTCCCGCCGCTTGGCGTCCCAGGGCTTGGTGGGGGCGTTGAAGACGAGGCGCTGGAGGGTCCGGCCCCCGCTGGTCTCTTCCCCGGCCACGCTCGCCTTGAAGGTGGGGGCGTCGATGTAGACCGCCTTGATGTCGTTCAGGGTCTGGCGGAACCAGGCCATGTAGGTGCGGGGCGCGTCGGAGGGGGGCAGGTCCACGCGGGTGGTGTAGGCGTTCTGCTCCTTGCTGTAGAGGAAGCCCCGGGTGCCGCGGCGGGTGTAGAGCAGGGTGCCGAAGTCCCCGGCCAGGTCCGTACGGAAGTCGCCGTTGGCGAAATAGGTGCCCTTCACCCGCAGGTTGGCCTGGCCGCCCTGGCTGTTGCCCTTCACCTGGCCCTGGCTGAGGCTGTCCACCTTCTGGTTCACGGCCGCGCCGCTCAGGCCGATGCCAAGGGTGCCCTGCATCTCCACGGAGGTGATGCCCTGGTAGGGCTGGCCGAACCAGCCGGCGTCCACCGCGTCGAGCACCTGGAGGAAGACCCGGCGGGCGGTCTCGGAGGTGGGTTCGGTCTTGGCGGCGGCCTTCGGGGCCGCGGGCTTGGGGGCGGGGCCCTGGGCGGGCAGCAGGGAGGCGGTGACCAGCAGGGGAAGGAGGAGGGCGACGCGCATCAGAAGGTCTCCTGGCTCATGAACGGGAATGCCGGGGAGGGGCCTTGGGTTCCGGCCGTTCCTTGGCAAAGCAGGCCCGGCAGAGGGCCTTGGCGGGCTCCTCGGGGATGAAGGGCAGGTACTCCTGGGCGCCGCAGGCCGCGCAGGTGATGTGGGTCAGGACCCGGGCGGCGTCCTTCCCCCCCTTCCGCTTGTAGGAGAAGGAGCGGCGGTAGCAGTCGGGGCAGAGGTAGAACTTCTGGCCGGTTTCCACCTTGAAGCGCAGGCCGCACTCGGCGCAGATCTTCTCCCGGGGCGCCTTGGGGTCCGGGGGGACGACAGGGGCCCGCTTGGTGAGCCGGACGGGGGGCCTGGCCGGCGAAGCCTCCGGCGTCGCGTCCCCGGAGGCAGGGTCATGGGAGGGTTTCAGCCCTTTGATCATCGTTGATGGTCCTACTGCGGCCCGGGCCGGAAGGGTTAGGGTACCGCAACCAGATCCGGCCTGCGAGTTTCCGTCCTGCCGGGGTGCTGGCATCCTGGGCCCATGCCTTCCTGTTCCGATCTCCTGGAGCCCCTGCGCCGCGGGGAGCCGCGGGCCCTGGGCCGGGCCATCTCCTGGATGGAAAATGGCCACCCCGAAGCCCGCGATCTGATGGCCCGGCTCTGGCCCCACCTGGGCGGGGCATCGGTGATCGGCATCACAGGCCCGCCGGGGGCCGGGAAGAGCACCCTCACGGACCAGCTGGCCCGGACGCTGCGGGCCGAGGGCCAGAAGGTGGGCATCCTCGCCGTGGATCCCACCTCGCCCTTCAGCGGCGGTGCCATCCTGGGCGACCGCATCCGCATGCAGCGCATCGCGGCGGATCCGGGCATCTTCATCCGCAGCATGGCCACCCGCGGGGCCCTGGGCGGGCTGGCGCGCGCCACCCAGGACGCCATCGACCTGCTGGACGCGGCGGGCTTCGACACGGTGATCGTCGAGACCGTGGGCGTGGGGCAGGACGAGGTCGACGTGGTGGCCTGCGTCCAGACCTGCTGTGTGGTGCTGGTGCCGGGCATGGGCGACGAGATCCAGGCCATCAAGGCCGGCATCATGGAGGTGGCGGACCTCTTCGTGATCAACAAGGCCGACCGCGATGGGGCCGATCAGGTGGAACAGGAGCTGACGGCCATGAAGTCCATGGCGGCCACGCGGCCCTGGGATCCGCCGGTGCTCCGCACCGTGGCCCAGCGGGGCGAGGGCGTGGCGGAGCTGCTGGCGCAGGTGCGCGGGCACGGCGCCTGGCTGCGGGCCCACGGCGGCCTGGCCCGGAAGGCCCGGGAGCGGGCCCGGCTGCGCTTCGAGTCCCTGCTGGCCGAGGCCGCCCTGCGCCGGGCCCGGGCCCAGGCCGGCCCCGCCCGGCTCGAGGCGGCCATCCAGGCCATCGCCGACCGCAGCCTGGATCCTTACACGGCCGTGGCCGACATCCTCGGCGAAGGCTGACCTCCCAGGCGTCCGGTTCAGGCCTGGGTGATGATGCCGTAGAGCTCCGGTCGGCGGTCCCGGAAGAAGCCGAAGGAGGCGCGGTTGCGGCGGATCTCGTCGAGATCCAGGTCTGCCGTGATCACCCCGGATTCCCTGCGGCCCAGCTCGGCCACCTTGTCGCCGCGATGGTTTGCGATGAAGGAGTGGCCGTAGAAGGTCTGGTCGCCTTCCAGGCCGATGCGGTTGGCGGCCACCACGGGCACCACGTTGGACACGGCGTGGCCGATCATGGCCCGCTGCCACAGATCCTTGGTATCCAGCTCGGGGTTCTCGGGCTCGGTGCCGATGGCCGTGGGGTAGAGCAGGATCTCTGCGCCCAGCAGCATCATGGCCCGGGCGCACTCGGGGTACCACTGGTCCCAGCAGATCCCCACGCCCAGCTTCCCGAAGCGGGTCGGCCAGACCTTGAAGCCGGTGTTGCCGGGCCGGAAGTAGAACTTCTCCTCGTAGCCCGGACCGTCGGGGATGTGGCTCTTGCGGTAGACGCCGAGCAGGGCGCCGTCCGCATCCACCATGGCCAGGCTGTTGTAGAAGGCGTGGCCGTCCCGCTCGAAGAAGGAGACGGGGATCACCACGCCCAGCTCCTTCGCCAGGGCCTGGAACCGGGCGAGGGTGGGATGGCCCGCCACGGGCTTCGCCCAATCGAAGAAGGCGTCCTTCTCCTCGCGGCAGAAGTAGGGGCCCTCGAACAGCTCCGAAGGCAGGATGACGTGGGCGCCGGTGGCTGCCGCTTCGCGGACGAGGCCCTCCACCCGGGCGACATTCTGCTCGAGGCTGTCGGTGAAGGCGCACTGGAGGGCGGCGACCCGGACGAGGCTCGCCGGCTGGCTCCTGGATTCGCTCATCGTACCTCCGGCTGCTGCTGGGTGATGCAGTGGAAGGCGCCGCCCCCGCTGAGGATGGCACGGGCGGACCGGCCGAGGACGCGATGGTTGGGGAAGAGCGGCGCCAGGGCTGCCACCGCCTCGTCATCGTACGCCGTGCCGTAGGTGGGCACCACCACGCTGCGGTTGCCGATGTAGAAGTTCACGAAGCTGGCGGGCATCAGCTCACCATCCTCGTCCCGTACCACGCCAGGCGAGGGGATGCACACCACCTGGAGCCGCCGGCCCCGGGCGTCGGTCAGGGCTCCCAGGTCCGCGGCCAGGCGGTCCAGGGTGGCGGCGTTGGGATCGCCGGGCTCCTGCGCCTCCATGCAGACCACCACGCCCGGGGCCACGAAGCGGGCCAGGGTGTCGATGTGGCCGTCCGTGTGGTCGTTCAGCAGGCCCTCGTCGAGCCACAGCACCTTCTCGGCGCCGAGGCCGTCGCGCAGGGCGGCCTCGATCTCGGTCTGGTCCAGGCCGGGATTGCGGTTGGGATTGAGCAGGCACTGGCGGGTGGTGAGCACCGTGCCCTCGCCATCCACCTCCACGGACCCGCCCTCGAGGATCCAGGCATGGTCGATCCGGGGGGCGCCGCTGAGGGCCGCCACGCGGCCCGCCACCCGGTCGTCGTCGGGCAGCAGGTACTTCCGGCCCCAGCCGTTGAAGCCGAAGCAGGCCGCGTGCAAGGTGCCGGCCCCATCCTCCACGAAGATCGGCGCCGTGTCGCGCAGCCAGATGTCCCCCACGGGCACCCGATGGAAGCGCACCTGGCCCAGCACGGGGGCCAGGGCGGTGCCCGCCTCGGCCTCGGCGGCGGCGTCCTGCACCAGGATGTCCAGGGCCTCGTCGCCGGCCTCGGCGATGGCCAGGCAGAGGGCCGCCCACTCCGCCCGGGCCGGGGCCAGGTTCTCCTGCCAGAGGTGGCCGTGGCTGGGCCAGGCCAGCCAGCAGGCGCTGTGGCGGGCCCACTCGGCGGGTTGTCGGTAGGTCGGCTGGGACATGGCGCGGAACCCCTGGATAGGATGCGGCTCCCGATGGAAGCACCCTCCAGTTCAGCAAAAGGGCCTTCTCCCGTCGAGGCTTATTGCGCCTCGGCAGACCTTATTGCTGCAAGGACAGGACCCCCCCGGAGGCCCTTCATGCCGCTTATCATGATGCCTCGCCCCGGAGCCTCCATGTCCCTGATCCGCGCCCTGCGCGCCGCGCTCGTCCCGGTTCTCCTTCTCGGCGCGGCGAGCGCGCCGGCCCAGGATGCGGCGGCGGGGCCCGCCGAGGTGCGCGCCCAGTACACCAAGCGCGAGGTCCAGATCCCCATGCGGGACGGCGTGAAGCTCTTCACGGCCATCTACACGCCTAAGGACACCACCCGCACCTACCCCTTCCTCCTCCAGCGCACGCCCTACAGCGTGTACCCCTACGGCGCCGACGCCTTCCCGGAGCACCTGGGCCCCTCGGCCCCCTTCCAGAAGGAGGGCTTCATCTTCGTGTACCAGGACGTGCGCGGCCGGATGATGTCCGAGGGCGAGTTCGTGAACATGCGGCCCCAGCGCGCGGTGAGCGGGGCCGCCGTGGATGAGAGCACGGACACCTACGACACCCTCGACTGGCTGCTGAAGCACGTGGAGGGGAACAACGGCCGCGCCGGCCAGTGGGGCATCAGCTATCCCGGCTTCTACACGGCCGTGGGCATGCTGTCGGGCCATCCGGCCCTCAAGGCCGTGTCACCCGAGGCCCCCATCACGGACTGGTTCGCGGGCGACGACTTCCACCGCAACGGGGCCCTGTGGTTGCCCCATGCCTTCAACTTCATGGTGAGCTTCGGGCAGCCCCGGCCCAAGCCCACGGCGGAATGGCCCCGGCCCTTCCACCACGGCACCTCGGATGGCTACGGGTGGTTCCTGCGCCTGGGCCCCACGGGCGACACGCGGCAGTACACGAAGGATGTGCCCTTCTGGAACGAGATGCTGGACCACCCGGACTACGACGCCTTCTGGCAGGCCCGCAACCCGCGGCCCCAGCTCAAGGACGTGAAGCCCGCCGTGCTGACCGTGGGCGGCTGGTTCGACGCGGAGAACCTCTACGGCACCCTCCAGGTGTTCAAGACCCTGGGCCGCCAGAGCCCCGCCACGGACAGCCGGCTGGTCATGGGCCCCTGGTTCCATGGGGGCTGGGAGCGCAGCAAGGGCGACCACCTCGGCCCCGTGCAGTTCGGGGCCGACACCTCCTCCTGGTTCCAGACGGAAGTCCTCTTCCACTTCTTCATGCAGCACCTGAAGGAGGCGAAGGCCCCCGCCCTGGCCAAGGCCACCGTCTTCGAGACCGGCGCCAACCGCTGGCGCCAGCTGGAGGCCTGGCCGCCGAAGCAGGCCCGGGAGGCGAAGCTCTACCTTCAGCCCGAGGGCGGTCTCTCCCTGGCGCCGCCGGCGCCCGGCGGCGGCGCCGATAGCTTCAGCTCGGATCCCGCCAAGCCCGTCCCCTTCACGGAACAGGTGGCCATCGGCATGCCCAAGGACTACATGGTCGCCGACCAGCGCTTCGCCGGCCGCCGGCCGGACGTGCTGGTGTTCCAGACCGAACCCCTGGCTGAGGACCTGACCCTCGCCGGCCCCCTGCGACCGGAGCTCTTCGTGGCCACCACGGGCACCGACGCCGACTGGGTGGTGAAGCTCATCGATGTCTACCCGGACGACTTCCACAACCCGGACTTCAGGGAGAGCGGCCTCCCCTGGGATCGCACACCCAACCCCATGGGCGGCTACCAGCAGCTGGTGCGGGGCGAGGTCATGCGCGGCAAGTTCCGCGACAGCCTGTCCACGCCCGCGCCCTTCGTCCCCGGCCAGCCCACCCGCGTGGCCTGGTCCATGAACGACATCTTCCACACGTTCAAAAAGGGACACCGCGTCATGGTGCAGGTCCAGAGCACCTGGTTCCCCCTCATGGACCGCAATCCCCAGGTGTTCATGGACATCAACAAGGCCAAGGCCGGCGACTACCAGAAGGCCACCCACACCGTCTTCCACGATGCCGCGCGGCCGAGCGGGGTGTCAGTGGGCCTGCTCGATCTTGCGCGGCCCCCAAGGCAGTAGGGCAATCAGGCAGGAAGCACCTGGTCTGGCTCGGGGGTCGGGTTGACGCGTGGCGAAGAACCAGTGACACTCGACCGTGATTTCCCGATTTATGCATCATCTTTCGTGCATCCGAGGCCAGGAACACCTTTTTCGATCGGGTCCAGACTCATTGATTTCATGCTCAGCCTTGGGAGTGATCCATGCCCCGTGTTTTCCTCAGCCTGGTTTCCCTGGTGGTTCTTCAATCCTCGGGATGGGCTCAAACGCCCGTGACCCCTCCCAGCCCTCAGCCTGAGGAGAACCCCTATGAGCTGGTCCCGGTGGCCGATGACCAGACGGTCATCGAAGCCAAAAGCCTGATCCTCCAAACGGGGGTGCTTGGCACGGCTCAATCCCAGACCCTGCCAGGGCAACGCCCCTTGGGCCCGGGATCCGGCATGGCCGATCTGGCCGCCGAGATGCCCAATGCCTTCCGCTGCTATGGATTCATCCTGGGGGCCGGGGAGAAGCTGCGCCTGCGCCTCCAAGGACAGACAGGCGGCCGCATCTTCATGAAGTTTTTGCCCAAGCGACCTGCCGATGCCATGGCCTCCCAGGTGCGGCGGGCGAACCTGATGCCGGCCCCCTCCCGCGCCGCCAGGATCGAGATCACCAACGTTACAGACAAACCCTATCAGGTTGCCCTGATGCTGTATGGTCAGGCCAACTACCCCTATACCCTGGTGATTGAGCGAACTAAGAAATAATAAAGACTCGATCCCGGTCTGGTTCTTCAGCCTCGCTGACGCCCGCGGCCCGGATGGCTCTTCAATCAGCCATTGAATAGCCTTCGAATGGAGCGGAAAACCTGGGTTTCAACCCTTCCAGCCCTCCAACACCCTGAACCGGCTGCCCATCATGTCGGGCAGGGTGAGTTGGAGGAGGTTCTCGGTGCGCTTCATGCGCTCGGGGGCCGGCAGGGCCATCCAGCCGGCGCCCCACTGGTCCAGGGGGGCGTGGGTGCGGATCCACTTGCTCAGCTCCAGGTGGCTGAGGTCCGACAGGCCTTCACCTTGGAGCAGGGCGGCCAGCCGGGTGAAGTCGACATCCACTGTCAAGTCGGCCTCCCCCAGGTCCTCGTGCCAGTTGCCGTCCACGCTGTGGGCCTTGAAGCGGCGCAGGTCCGCGCCCTTGGCCAGCAGGCGGCTGGCGGGCTCGCCGTAGTCCACCGCCAGGAAGAGGCCCGCCTGCAGGGGCGCCGCCAGCTCGTGGATGAGGCCCGGCAGGCCCTCGCACCAGATGCTGCCGTCCCGGGGCTCCAGGCCATCGGTCTGAGCCGCGAACCAGGCGCCGGCCTCGCCGGGATCCGCGGCCTGCCACTGGGGACCGGCAGCGGTCAGCACCTCGCGGGTCCACTGTCCGCCATCCCAGCGCCAAGGTTGCGCGGGCAGGGCGTCGAAGAACTCGTTGCTGAAGATGGCGCCGGTGAAGGGCTCCAGAGGTTCGTTCTCAGCGGCGAAGCGCGCGCGATTCGCCGTCAGGAAAGGCGCCAGGGCGTCTTCCGCGGCCCGGCGGGCGGCGGGGTTGTCGTCACGGTGGATATAAACCAGGGCTTCGGCGAAGGGGCCCGTGACGGCGTTCAGCACATCCCGGCCCAGCCAGCCGCGACCGGCGCCGGGCTCCAGGGCCGTGAAGACCGCCGGTCGGCCCAGGCGCTCCCAGGCCGCCTCCAGGCGCAGGGCGATGGTCTGGCCCAGCAGGGGCCCCAGGTCCAGGGCCGTGTAGTAGTCCTTGCCCGCGAAGCCCCAGGGACCTTCGGAACGCCGGTAGTAGCCGTGCTCCGGGTGGTAGAGGCCCAGGGCCATCACCTCCGCGGCGGGCACGGGGCCTTCGGCGAGGCGGGTCTGCAGCAGGTCGGTCAGCGGGTTCACTTCTTCTCCAAGGGCCACTTCTCCAGCAGCACGGGCAGCAGCCACTGGGTGAGGAGGAGGGCCAGGGCCACACCGCCCAGGCAGGCCAGCCCGAGGCCCCGCAGGCCGCGGTAGCCGCTGAACACCATGCCGCCGAAGCCGGCCAGCGTGGTGCCGGCGCAGACGGCGTTGACGCGGGCCACGCGCTGGGGGGCATCGGCCTCGCCCCGGGCCCGGTGCAGCAGGTTGAAGGCCGTGTCCACGCTGACGCCCAGGGCGATGGGGATGGCCATGAGCGAGAGGAAGGTGAGGGGCTCGCCGCCCCAGCCCAGGGCGCCCAGGGCGCCGGCCTGGCTGGCCAGCAGGGGCACCAGGGCGAACAGCGCGAAGCGCAGGCTGCGGCCGAAGAGGGCGATGACGGCGAAGATCCCTGTCAGGGCCAGGAGAACGGCCTGCTGGACCGCCTCCCGCGCGATGCCCTTCACCACGCGGAAAAGCGGCTGGGTGCCGACGAAGCGCCCTCCCGCCGCCTCGACCTCCGGGGTGAGCCGGAGGAGGGAGGCCTCGTCCAGCCGGATGGGGACCGTCAGGGCCGTGGGCAGCGGAGCGAGGGTCCGTCCGCGGTGCAGGCGATCCCAGAGCGTCCAGCGGCGGGCCTCCTCGGGCGGCTGGGCGGCCCGGGGCAGGAGGGCCTGGAGGGCCCGCACGGGCTCGCCCGGATCCGCCGCCGCGGAGGCCAGGGCGGCCAGGGGCCCCTCCAGGCCCGCGGGATCCAGGCCCGCCCTGGCCGCGGCCTCCAGCACCTGGCGCCGCCAGGTCTCGGAGCCCAGGGCGTGGCGCAATTCGGGATCGAGGCTCTGCCAGTCGGGCACGGGCAGGCCCGCCTCGCGGAGGATGGGGCTCAGCTTGTTCCAGCGGGCCGGCAGGCGGTCCGGATCCTCCAGGGGGATCTGGAGCGCCAGGGGCTGGAGGCTGGCGCCGAGGGTCTTCGTCAGCCGCGTCTGGAGGGTGAGGGCGGGATTGCCCTGGGCCCGGAAGCGGCGCAGGTCCTCCTCCCAGCGGGTGCGGGGTGCGCCCAGGAGCGCCAGGACCAGCAGTCCGAGGGCGGCCCAGGGGGCCCAGGCGCGGCGGCGCGGCAGGGGCGGTGGCGGCCCCGGGGCGAAGGTGCCCTTGCCCCGGTCCAGCCAGAGCAGCAGGGGCGGCATCACCAGGAAGGTGGCGGCGAGGCAGGCCAGTAGGCCCAGGCCCGTGGTGAGGCCCAGGTCGCGGATGCCGGGGAAGGGGGCGAAGGCCAGGGCCAGAAAAGCCAGGGCTGTGGCCAAGGCACCGGCCACCACGCCGGGTCCCGTGCCGAGCAGCGCCGCACGCAGGGCCCGGGCCTTGACCCGGCCCGCCCGGCGCTCCTCGCGGTAGCGGCTGAAGAGCAGGATGCCCACGTCGTCGCCCACGCCCAGCAGCACGGCGCCGAAGCCCGCGGCCATGAGGTTCACACGCCCCAGGATCCAGCCCGTGAGCCCCAGGGCCCACACCATGCCGATGAGGAGGGGGCCCATGACGAAGCCGTAGCCGGCAAGGGTGCGGAAGCCCAGCCAGTACACCAGGCCGATGAGGACGAAGCTGAGGGCCAGGCTGAGGAGCACCTCGAGGGTGAGCCGGTGGGACTCCCAGGCGGTGATGGCATGGGCGCCGGTGGCCTGGAGGGGGAAGGCGCGCTCGGCCTGGGGCGCCAGCGCGGCCTCGACCGCCTTCAGGGTGGCGGCCTCGGGCAGAGGGCCCTCGGCCCCGCGGCCCAGCCAGGCCAGGGCGCGGGTGGTGGCCTTCACCTCCGTGGCCGGGAAGCCCGCCACCAGGGGCAGCAGGACGAAGCGGCCGTCCTTGGTCTCCAGGTAGCCCGTCCGCATGCGCAGGGTGAAGGCGCGGCCCAGGGCCTGGGCCCTGGCCATGCCCTCGCCGGTCTGGGGGGCCAGGTCCCGGAGCCCCAGGGGATCGAGGCGGGCCAGGGCCGCGGGGAGGGGCTCGGGCGAGGCCAGGGCGCGGGCCGTGGCCTGCAGGCGCCGCTGGACTTCCGCGGGCTCCTTCAGGGGGGCCAGCCGGTCCCCCAGCCAGGCGGGGGCCAGGGCGTAGAGGGTCTCCGTGGTGAGGCGGCTCACGGCCGCGTCGCCCTCGGTGATGGCGCCCACGGCCAAGAGTGCCGGCCAAGGGCTCAGGCCGCCGGGGCCGGGCACCGGCACGGGATCGGACAGGCGGCCCTCGGCGGCCAGGCCGTTGAGGGGCAGACCGCCCTTCGTGAGGAGCCGGTCCACCAGGCCCTCAGCCCAGGCGCGGCGGGCCTCCAGGTCGGCCTCGCTGCCCTCCGCCACCAGCCAGAGCAGCTCCTGCTGGCCGACGCCCGCCTCCAGGTTCGCCCGCACGGCGGGGTGTTCCGCCGGCAGCAGGCTCATGAGGTCCAGGGCCCGCTCCACGCGCAGGGTGCCCCAGCCCAGCACCAGGGAGAGGCCCGCCGTGAGGAGCCAGAGCCCCGGGGACCGGGACAGGTGCAGGCGGAGGAGGCCGCGGAGCAGAGCCTTCATCGCCTACCCGCGCTCCATGCGCTCGATCCAGGGCTTCAGGGCCGGCACCATCTCCACTCGCTCGGCGCCGCGCAGCCGCTCCAGGAGGCTGCCATCCTCCAGGCGGGCCAGGGGGTGGTTCTCGCGACGGTCCAGGGCCTCGGGGGGGCCCGCGGAGGTCAGGATGGTGGGCAGCTCCTCGCTGTAGCGGTGATCCAGCAGCTGGGCCAGGGCCGCGGCCACGCGGAGGTCCGAGTCCATGCGGTCCCAGTCGTCCAGCACCAGGAGGGGCGGATCCTGGAGGGGCTCCACCAGGTCGCGCACGCTCTGGAAGGCCTGGTTTTGGAAGCTGCGCACGTCGTAGTAGGCGTCCTTGATGGCCTGGCTGAGCGTCCGCACGGAGACGAACCGGCCGCCCTTGCCCGTGCGCTCGGTCCAGGCCCGCAGGGCTGCAGCAGCCAGGGTGCTCCGGCCGCTCTGGGCGGGGCCGTGGATCCACCACAGCTCCCAGCCGTGGCGGAACTTGTGCTTGCCGTTGGAGGCCCACTGGAAGAGGGAGTCAGCACCGGCGGGCCGGATGCCGTGCTCCGGGCGGCGCTTGAGGGCGGCGAGGAGCTTCACGAGATCGTCGCGGCCCTCCAGGTCGCCCACCTCGTCGACGGGCCTCGCCAGCAGGTCCTCCAGGTCCGCCACGCGGTCCAGGAGGGCGCGGGCGTGGCAGGCCTGGACGTTGTTCCACCACTTCCAGAAGCGGGCGAAGTCGGCTTCCCGGTAGCGGGCGGGCAGGCCGAGGGTTTCCGCGTCCGGGGCCACATCCGCCGTGCAGCCGCAGACCAGCACCGGCTTCTGGGGATCGGGATCGAAGATGAGTCCCTGGCCCTGGCAGCGGGGACAGTCAGGACGCCCTTTCATGGCCCGTCTCCGCCCCGCAGGAAGCCGCCCAGCACCTCGCGGCGGCGCTCGCGGATGCGGGAGAAGGCCCGCTCCTCCAGCTGGCGCACGCGCTCCCGGGAGATGGGCGGATCGAACTGCTTGCCGATCTGCTCGAGGGTCAGCGGCTCATGCCCGCCCAGACCGAAGTGGAGGGCGATGATCTTGCGCTCCTTCTCGCTGAGGGTCTGCAGGCTCGCCTCGATCTGTTCCAGGAACGCCTCCTGGTCCAGCGTGTGCATGGCGGAGGGCTCCACCTCCTGCTCCAGGCTGTCGCCCACGGTGAGGTCCGAGTCACCCAGGCCCTGTTCGGTGGAGACCGTGGAGGTGGTCTGCTGGAGCAGCTGGAGCCGCTCCACCTCCTCCACGGTGAGGTTCGCGGCGGTGGCGATCTCCTGCAGCATGGGCACCCGGCCCAGGGACTGGCTGAGCTTCTGGGTGACGCGGTTCAGCTGCACGAGGTGGCCCGCCACCTTCTGGGGCAGGCGGATCTTGTTCCCGTGTTCGGCCAGGGCGTGGAAGATGGCCTGCCGCACCCACCAGGAGGCGTAGGTGAGGAACTTGTTCTGTCGCTCGGGATCGAAGCGCTTGGCGGCCTCGATGAGGCCCAGGTTGCCCTCGCTGATGAGGTCCAGCAGATCGAGGCCCATGCCCTCGAACTTCCGCGCCTCCTTCACCACGAAGCGGAGGTTGCCCTCGACGAGCTTGCGGAGGCCTTCGGGGTTGCGGTCGTTCTGCCACAGGCGCCCGTTGATGCGCTCCTCCTCTGCCGTCAGCAGGGGCAGGTGGCGGATGGAGTCGAAGTACTTGTCGAGCGAACGCTCTTCGAGATGCCGGAGGGGCACGGATCACCTAGGGAGAAGGATCAGCATAGCAAGCGATCCGCGCCGCTTGCGAAGCCTCGTGTTCAGCTGCGCTTGCGCAACCCGTGCGAGGCGAGCTTCACGAGGCCCGTGCCGCTGACGGGCCGGGGCACGTCCTTGACGCCGGCGGCCTCCAGGGCCTGGGCCAGCCGCTCCAGGTCCTCCTGCATGCGGTTCAGGCGGTCCCGCAGGGTGAGGACCACCTCCACCCCGGCCAGGTTCACGCCGAGGTCGCGGGTGAGGTTGAGGATGAACTCCAGGCGCTCCAGGTCGTCATCGCTGTACAGGCGGGTCTTGCCCTCGGTGCGGCTGGGCGTGAGCAGGCCCTCGCGCTCGTAGAGGCGCAGGGTCTGGGGGTGCACGCCGTAGCGCATGGACACCACGCCGATCATGTAGGCGCCGAGTCTCGGGTCCTTAGCCATGGCTCGCACTCCGTTGCTTCCGCACGTCCGCGTCGTTCAGCTCCGCCAGCTCCCGCAGGAGCTCCTTGCTGCGCTCGTCCTGGATCTGGGGCGTCACCACGGCCACTTCCGCGATGAGGTCGCCCCGCTGGCTGCCCCTCGGGATGGGCATGCCCTGGCCCTTGAGCCGGAGCCGGGCCCCGGTCTGGGTGCCCGGGGGCACCTTGATGGTCTGCTGGCCCTCGGGGGTGGGCACGTCCACTTTCGCCCCCAGGGCGGCTTCCGAAAAACTGATGGGCAGCCGGACATAGAGGTTCGGCCCCTTGCGCTCGAAGCGCGCGTCCGCCTCCATGCTGATCTGCAGGTAGAGGTCGCCGGGCCCGCCACCGCGGCGGCCCGCCTCGCCCTTGCCCGCCACCCGCAGGCGCGCCCCGTCCTCCACGCCCGCGGGGATGGCGATGGTCACGGTCTCCTGCCGGGGATGCCGACCGGCGCCGCCACACTCGGGGCAAGCCGGGGCGCGCATCCCCCGGCCCTGGCAGTCGGGACAGGTGCGGCCGAAGGAGAGAAAGCCCGAGCCCCCGCCCACCTTGCCCTTGCCCCCGCAGGTGCGGCAGGGCTCCTGCTTCTTGGCGGCCTCGCCGGTGCCGCGGCAGGCCATGCAGGGCTCGGAGCGGTTCACGCGCAGGTTGAGCCGCGTGCCCTCGAAGGCCTCCCGGAAGCCCAGGCGCACGGTGTGGACCAGGTCCTCGCCGCGCTCGGGCCCGTGGCGCATGGGACGCCCGCCGAACCCCGCGAAGATGTCCTCGAAGGAGAAGCCCGCGTCCGGCTCGAAGCCCGGCGGGACCTGGGCCCCGGGGCCGCTGGGATCGCCGTAGGTGTCGTAGTTCTTCCGCTTCTCGGGGTCCGACAGGACATCATTGGCCTCGGCCAGCTTCTTGAACTCCGCCTCGGCCTTGGCGTCGCCCGGGTTCAGGTCCGGGTGGTGCTTTCGCGCCAGCTTCCGGTACGCCTTCTTGATGTCCTCCTCCGAGGCCGTCCGAGGCACGCCCAGGATCTTGTAGTAGTCGGGATGGGGCATGGGTTTAGTCTAAAGCACTCAGATTTGTCCAAGGCACAAAAATGGGGAGCCCGCGGGCTCCCCATTTTCGTGCCCAGGTTAGCTGACGACTTCGGCGTCGATCACATTGTCATCGCCCTTCTTGCCATCGCCCTGGGGCGCGCCGGGCGTGCCACCGCCATCCTGGGGCGGCTCCTGCTTGTAGAGGCTCTCCGCCAGCTTGTGGCTCTTGGCGGTGAGGGCCTCCAGGGCCTTCTTGATGCGGTCCTGGTCCAGGCTGGCCAGGGCGGCCTTGGCCTCGACGATGGCTTCCTCGGCCTCCTTCTTGTCGGCCTCGGGCAGCTTGTCGCCGTTCTCCTTCAGGAGCTTCTCCACCTGGTAGACCATCTGGTCGAGGTGGTTCTTCTCCTCCAGCAGGGCCTTGCGGGCCTCGTCATCAGCCTTGTGGGCCTCGGCGTCCTTCACCTTGGCGTCGATCTCCTCCTTGGAGAGGCCGGTGCTGCCCGTCAGCGTGATGCTGGCGTCCTTGCCCGTGCCCTTGTCCTTGGCGGTGACGTGGACGATGCCGTTGGCGTCGATGTCGAAGGTGACCTCGATCTGGGGCATGCCGCGCGGCGCGGGGGCGATGTTGCCGAGGTGGAACTGGCCCAGCAGCTTGTTGCCCTCCACCACGGGCCGCTCGCCCTGGAACACTTCGATGTCCACGCCGGGCTGGTTGTCCACGGCCGTGGTGTAGATCTCGCTGCGCTTGGTGGGGATGGTGGTGTTGCGGGGGATGATGACGCTCATCTGGCCGCCGTTGGCGTTGATGCCCAGGGACAGGGGCGTCACGTCCAGGAGCAGCACGCCCTTCACGTCGCCCGCCAGCACGCCCGCCTGCACGGCGGCGCCCAGGGCCACGACCTCGTCGGGGTTCACGCTGTGGTTGGGCTCCTTGCCGAAGATCGACTTCACCATCTCCAGCACCTTGGGGATGCGGGTGGAGCCGCCCACCATCACCACTTCGTTGATCTCGTGGTGGGCCAGCTTGGCATCCTTCACCGCGCTCTCGCAGGGGCCCTTGAGCTTCTGCAGGATGGGCTCGATCATCAGCTCGAACTTGGCGCGGGAGAGCGTCTGGTTCACATGCTTGGGGCCGCTGGCGTCGGCGGTGATGTAGGGCAGGCTGATGTCGGTCTGTGTCGTGCTGGAGAGCTCGATCTTGGCCTTCTCGGCCGCTTCCTTGAGGCGCTGCATGGCGTCGGCCTGCTTGCGGAGGTCGATGCCCTCGGCCTTCTGGAACTCGTCCGCCAGCCAGTCGATGATGGCCTGGTCGATGTTGTCGCCGCCCAGGTGGGTGTCGCCGTTGGTGGATTTCACCTCGACCACGCCCTCGGAGACTTCGAGGATGGAGATATCGAAGGTGCCACCGCCGAAGTCGAAGACGGCGATGGTGCCGTCCTTCTTCTTGTCGAGGCCGTAGGCCAGGGCCGCGGCCGTGGGCTCGTTGACGATGCGCTTCACATCCAGGCCCGCGATGGCGCCGGCGTCCTTGGTGGCCTGGCGCTGGGCGTCGTTGAAGTAGGCGGGCACGGTGATGACGGCCTCGGTGACCTTCTCGCCCAGGTAGGCCTCGGCGGCCTCCTTCATCTTGGTCAGCACCGCGGCGCTGATCTCCTCGGGGCTGAGGTGCTTGCCGTTCACCACCACGGCGCAGCCGCCCTTGTCGGCGCGCTCCACGGTGTAGGGAACGAGCTTCTGCTCCTTGTCGGAGTCGGCGAAGGGCAGGCCCATGAACCGCTTGATGGAGTAGATGGTGCTCTTGGGCTGGGCCACGGCCTGGCGCTTGGCCGGGGCGCCCACGAGGCGCTCGCTGGTCTTGGGGTTGAAGCCCACCACGGAAGGCGTGGTGTCCGCGCCCTCGGGGTTCGGGATCACCTTGGGCTGCCCGCCTTCCATGACGGCCACGCAGCTGTTGGTGGTGCCGAGGTCAATGCCGATGATCTTGCCCATGGGGTCGCTCCTTCTGAGGGTGGCTGCTGGGGGACAGGCCGGGCTGCGCCCACCCTGTCCCCCTAGGATAGAGGAAAGGAACCTTCCGTCAATACGATCTTCTAAAAACGACTCATATTTTCTTCTTGTTTGATGGTGTTGTCAAAATGGATATGCTGACAGCCATGACGCTTCGCCCCTGCCCCACCTGCCGCACCCCCACCTCCTGGGAGGGCAACCCCTTCAAGCCCTTCTGCTCGGAGCGCTGCCAGCTCCGGGATCTGGGGGCTTGGGCCAGCGAAAGCTACCGCATCCCGGAAAAGCCGCAGGAGGAGGACGGCGAGGGCTGGAGCGGCGAGGGCGAAGAGGGCTGATGCGGCCTCAGGCCTCAGCCCGGGCCCTGATGGCCTCCAGGCTGGCGGGCACCGGATGCAGGTCCTGGCTGCGCCCTGCATGCAGCACCTGACCCGGGACGTCATGGCCCACCAGCTCGGGCAGGCCCCGGGCGGCGGCCAGGAGTCGCGGCAGGTCCACGGCCACCGGAACCCCCATGGCCTGGAACAGGTGGACTAGGTCCTCAGTGCAGACGTTCCCGGTGGCGCCCGGCGCGTAGGGGCAGCCCCCCAGGCCGCCCAGGGAGGCATCGAAGCGGACGACCCCGGCTTCCACCGCCGCCAGGGCGTTCGACAGGCCCAGGCCCCGGGTGTTGTGGAGGTGGGCCGTGAGCTCGGCCTCCGGGAACCGCGCCCGGAAGGCCCCGCAGAGGGAGGCCACCTGGCCCGGATGGGCCATGCCCGTGGTGTCGCAAAGGGTGATGCCGCCCACGCCCCGGGCCAGGAACCGCTCCGCGAGGCCCAGCACCGTGGCCTCGGGGACCGCGCCTTCCATGGGGCAACCGAAGGAGGTGGAGATCGACACGTTCAGGGCCGCGCCGGTTCCCCGCGCCAGGTCCACCACCTTCAGCAGCCGCGCCACGGACTGCTCCCGGGTCATGCGGAGGTTGAGCAGGTTGTGGGTCTCGCTGGCGGACATCACCAGGTTCAGCTCGTCCGTGTTCGCGGCGAGGGCCCGCTCGGCGCCCCGGAGGTTCGGCACCAGGGCCGTGTAGACCACGCCGGGGACGCGCCGGATCCCGCGCATGACCTCGTCGGCGTCGGCCAGGGCGGGGATGGCCTTGGGCGAGGTGAAGGAGGTGACCTCGATCTTGGCCAGGCCGCAGAGGCTCAGGGCATCGATCAGATCGATCTTGTCGGCCGTGGGGATAAAGCAGTCCTCGATCTGGAACCCGTCGCGGGGGCCCACTTCCTGGATGAGGATGGGATGAGAGGAGCGGTGCTCGAACATGGGACTCCTCAGATCACGCCCTTGGCGCGCAGTTCCGTCATGGCCGCCTCGGACACGCCCGCCCGGCGCAGCACGGCTTCCGTATCCGCCCCCAGGGCCGGCGCGGGGCGCTCCACCTGGCCCGGCGTGAGGCTCAGCTTGGGCACGATGCCCGGGACCTCGATGGCCTGGCCGTCGGGCAGGCGGGCCTGGAGGATCATGTCGCGGGCCCGGAAGTGGGGATCCTCGGCGATGTCCCGGGCGTTGTAGATGCGTCCCGCGGGCACTCGGGCCTCGTCCAGGGCCGCAAGCACCTCGTCCAGGGACCGCGTGGCCGACCAGGCGCCGATGGCCGCATCCAGCTCCGCGGCGCGGGCGGCGCGGCCGTCGTTGCCCGCCAGCCCAGAATCCTCGGCCAGGTCCTCCCGGCCGATGCAGACCATGAGGCGCTTGAAGATGCCGTCGCCGTTGCCCGCGATGAGGGCGTAGCCACCGTCCGCGCAGCGGTAGGCATTGGTGGGCGCGATGCCCGGCAGGGCGCTGCCCGAGGGCTCGCGCACCACGCCGAAGGCGCTGTACTCGGGCAGCAGGCTCTCCATCATGTGGAAGACGGCCTCGTAGAGGGCCACGTCGATGACCTGCCCTTCGCCACCATTCACCTTCCGGTGGTAGAGGGCCAGCAGCACGCCGAGGGCCCCGTGCAGGCCCGCCAGGGAGTCGCCGATGGACACGCCCACCCGCACGGGTGTGCGCCCAGGTTCGGCCGTGAGGTGGCGCAGGCCGCCCATGGCCTCGCCGATGACGCCGAAGCCCGGGCGGTCCCGGTAGGGCCCCGTCTGGCCGTAGCCGGAGATCCGCAGCATCACCAGGCCGGGGTTGAGGGCGTGCAGGTCCTCCCACCCCAGGCCCCAGCCTTCGAGGGTGCCCGGCCGGAAGTTCTCGATGAGGACGTCCGCCTCCTTCGCCAGGTCCCGGGCGATCGCCTGGGCCTCGGGCTTCCGCAGGTCCAGCTCCACGGACTGCTTGTTGCGCGACTGCACCTGCCACCAGACGGAGGTGCCGTCCTTCAGCAGGCGCCACTTGCGCAGGGGATCGCCCGCGCCCGGCGGCTCGATCTTGATGACCTCCGCCCCGAACTCGCCGAGGATCTTGGCCGCGAAGGGCCCCGCGATGAGCTGGCCCAGTTCGAGGACGCGGAGGCCGCTGAGGACGGAGGGCTGCATGGAGGGCTCGCGAGAGGGGCGGGGTCTAGACCGCGCCGAGGATGCCGAGGAGCGCGCCGGCCGCCAGGAGCCAGAGCACGTGGAGCCGCGTGCGCCAGACCAGCAGGGCCGTGGCGGTGGTCAGCAGCCAGAGGGGCCAGGCCGGGCCGGCATCGTGGGCCGTGCGGGCCAGGATCCAGCCGGTGGCCAGCATGAGGCCGATGACGACGGGGGCCATGCCCTGCTTGAAGGCCCGCACCGCGCGGAGGTGCCGGTTCCGGTGTCCCCACTGGGAGGCCAGGTGCGTGACGATGGTGCTGGGCAGCAGGATACCGGTCAGGGCGAGGGCCACCCCGGCCAGCGCCAGCAGCGGCCCGCCGGAGTTCATGCCCAGGTTCCAGCCCAGGAGGGCCACGAAGAGGATGTTCGGGCCCGGCGCCGCCTGCGCGAGCGTGATGGAGCTGCTGAACTGGGTCTCGCTGAGCCACCGCTGCTGGAGCACCAGGTAGCGGTGCATCTCCGGCGCCGTGGTGAGGGCGCCGCCCACGGACAGCAGCGACAGCAGGAGGAAGTGGCCGAAGAGCTGCAGCCAGTCCCAGCCGTGCAGAGGGAAGGCTCCCGGGGCGGCCGTCACGGGTTCAGCCTCGCGTAGGTGGCCAGGCAGGCCACGCTGCCGAGCCCCAGCAGGACGAAGGGCATGGGCCAGTGCAGCAGCACCACCCCGCCGAAAGCGGCCACGGCCAGGGCCCCGCAGGCGAGGGCGCCGAGAGGGTGGCCCTTCAGGCCCCCGGAGAGGCGGAGGCCCGCGGCCATGATCAGGCCCGCGGCCACGGCGCCCATCCCGCGCAGGGCCCGAACCACGGCGGGATGCTGGCCCAGCCGGCCGTAGGCCACGGCCAGCAGCAGGACCAGCAGCAGCGGCAGCGCGAGCATGCCGGCCATGGCGGCCAGAGCGCCCCGCCAGCCGAAGCGCCGGCCGCCGATGACCAGCGAGAGGTTCATGACGTTGGGGCCGGGCATGATCTGGGCCACGGCCCATTCCTCGACGAAGGCGGCCTGGGTGAGCCACCGCTTCCGCTCGACCAGCTCCCGGTGCGCCACGGCCATGACGCCGCCGAAGCCCTGCACGGCCAGCCAGGTGAAGGTGAGGAAGAGCTCCGTCAGGGACCGGGGCCCTGGTTGATCCTCGAGAAGGGTCTCGCGCTCAGTCATGGTCATCCACGGGAAACAGGAAGGGCAAAGGGGGACCTACGCCCGGCAGGTCCCCCTCGCTGACTGCGAACCTACCAGAGGTGCAGCACCTTCCACCAGGCGCCGCCCACGACCACCCAGATGAGGATGTTCACGACGCTGACCATGAAGCCCAGGCGCCACCAGGTGCCGATGGGCACGTAGCCCAGGCCGAACATGGCCGGGGCGGGGCCCGTCCCGTAGTGGGTCATGCTGGCGTGCAGGTTGGAGAAGAAGCAGAGCACCAGCGCGGCGAGCATGGGTGGCGCCCCGAGGGTGATGGACACGCCCAGGAAGGCCGCATACATGGCGCCGGCGTGGGCCGTCATGCTGGCGAAGAAGTAGTGGGCATAGAAGTAGGTCACGGCCAGGACCAGGAAGCCGAAATGCCAGCCGTGGCCTGCCATGGAGGCGCCCACCACCTTGCTGAACCAGGGGATCATGCCCAGCTTGTTGAGGAAGCCCGCCATCATGATCAGGCCGCCGGTCCAGATGAGCACGTCCCAGGCATTGTGCTCCTCCAGGACATCCTTCCAGGTCAGCACGCCCGTGAGCAGTAGCAGGGCCAGGCCCAGCAGCGCCGCGGTGGTGCCGTCGATGCCGAAGGCCTTCTCGCCGATGACCCAGAGCACCAGCACGAAGCTGAACACGGCGACCATCAGCCATTCGGACATGGAGGGGCGCCCCATCTCCTTCAGCTTGGCCGTGGCCATCTCCACCGCCTCGGGCGTCTCGGTGATCTCGGGCTTGTAGAGCTTGTAGAAGAAATAGGGGATCACCAGCAGGCCCACGAGGCCGGGCACGATGGCGGCCACGAACCAGCTGTTCCAGGTGATGGTGATGCCGAAGTCCGCGGCGAACTTCTGGGTCATGGGGTTGGCGGCCATGGCCGTGAGGAACATGGCGCTGACGATGAGGTCCAGGTTGAAGCAGGTCATGGTGAGGTACGCGCCGATCTTGCGGGCGGTGCCGTCCTCGGGGTTGCTGCCGTAGGCCCGGGCCAGGGAACGCATGATGGGCATGATGATGCCGGCCGTGCGGGCGGTGTTGCTGGGCACCACCGGCGCCAGCACGAACTCGGTGGCGGCGAAGCCGTAGGCCAGGCCGAGGGTGCGCTTGCCCAGCAGGCGCATGAAGAAGTAGGCGATGCGGGTGCCGAGGCCCGTCTTGATGAAGCCTCGGGCGAACATGAAGGCCACGATGATGAGCCAGAGGGTCTTTTCCGCGAAGCCGCTGAGGCTGTCGCCGATGGGCAGGGTGCCCGTGATGGCCGTGAGGCCCACGCCGATCATGGCCACGGCGCCCATGGGCAGGGGCCGGAGGATGATGCCCAGGATGGTGGCCACGAAGATGGCGAAGAGGTGCAGCCCGCGGATCCAGTCCGCCTGGCGGACCTTCTCGGCCTCGGCTTTCGCCTTAGCGTCCGCCTCCGCCTTCACCTTGGCCTCGGCGTCCGCCTTGGCCTTGGCGGCGGCCTCGAACTTGACCTTGGCCTCGGCCTCGATGCGCTGGACTTCGAGCTCCTTCGCGCTCGGCTTCTTGGCGGAAGCCGCAGCTTTGGGTTCAGCGGCCTTGGCCTCCGCGGGCTTGGGCTTGTCGGCGGGCTTGGCCACCTTCTCGCCGGGCTTCGCGGCCTTGTCGCCGGGTTTGGCCTTGGCGGCGGCCGTGCCCGCGAAGAGCTTGGCGTCGGGCACCGGCGCGACGCGCGGCAGGATGAAGTAGAGGAGACAGCCGACGGCTAGGGTGACCAGGAGCTGCATGGGCTTGGCGCCCTGCCAGCCGCGGCCCTTGGGATCTGGGTTCGACATGTTGCTGCCCCCTAAAGCGCAGAGATCCGCAAGCCGAGGCCGTACTCGGCCTGGCCCTGGCGGGTGTTGATGTAGTAGGCGTCCTTCAGCTTCAGGTAGTCGTAGACGGCGTAGGCCTCGATCTTCTTGCTGAGGTGGCGCCGCACCGCGCCGTAGATGGAGTCCTTGCCGCCTGTGGTGTAGAAGGCGGCGTTGGCGCCATTGGTGAAGGCATTGGGGATGCCGCCCGTGGCAGTGGCCATGCCTGCGTTCTCGACCCTGATGGACTGGAGACCGGCGTACAGGGTCCACTTCGGGTTCAGCTTGTACGAACCGGACAGGGTGTAGGCGTTGTCGGAGCGGTCCGGGTGGCCCGGGCCCTGCTCGGCGGTGTAGTGGAAGTAGCCCGCATTGATCTTCAGCGCGGGAGTCAGGTTGACGTTGCCCCCGAAGGACATGGACTTCTGGGTGTAGCCGGTGGGGGCCGTGGCGAAGGTGGCGCTGGTGGCCGTGCTGCCGGCGTTGTTGGCTTCGGTGTAGAAGCCGGACACGTGCCAGGTGCGGGCGTTCCAGCCCAGGGCGAACGAGGCGGTGGAGTTGCGGACCGAGGTATTGGGTTCGTAGTTCATGTCGAAGGCCGCGCCGAGGCAAAGGCCCTCCCCGTTCGCCTTCTTCCACACGATGCCCTTGTCCATGCGGGTCTGGGCGGGGCCGCCGTTGACAGGGCTGACGCTGACGCCACCGGCGTAGTAGACCAGGGACTTGAAGTTGGAGTTGTTGGTCCAGCCGCCCTCGTCGTAGTTCACTTCGGCGTGGTTGAAGGGATCGCAGTAGATCACGGCGAAGTCCCGGGCCAGGGTGTTCTGGCGCCCGATGGTGATCTTGCCGAAGGACTTGCCGCTGATGCCGATCCAGGCGTCGCGGTTGAACAGGGTGTTGCTCTTGCCCTGCTCGCCGTCGAAGAGGAAGTACTCGCTCTCCAGCTTGTAGATGATATCCAGCCCATCGATGTTGGTCTTGAGCAGGCCCTTCAGGCCCCAGCGGCTCCCGCTGAAGAAGGGCTCGCCGATGTCCACCTTGGTCCGGCCATCGGCGGTGGCGTTGGACTTGCCCACCACGGTCAGGTCGATCAGCACGTAGGGAGTCAGGCCCTCGGGGAAGGCCAGGGGGGCGCTCTCGGCCTTGGGGCCGGCCTTCTTCTCCAGTTCGGCGAGACGCGCGTTCTGCCGGGCGAGCTCGGCCTGGACGTCGACCTCCTGGGCCGGGAGGAGGGTGGCCGCGATCAGGCAGGCCAGGGTGCGGAGGTGCATGGAGACTCCTTGGTGTGAGGGATGGGTACAGCGGGATCGAGAGGGATGGGCAGCCGGAGGCCGCCTCCCGGGAGAGGGATCGGGGCGAAGCGGGATGGTTCACTGGAAATCTAGGAGCCCAACCTTTCAGCCAGCTTTCAGCGGCTCCTGATGTGCGTACGGTCACGCGGGGCCTCCGGACCGCCCCGGTGCGATCATCCTGGAAGACCCACGAACCCGGTCCGGAGCCGCCATGACGCGCCCATCCAGATCCCTCGCCCTTGCCGCTGTCCTGCTGGCGGCAGCCGCCTGGCCAGGGCGCGCCGCCGAGCGCATCGTCCTGATGGTGGGCGGCATCGAGAAGATCATCTATCTGCCCGTGAAGCTGGCCCAGCAGCTGGGCGGGGCCCAGGGCGTGGTCGGGTTCTACGACCACACCGTCTACATGCAGACCCAGGGCAAGGCCGTGGTGTCGGTGGTCCAGTTCTCGCAGGCCCCGGGCGAAGTGGAGCTGGTGTCTGCCCGGCTGCCCAAGGTGCGCACCATGGCGGACCTCGGCGGCCAGACCCTCGGCGTCACCGGACTCGGCTCGTCCACCCAGTTCCTCTCCCGCTACCTCACCCTGTCGGCGGGGCTGCGGCTGAACCAGGTGACCTTCAAGCCCGTGGGCACGGGTGATTCGTTCATCGAAGCGATGTCCAGTGGCGCCATCGGCGCCGGCATGACGACCGAGCCCACCGCATCGCGGCTGCTCGCCAGCGGCAAGGCGCGGGTGCTGGTGGACCTGCGCACCCCGGAAGACACAGCCAGGGCGCTGGGCGGCCCCTATCCGGCCTCCTGCCTCTACATGCAGACGGCCTGGGTGAACCGCCACAAGCCCGAAGTTCAGAAGCTCGTCAATGCGCTGGTGAAGGCCCTCCGCTACATCCAGGGCCACACGGCGGCCGAGATCGCCGCCCATGTCCCCGCCGACTACTACGGACAGGACAAGGCCATCTACATCAGGGCCCTGGCGCGCAGCAAACCCATCTTCATCCCCGACGGACGGATGCCCGCCAACGGCCCCGCCAACGTCCTTCGCATCCTGACCCACACGGAGCGTTCCCTCCAGGGGAAGGCCGTGGATCTCACCAGCACCTATACCCTGGAATTCGTGAACGCCGTCAAGTGACCCTCCCTGGAATCCGCCGCCCATGAAACTTCTGCTGGTCGAGGACAACCGCGCCCTCTCCGAGTGGCTGGCCCGGACCCTGAGGGCGGACAAGTACACGGTGGAGTGCGCCCAGGACGGCCTGGAGGCGGATGGCCTCCTCCGCACGGAGGTCTACGACCTGGTGATCCTGGACCTCGCCCTCCCGGGGCTGGATGGCCGGGAGATTCTCAAGCGCCTCCGGAGCCGGCGCAATGCCGTGCCGGTGCTGATCCTCACGGCCTTCGACGCCACCCGGGACCGGGTGGAGGGCCTCGATTTCGGCGCCGACGACTACATGGTCAAGCCCTTCGAGGTGCACGAGCTGGAGGCCCGCATCCGGGCCCTGCTCCGGCGCGTCAACCAGCAGAAGAACCCGGTGTTCGCCTGCGGCTCCCTGGTCTACGACAGCAACCGCCGCGAGTTCACCCTGGCGGGCGCGCCCCTGGCCCTGACGCCCCGGGAGCACGCCGTGCTGGAGGGGCTGATGATGAAGGCCGGCCGGACGGTGAGCAAGAAGGCCCTGGCCGAGAGCCTGTACTCCCTGGACCAGGACGTGAACCCGGACGCCATCGAGATCTACGTCCACCGGCTCCGCAGGAAGCTCGAGCCGGGCGATGCGGTGATCGTGACGCTCCGGGGCCTCGGCTACCTCCTGAAGCCGCGCCATGAGGTCTGACCGCGCTCTCAGCCTCCGGGCCCGCCTGCTGCTGTGGCTGCTGGTGCCCCTGGGTGGCCTGGCCCTCATGAACCTCGCCCTGGCCCGGCGGGAGGCGCGGCGGACGGCCGACATGGTGCAGGACCGCCTGCTGCTGGGTTCGGCCCGCATCATCGCCCAGCAGATCCGGTTCGAGGACGGCCTGCTGGACGTGGCCATCCCGCCCGCGGCCCTGGAGCTCTTCCAGTCCGGGGCCCAGGACCGCGTGTACTACCGCATCGCCTCGCCCCAGGGCGTGCTCCTCTCGGGCTACGCGGAGCTGCCCTCCCCGGCGGAAGCGCCCCGACCGGAGGAGTCGGTGTACTTTCAGACCGAAGTCCGCGGCGAGCCCGTCCGGGTGGTGGCCTACGCGCAACCCGTCTTCGCGGCTCCGGCGGAGGGCCCGGTGATCATCGAGGTGGCCCAGACCCTCCAGGACCACGACCAGCTGGCCCGCAAGCTCTGGACCACCACCCTGCGGCAGGACCTGTGGACCCTGGCCCTTGCCGGCCTCCTGATCTGGTTCGCCCTGCGGCGGGGCCTGAAGGACATCCTCCGGCTCCGGGATGAAGTCGGGCGGCGTACGCCCGGGTCCCTCGAGCCGCTGCGGTCCGGCCCCATGCCTCAGGAGCTCCAGCCCCTGGTGGGGGCCCTCAATGGCTACATCCAGCGCCTGGACGCCCAGATGGCCGTCCGCAGTCGCTTCATCGCCAACGCCTCCCACCAGCTCCGTACCCCCTTCGCCGTGCTCCAGACCCAGGCCAGCCATGGCCTGCGCAGCGCCGATCCGGCCCTCAAGGACGAAGTCCTGGAGGCCATGTCCGGCAGCGTCCGTCAGGGGACCCGCCTGGTGAACCAGCTGCTCGCCCTGTCCCGGGCCGAGGCTGGGACCTTGGCCCACCGGCCCGGCGAGCGGGTGGACCTGGCGGACCTCGCCCAGCGGGTGCTCGAGGAGCAGGCGACCCTGGCCCAGTCCCGGAACATCGACCTGGGCTTCGACCGCCCCGAGGGACGCCTGGATCTGGCCGCCCCGTCCGCCATGCTCCACGAGCTGGTGGCCAACCTCGTGGACAACGCCCTCCGCTACACCCCTCCTGGCGGGCGGGTCACCCTCGCACTCCGGAGGGCGGATGGGGCCCCGGTCCTGGCCATCGAGGACAACGGGCCCGGCATCCCCCCCGCCGATCGGGTCCGGGTGTTCGAGCGGTTCTGCCGGCTCGGCAACGACGACACGCCCGGGTGCGGCCTGGGGCTGTCCATCGTCCAGGAGGTGGCCCGCGCCCTGGGCGCCGAGGTCCGGCTGTCGGACCCCGCTTCGGGTTCCGGCCTGGTCGTCACGGTGGCATTCCCGGCCGGGCTGGCCGGGTAGGTCGGGGCCCGGGGCCCTACTTCGCCTGGTGGACCTTCTTCACCATGTACCGGGGCCGGTCGCGGACTTCCTGGTAGATGCGGCCGATGTACTCGCCCAGCAGGCCGAAGGCGATGAACTGGCAGCCCACGAAGAAGAAGAGGATGGCGAACAGCGTGAACACGCCCTGGGCCGTGCCTTCCGGGTGCAGGAAGCGGTAGACCACCAGGCCGAGGAAGAGCAGGAACCCGAAGGCCGCCGTGATGACGCCGAACACGCTGAGCATCTGCAGGGGCAGCAGGCTGAAGCTGGTGAGCAGGTCGAACTGGAGGTTGATGAGCTTCCAGAGGCCGTACTTGCTCTCGCCGGCGGCGCGTTCGGCGTGGGCCACGGGCACCTCGGTGATGCGCTTGGCGAAGCTGTTGGCCAGGGCCGGGATGAAGCTCGAGCGCTCCTTGCAGAGCAGCATGGCGTCCACCACGTCGCGGCTGTAGGCCCGCAGCATGCAGCCGTAGTCGTGGAGCCGCACCCCCGTGGTCTTGCGGGTGACCGCGTTGACGATCTTGCTGGGCATGGTGCGGAAGAAGCTGTCGTTCTCCTGGCGGCCCTGGCGCCAGCCGCCCACCACGTCGTAGCCCTCCTCCACCTTGGCCACCAGCTTGGGGATCTCCTCGGGCGGATTCTGGAGGTCCGCGTCCAGGGTGACGATGATCCGGCCCCCCACCTCGGCGAAGGCTCCGAAGATCGCGCTGTGCTGGCCGTAGTTCCGGTTGAACTCCACCACCTTCACCCGGGGCTCGGCCTTCGCGATGTCGATGAGCATGGGCAGGCTGCGGTCCCGGCTGCCGTCGTCCGTGAAGATGATCTCCCAGGGCTTGGCCGGATCCGTGAAGTGCTCTGCCATCACCCTGGAGAGGCGCCCCCACAGCGCGGGGATGTTCTCCTCCTCGTTGTAGATGGGGATGACGATGCTCAGGTAGGGGTCCATGGGCGCTCCAACCCCTCATTCTAGTAGGATCCGAGACGTCGCAATCAAACCCGACGGTGCCGCGATGAAGCCAGGTGGGATGCGCCGGAAGGAGGGGCCCGCAGGGCAACGTGGTTCGTTGTTCAAGGGCCCTGACGACGCGGAGCGCCCACCTGGCTTCATCCCATCGGGCGAGGGGTGGCGGGCGTCGCGGGGCTGCGTCACGCTCGCTGCGCGTA
Source organism: Geothrix edaphica (assembly GCF_030268045.1). Taxonomy (NCBI): domain Bacteria; kingdom Pseudomonadati; phylum Acidobacteriota; class Holophagae; order Holophagales; family Holophagaceae; genus Geothrix; species Geothrix edaphica. The sequence continues at coordinate 623,292 of NZ_BSDC01000002.1, forward strand.
GTACCTGCTACGCTTTCACTCGCGTTCCTCGCCTCGCTCGCCCGGCACCCCTCGCGCGGCGCCGTGGGGTTTGGTTGCGACGTCGTTGTTGCTGGAGTTTCCCATGCCCGAGCCCAAGATCCTGCTGGTGGAAGATGAGCTGAGCCTCGCCGAGGGCATCAAGCTGAACCTGGAGATGGAGGGCCTCTCCTGCACCTGGATCCCCCGGGGCGACCAGGCCCTGAGGCAGATCCTGGCGGAGAACTACGACCTGGTGATCCTGGACGTGATGCTGCCGGGCATGGACGGCTTCACCATCTGCGAGAAGGTGCGCGAGGCCAAGAACTTCACTCCGGTTCTCTTCCTCACGGCCAAGAACACCGATGACGACCGCGTGCACGGCTTCGAGACCGGCGCCGACGACTACCTGGGCAAGCCCTTCCAGGTGAAGGAGCTCCTGCTGCGGGTGCGGGCCATCCTCCGCCGCGAGGCCTGGTACAAGAGCCGGGAGATGAGCAGCCGCCAGGCCTTCGGCCCGCACTGGGTGGACTTCGACAACTACTGCGGCGAGGGCCCCAACGGCCCCTTCCAGCTGGGCATGAAAGAGTGCATGATCCTCCGCCTGCTCATGGAGCGGCCCGGCCAGGTGGTGAGCCGCACGGACATTCTGGACAAGGTCTGGGGCGAGGACGCCTACCCCACCAGCCGCACCGTGGACAACTTCATCGTCCGCATCCGGCGCGTGATGGAGCAGGACGCGCATCACCCCCGCTGGGTCCACACCATCCGGAGCGTGGGCTACCAGTTCGACCCGGAAGGCAAGCAGCGGAAGGGCGAGGAATAGAGAAACGGGGCGCGACGCGCCCCGTTTCTCTTGGAAGAAGATCAGAAGTTATTTGGTGTCGAACTCGCGGCTGCGGGCCAGCTTCTCGAAGGCGGCCATCTGCGTGGCGAGGTCCGCGGCGGGGGCGCCCTGCTTGACGTCGGCCAGGATCTGGCGCTTCTCGTCGCCCTTGCTGAACTTGCTCTCGGCCAGCACGGGCTCGAGGGTCGGCAGGAGGGTCAGCTCACCCGCCGGACCCTCGGGGGCCTTGGAGGTGGCGATGGCGTCGGCATGGGCCAGGAGGGCGGGGCCGGGCGTGGCGCCCAGGCGGCGCAGGTCCAGCCAGCCGAAGCCGGGATCCCGCAGCAGGTCGAGGTCCTCGTTCTCCAGCCAGATCAGCAGGGCGTTCAGGGCCTTGGTCTGCGCGGGGTCGGGCACGCTGCGCAGCTTCTTCTCGCCTTTGACGTCCACCTCCTGGCGGGTGTTGTCGATCCAGGTCTGGGCCCGCTTCACCCACAGGGCCGTGATGGCCTTCTGGTTGGCGAAGCCCTCGGGCGCCTTGGGGCCCTTGGCGGCCTTGGCCTTCTTGCCCTGGGCGGGCGCTTCGGGGGCGGCCCAGGTGGGCGCCGTGGCATCGACCTTGGCGTCGAAGAGCAGGCCCTTGAGCTTGGCGAGGCGGGACTCCAGGCCCTTGGCGTCGGCTTTGGCGGCGGCGCGCGCGGCCAGTAGCAGATCCTTCCAGGTGGACTCGAGGAGGAGCTTCTTCCCATCGGCATCGTAGAGCCCGTGCTGGGCGCGGACCTTGGCCAGGTACGCCTCGACGGCGGGGATGGCGGCGGAGGCCTTCTCCGGGAGGATGGCCTTCACGGCCACGAGGGCGCCGAGGGCGTCGCGCACCTCCACAGCCTTGGGGTGGCTCCGGTAGTAGCCCAGCTCATGGGCGGAGAGGGCCGCCCGCTGCAGGGTGTAGGCGAGCTTGCGCTGGCTGGGCCGGAGCTGCTCGAAGGCCTTCGGCTCCGGCTGCAGGCCGGGCTTCGGTATGACCGCCACAACCTCGGCCTTCATCTCCGCGGGCTTGGGCTCGGGCGGCGGCGCCTGGGGCGGAACCTGGGCCGGCTCGGGGGCCGGGGCAGGCGGGGGAACGGGAGGGGGCGTCTGGGCCAGGAGGCCCGAACCCACGATGACTGCCAAAACCCAGCGGCGCTGCATAGGAGGCTCCTCGTTGAGGGTGCGATGAGAGGCCCCAGTATGACTCAGGGGGGACTGTCACGCCTCGATCGGAGTCTCTAGGAGTTGTTCCAGGCTTTGTTTCAGTTGTTTTAGATCGAAAGGCTTACCCAGGTAGGGCACCTGGTTCGCCGCCAGGAAGTCCCGGGTCTTCACGTCGAAGGAGTCGCCCGTGGTGTAGAGGATCCGCTGGGTCATGGCGGGACGCTGGGCGCGCAGCCACTCGAAGAGGTCCACGCCGGACAGGCCCGGCATGCGGATGTCCGAGACGATCAGGTCGAAGGCCCCCGCCTCGAGGTGCTGGATGGCCTCCGCCCCCTGGCTGGCCGGGGTGACCTCCAGGCCCCAGACCTGGAGGGCGTCCACCAGACACTCCAGCAGGAAGGCCTCGTCATCCACCACCAGGGCCCGGCGGCCCTGGAGCCCGGTGGCCGCGGCGGCGGAAACCTCAGGGCCTTCCGGCGGGAGGGGCAGGGGCAGCTCCATGAGGAAGGCGTTCCCCAGGCCCTCCTGGCTCCGCACCGTGAGCCGCCCGCCGTGCTGGCGGGCGATGACGCTGGCCACCGGCAGGCCCAGGGCCTCCGGCGTGGAGGCGGAGGCGGGGTCGAACAGGTCCGCCAGCCCGGCTTCCGGGAGCGGGGCCCCCGAATCCTGGACCACCACCTGGACCTGACCATCCACCGCCCGGGTGGCGACCCGCAGCCGCTTCATGGGGCTGGTGGCCATGGCCTGGATCCCGTTCAGCAGCAGGTTCGTCAGGGCTTGGCGCAGCAGGCAGGGATCGAAGGCCGCCTCGGGGAGGGCGGGGTCCAGGTTCAGGTCGAGGGAGATCCCCGCACGCCGGGCCTTCAGCTCCACCAGCGCCACGGCCTCCTGGATCACCTGGTTCAGCTGGGTGGGGATGCGCGAGGGCTTGGGCGGGTTCAGCACGGTCTGGAGGGGATCCAGCAGGCTCTGCACCGAGTCCACCGCCTTCACCAGGCGGGCCGCCTGCTCGGCCTGATAGGGGTCCAGGGCGGACTCGGCGATGAGCCGGGCCTCCAGCAGCACGGGCGTGAGCCGGTTGGAGGCCTCGTGGAAGAGGGCCGGCACCAGGCGTCCCAGGGCCTCGTGCTTCTGGGAGTGGACCAGCCGCTCCTCCAGGGCCTGGGTCTGGCTGGTGTCGCGAACCAGGGCGGACAGGGCGATCACGCGGTCGTCGGCGCCCCGCACCGGGGCATAGGTGATGCTGGCGGGGAAGGCCTCGCCCCCCTTGCGGATGCGGGTCGTGTCGGGATCGCGGACCACCTGCCCGCGGCCGACCTGGTGGGCGATCTGGTCCAGCTCGCCCACCAGGTGGCCGGGGGCCAGCTGGGAGACGCTGCGTCCGACGATCTCGGGTCGCGTGTAGCCGAAGATGCGCTCTGCCGCGGCGTTCCAGGTGAGGATCTTCCCGTCGGGCGCGAAGGACACCACCGCCTCGCCCATGTTCTGGATGAGGCCCTCCAGGTATTTCCGGGTCTTCTGGTTGTCCTGGTTCGCCCGTTCCAGCTGGGCGTAGAGCTTGCCCAGCTCCTCGTTCTTCTGCTCCAGCGACTCCTTGACCTGCTTCAGCTCCGAGTAGAGCCGGGCCGTCTCCATGTTCGACTTGAGGGCGTTCTCCAGCAGCTCCTGGGGATCCGCCGCCCGGCCGGGCTGGAGGTCGTCGACGGTCACGCTGCCGTGCTTCAGCACCGTGGTGTCGGCGGCCTGGGCCGGAGCCTCGGCGGTGGGCCCGGAGGCCGCCGGGGACGGGGGAAGCTCCCGCAGGGTCGTCCGGACGTTGGACTCGATGAGGGCGAGCATCTCGTCGAAATCCTTGATCTTCTTGTCGAGGTGGTACTTCTTGAAGGTGTAGGCCACCGTCTCCCGGGTGATGGCCAGGAAGGTGTCCAGCACGCCCACCCCGCGGTTGGCCACGGACTCGAAGTACGGGACGTTGCGGAAATTCAGCCGGCGGTTCATGACGCCCACGGCCATGGCCTCGGGAAGATCCCGCTTGTTGTACTGGAGGACGAAGGGGATCTGCTTGATGTTCAAGCGGTTCGCGTTGAGGTTGTGGTACAGGTTCGACAGCGAGTCCACGTTGTCCTGCATCTTGGCCTCGTCGGAGTCCGCCACGAAGACCACGCCGTCCGCCCCGCCCAGCACCACCCGGCGGCTGGCGTCGTACTGCACCTGACCCGGCACCGTGTAGATCTGCAGGTGGATGGAGTTGCCGTAGACATAGCCCAGGTTGATGGGCAGCAGGTCGAAGAAGAGGGTGCGGTCCTCCTGGGTGTTGACGGAGAACAGCTCGCCCCGCTGCCGGTCCGAGCACATGGCGTGCAACGACTGCAGGTTGGTCGTCTTGCCCGAGAGGCCCGGCCCGTAGTAGACCAGCTTGAGCAGGATCTCGTTGGCTCGGGTATTGAACTGAACCATGGGTTCGCCAGGGAAAAAGATGGAGTCAAGCCTAGCACGGGGCTCCGGAAGACCAGCCGCTACCCGGCTCTACGGCAGGCCCCGTGCTAGCATGACCTTTTTCACCTTTCCGAGGTTTCCGGCGCGATGACCGTCCCGACCCATGTCGCCATAATAATGGACGGCAACGGCCGCTGGGCCGCGCAGCGGGGGTGGCCCCGCATCAAGGGCCACAAGGCCGGCGTGCAGGCCGTGGAGCGCATCCTGGAGGCCGCCTCGGAGGCGGGCATCCGGCACCTGAGCCTCTACGCCTTCTCCACGGAGAACTGGAAGCGCCCGCCCCAGGAAGTGGCCGCCCTCATGGCCCTCCTCCGCATGTACCTCCGCATGTTCGTCCATCAGCTCGCCAGGAAGGGCATCCGCTTCCACCACCTGGGGGCCCTGGAGGGCATGCCCGCCGGCATCCGGGCCGACATGAAGGCCCTGGAAGCGGCGACGGCCGGCAACACCGGCATGACCTTCCACCTGGCCGTGAACTACGGCTCGCGCCTGGAGCTGGCCCAGGCCGCCCGGCGCTGCGTGGAGGATGGCCTCCGTCCGGACCAGGTGGACGAGGCCGCCCTGGGCGCCCGCCTCTGGACCGCCGGCGTGCCCGACGTGGACCTGCTCATCCGCACCAGCGGCGAGCACCGCATCTCCAACTTCCTGCTCTGGCAGTCCGCCTACGCGGAACTCTACATGACCGACCTCCTGTGGCCCGACTTCGGCCCTGCGGAGCTGAAGGAAGCGCTCGAGGACTACGCCCAGCGCGAACGTCGCTTCGGGGGGATCTGATGGAACGGACCACGCCCAGGATGGACACCAAGAACATGACCGTGCGCATCACCACGGCCCTGGTCTTCGGTGTCTTCTTCTTCAGCCTCCTCTGGTTCGGCGACCGCCCCTGGGCCCCCTGGACCTACCTGGCCGTCATGGCCCTCGCCATCCTCATGGGCGTCCGCGAGATGACCCTCATGGCCCGGGTGCGGGGCTTCAACCCCTCCCTGGCCGCCGGCACCCTGGTGGGGTGGGGCATCCTTGCCCACTTCTTCCTGGCGACGGGCGGGCAGGATCCCCTGCCCCTCTGGCTGGTCTTCACCGTCGGGGCCCTGGTGATCCACTTCGGCGCCCTGTTCTTCGACCCCAAGCTGGAGGAGGCCCTGCCCAGCCAGGCCATCACCTGGCTCGGAGCCCTCTACCTGGGCTTCGGCCTGGGCTTCCAGCAGAAGCTGTTCATGCTGCAGGACACCCTGCCCCGGACCGGCAGCCGGCTCATTCTCGCCCTCTTCATCATCACGTGGTTCGGCGACAGCGCCGCCTACTTCGTGGGCACCTTCTTCGGCCGCCACAAGCTCGCCCCCCGCGTCAGCCCCAAGAAGAGCTGGGAGGGCGCCCTGGGCAACCTGGGCGGCAATCTGCTCGGTGCCTTCCTCATGCAGGCCACGGTCTGCCCGAAGTGGACCTGGGTGGACGTGGTGGCACTGGGCCTGCTGCTGGGCCTCGCGGGCCAGCTGGGCGACCTGGTGGAAAGCACCTGGAAGCGCAGCGCCGGCGTGAAGGATTCCAACGCCGGCGGCGTGTCCATCCCCGGCCACGGCGGCGTGCTGGACCGCGTGGACAGCCTCGTGTTCGCGGCGCCGGTGCTGTTCGCCTACGTGCACTTCGTCCACGGGTTCAATTGACGTGAGGCACCTCGCCCTCCTGGGGAGCACCGGCTCCATCGGCACCTCCACCCTCGACGTGGTGCGGGCGCATCCCGACCGGCTCTCCGTGGTGGCGCTGGCCGGGGGTCGGAACCGCGACCTGCTGCGGGCGCAGTGCGACGTCTTCCGCCCCCGCTGCGTCTCCGTGGGCTCGAAGGAGGATGCGGAGTGGCTGCGGTCCGCCCTGGCCTACCGGCCCGAGGTGCACTGGGGCGACGACGGCCTCCTGGCCTGCGCCCTCCATGCCGACGCCGACACCGTGGTGGCCGCCATCGTGGGCAGCGCGGGCCTGGCCAGCACCGAGGCCGCCCTGCGCGCCGGCCGCCGGGTCTGCGTGGCCAACAAGGAATCCCTGGTGGTGGGCGGCGCCCTCATGCACGAGGCGGCCCTGGCCGGCGGCGGCGAGCTGCTGCCCGTGGACAGCGAGCACGCGGCCCTGCACCAGCTGCTGGATGGCCGCGAGCCGGCCACCATCCGGGAAGTGCGCATCACCGCCAGCGGCGGCCCCTTCCGGGACTGGCCCCTGGCCCGCATCCAGGCCGCCACCATCGAAGAGGCCCTCAACCACCCCACCTGGAAGATGGGCCCCAAGATCACCATCGACAGCGCCACCCTCATGAACAAGGGGCTGGAGGTCATCGAGGCCTCCGTCCTCTTCGGGCTCACGCCGGACCAGGTGGCCGTCACGGTCCACCCCCAGAGCCAGGTCCACGCCATGGTGGGCTTCCACGACGGCAGCTATCAGCTCCAGGTCTGCGCCAACGACATGAAGCTCCCCATCCAGTACTGCCTGCTCTACCCGGACAAGCAGCCCGGCCCCGTGGCGCCGTACCCCTGGGAGGAGGCCCGCGCCTGGACCTTCGAGGCCCCGGACCTGGAGCGCTTCCCCTGCCTGGGCCTGGCCTTTGCGGCCCTGCGGGAGGGCGGCACGGCCCCGGCCCTGCTGAACGCCGCCAACGAGGTGGCCGTGGCCGCTTTCCTCCAAGGGCAGCTGCGGTTCTGGGACATCCAGGCCTGCAACCGCGACCTCCTGGACCGGATTCCCGCGGGGCCCATCGAGTCCCTCCCCCAGGTGCTGGATGCAGACCGGGCCGCGAGGCGTCATGCTGAAGGATGGGTCCGAGCCAGGGTCCGATCTTTCGGGTGTCCATGAACCGCTTCCGCCTGCCCCTGTCCTACAGCTTCGCCTTCGCCGCCGCCCTCCTCTTCGCCTTCAAGCTGCCCGGGGCCGGTTTCTGGGGTCCCGTGCTCATGCTGGGCGGTCTCATCTTCCTCCATGAGGGGGGGCACTTCCTGGCCGCCAAGTGGATGGGCATGCCCGTGGAGGTCTTCTCCCTGGGCTTCGGTCCCCGCCTGTTCGGCTTCAAGTGGCGCGAAACGGACGTGCGGCTGTCGCTCCTGCCCCTGGGCGGCTACGTGAAGCTGGCGGGCTTCAACCCCGAGGAACCCGGCGCCGAGGATCCCTACGGCTTCCTCCAGCAGCCCTTCGGCAAGCGCATGCTCTTCTACAGCGGCGGCATCCTGGCCAACCTGGCCACCACGCTGGTCCTCTTCGCGGCCGTGGGCATCCACCAGGCCCGCGTCACCAAGGTGCAGGAGACCTGGACCGTGGTGGAGCTCGTCCCCGGCGGCGCCGCGGAGCAGGGCGGCCTCAAGGTGGGCGACGAGCTGCGGGGCATCGGCGACCTGAGCTTCCCCGGCGCCGAGTGGGAGGCCGCCGTGGCCTACATCCAGGCCCATCCGGACCAGCCCGTGCCCTTCCGCCTCACCCGGGACGGGAAACCCATGGCGTTCCCCCTTACGCCCCGCGCTGAAGGCGGCAAGGGTCGCCTGGGCTTCATGCCCCTGCCCGTGGCCACGCCCCTGGAGTTCCGCCCCTTCCAGGCCGGCGACCTCCTGACGGGCGGCCGCTATGCGGTGGAGACCTCCTGGCGCCTCACGGGCCAGGTCTTCAGCTTCCTCAAGCGCCTCGTCACCTTCCAGGCCAAGAGCGCCGAGGTGGCCGGGCCCATCGGCATCATCAAGCAGGGCAGCCGGGCCGCCAAGCACGGCTGGGAGACCTTCCTCTTCATGTGCGCGGCCATCAGCCTGCAGCTGGCCATCCTCAACGCCCTGCCCATCCCGGCCCTGGACGGCGGCCACATGGCCCTGCTGGCCTTCGAGAAGGCGCGGCGCAAGGACCTCGCCATCGAGCTGAAGGAGAAGATCCTCACGGGCGGCTTCCTGCTGCTGGCCTCCCTCATGGCCCTGGTGATCTTCCTGGACCTGATGAAGCTGCGGAAGTAATCACTCCTCCTTCGGCGCCTCCACCACCACCTTGGTCTTGAGCGTCTGCCCGGCGGCCTCGAGGGTGAGGCTGTACTCGCCGGGCAGGACGAAGGGGCGGCGGCCCGCCGGCAGGCCGGGCCGGGCGGCCGGGTCCACCTGGAGGTCCCAGTCCACGCGGCCCAGGCCGGCGCCGGCCTGCAAGGTCCAGGTGCGCTGCACGGCGTCCTTCGCGTCCCGCAGGGTCAGGGTGGCGGCGCCGGCCCGGGCCAGGTGGAACCAGATGATGCAGGGCTCGGGCTCCCGGGTGCCGAACCAGCCGGGGCGGTCCTGCTTCCACCAGGCCTGGCCCTTCACCTTCGCGGGCTCGAACAGGTGGGCGGCCTGGGCGCGGACCTCCGGCGTGAGCTGCTCCAGGGCCCCGATGGGCGCCACGAAGGCGCTGCGGCCGTGGGTGCCCACCACCAGGTCCTTGGCCTTGGGCTGGATGGCCAGGTCGTGGACGGGCACATGGGGCAGGTCGCGACCCAGCACCTCCCAGCGCTGGCCGCCATCCAGGGAGGCGAAGACGCCGAAGTCCGAGCCCAGGAACAGCAGCTTCGGGTTGGCCGGATCCTCGCGGATGACGTTGATGTTTTCCGCGGGCAGGTTGCCCTTGATGGAGCTCCACGTCGCGCCGTAGTCCGTGGTCCGGAAGACGAGCGCCTCTCCGGTGTCCTGGCGGTAGGCGCTGAAGGTGGCATAGGCGGTGCCCTCATCGTGGGCGCTGGCCTCCACCCGCGTCACCCAGCGGTCCCTGGGCAGGCCCTTGTCCGCGGGCTTCCAGCTGAAGCCGCCGTCCCGGCTCACGTGCACCCGGCCGTCGTCCGTGCCGGCATAGAGCAGGCCGAAGTGTCTGGGGCTCTCCGCCAGGGTGGTGAGCGTCCCGAAGGGCACGTTCCCGGCCTTCGGATGGCTGGTGAGGTCCCCGCTGATGGCGGTCCAGGTGGCGCCCCGGTCCAGGCTGCGCAGCACCTTCTGACCGCCCGTGTAGAGGATGTCCGGGCTGTGGGGCGACATCAGGATGGGTGTCATCCAGTTGAAGCGGTGGGGCGTCTCCTTCAGCTGGTGGATGGGCCGGATGGCGGTGAGGCCCGACTTCTCCAGGCGGCTCATGTGGCCGAACTGGCTTTCGGTGTAGATCGTGGTGTTGTCCCGGGGATCCACCTGCACGAAGCCGCCGTCGCCGCCGTAGATGGCGCGCCAGGCGTCCGTCTGCTGGTTCGGCTTCAGGGGCGTGGCGGGCCCCGCCATCACGCCGTTGTCCTGGAGGCCGCCGTAGATCTTGTAGGGCTCGGCCCGGTCGGTGGTGATGGCGTAGAACTGGCCCACGGGCAGGTTCTTCACGTTGCGCCAGGTGCCGCCGCCGTCCGTGGAGACGTTCAGTCCGCCGTCGTTGCCCAGCACCAGGCGGCGGCCGTCCCGCGGGTCGATCCACAGGGCGTGGTGGTCGGGGTGCATCACGCTCCAGTCGTCGCCGTTGATCCCCTTGAAGGTGCGACCCCCGTCCTCGCTCTGGAGGGCGGGCATGCCCAGCAGGTAGACCTTGCGGTCATTGGTGGGATCCACCCGCACCTGGCCGAAGTAGTAGCCGTAGGTGTAGGTGAACTCGTCCAGGCGGCCCGGGTGGGTCCGGGTCCAGGTGGCCCCGCCGTCCCCGGTGGCGTAGAGCTCCGCTCCGATGATGTCCGTGTCGAAGAGGGCCTGGTCCGCGTCACCCAGCCAGTCCAGCAGGTCCTTCACCTTCACCTTGCCCGCCTTCAGGTCCGCCTGGAGGCCCTCGGCCGTCAGGTCCTTGGGGTAGCCGTTCTCCTTGAGGAAGGCCTTCAGGCGCTTCGGCTCCACCTTGGCCAGGGCCGCCTCGTCCAGGCCCCGGAGGCGCTTGGCCGTGAGGCGCTCCGGGTCCTCGAAGGGGTCCTGCTCCGTCGCGGGCCGCGGGGTCTGGTTGTCCACGAAGGCATAGAGCTTCTTCGGATCCTGCCGGCTCTGGGCCAGGCCCATGCGGCCCAGGCCCTCGCCCGAGGGCAGGCCGCCCTCGAGGCGCGCCCAGGTCTTCCCGCCGTCCGTGGTCTTGAACAGGCCCGAGCCCGGGCCGCTCTCCAGGAAGTCCCAGGGCTTGCGGTCCTTCTCCCAGAGGGTGGCGTAGAGCGTGTCGGGATCGGCGGCATCCATGAGCAGGTCCGTGGCGCCGGTGCGGGCGGGAGCCTTCAGCACCTGGGTCCAGGTCCTCCCGCCATCGGTGGTCTTGAAGATGCCCCGCTCGCCGCCTTCGGTGTAGAGCGGCCCCTGGGCCGCCACGTAGGCCACGTCGGGGTTCGCCGGGTGGGGCGCGATGCGGGCGATGCGGTGGCTGTCCGCCAGGCCGGCCGCCTGCCAGGTCCTGCCGCCATCCAGCGAGCGGAACACGCCCGCTCCGGCGTACGAGCTGCGGCTGGCGTTGGCCTCGCCGGTGCCCAGCCAGATCACCTTGGGCACGCCCGGCGCCCCCCACACCACGGCCACATCGCCCAGGGCGATGGCGGCGCCCTTGTCGAAGAGCGGCGTCCAGGTGGCGCCTTCGGTGTCCGTCCACCACAGGCCGCCGGTGGCGAAGGCCGCGAGCCAGTGCTGGGGCGCCCGATCGTCCACCGCCAGGGCCACCACCCGGCCGCCCTGGCCCATGGGGCCCACGTTGCGGAGGGGGATGGCCGCGAAGGGCGTGGCCGCTTCCATGGCCGTGCGCTGCTCGAAGGCGCCCAGGCGCGCCGCGGGCGCCGGCGTGGCCACCTTCGGGTGGAAGGCGGCGGCGGCCTGGGTCTTCGTGAGGGGCGCCTCCCCGGCCACGAGCAGGAGGGGCAGCAGGGCCAGGCCGACAGGTCGCATAGAAGCCTCGTGAGTTGAGGCCAGCATAGCCGGATCCCGCCCTTATCTAGTGGGGTGCCTCCGCGGGCACTCCGGCCCCGGCCCGGGGGAGCAGGATGCGGAAGGTGGTCCCCCGGCCGGGGGCCGTGTCCAGCTGCAGGGTCCCCCGGTGCTGGCGGACGATGCCGTGGACCATGGCCAGCCCCAGCCCGGTGCCGCGGCCCGAGGGCTTGGTGGTGAAGAAGGGCTCGAAGATCTGGGCGGCCACCTCGGGGGCCATGCCGCTCCCGGTGTCCGACACCTGGATTCCCACGTACTGGCCGGGCTCCGCGTCGATCCAGGCCCCGCAGTCCCGATCGCGGAGGGTCCAGTTGGCCGTTTCCAGGGTGATCCGGCCGGAACCCGGGATCGCGTCCCGGGCATTGACCACCAGGTTCGTCAGCACCTGCTCCAGCTGGGTGGGGTCCACCCAGGCCGTCCACAGGCCCCCGCCGGGGCTCCAGACGAGCTCGATGGACCCGCCCGCCAACCGCCCCAGGACCGGCAGGAGGTCCGCCACGGTCTGGTTGAGGTCCACCGCCTTCGGCACCATCGGCTGGCGGCGGGCGAAGCCCAGCATGCGGGAGGTGAGATCCGCCGAGTGCCGGGCGGCCTTGACGATCTCCTCCAGGTATTTCCGCTCGGGGCGGCCCTCCGCCAGCTGGAAGAGCGCCAGATCCGCGTTCGAGAGGATCACGCTCAGCATGTTGTTGTAGTCGTGGGCCACCCCGCCGGCGAAGCGGCCCAGGGACTCCAGCTTCTGCGCCTCATAGAGCTGGGCCTGGAGCTTCGCCCGCTCCCGCGAGTGGCTGTCCTGCTCCGTGATGTCCCGCGCGATGCCCAGCACGCCGACGAACCTGCCGGACTGGTCCAGCATGGGGGTCTTCAGGGTCTCGAGGAGGATGCGGGCGCCGCCATCCGCCAGGGTGATCCACTCCTCGTTCACCCGGGGGCCCCCGGCGGCCGTGGCCTCGCGGTCCTTCTGGCGGAAGAAGTCCGCCTCGCCCCTCGGCAGGAAGTCGTAGTCGGTCCGGCCCAGGATCTCCAGCTCCGGCGCGCCGAAGAAGCGCTCGAAGGCCGGGTTGCAGGCCAGGTAGACGCCCTCGGGATCCTTCAGCCACACCATGTCGGGGATGGCGTGGAGCAGGGTCCGCAGCTGGGCCTCGCGGCTGGCCACGCCGGCCACGAGGCGCTTCACCATGACGAACAGCAGGGTGGCGGTGACGGCCACGAAGGCCCAGCCCTTGAGGATGCTCAGGGTGGTCATCCAGGCGGGGTCCGGCGCCAGGGCCTGGACCAGGCGGTCGGAGAGCAGGATCCACAGCGCAGAGAGGAGCGCGTACCCCAGGGCGACCTTCGCGGCACCGGCGGTGGCGGCTTTCGGGGGCGGCGCTGGCTTCGGGCTGGGGTCGGGCATGGACATGTCCGGTTGCTCAAGAGGCTAGCGCAAATCCCGCCCAAGACCGCATACCCTCGCTCGTTTTTCTACCGGTCTGGCACGATCGCGCCCGGGTGGGCATCCAAGGCAGCGTCCCCCTGGAGCCCCATGCGCCTCGCCTCGATCCTTGTCCCGACCTTGGCCCTGTTCACCGGCCTCTCCCTCCCCGCCACCGAAAGGAAGGTCCCCATGTCCCTGCACGAGATCACCCTCCACACGCTGGCCGGCAAGCCCCAGTCCCTGGGCGTCTACAAGGGCAAGGTGGTGCTGGCCGTGAACGTGGCCAGCGAGTGCGGCTTCACGCCCCAGTACGCGGGGCTGCAGAAGCTCTACACCGAGTACAAGGACCGCGGCCTGGTGATCCTCGGCTTCCCCTGCAACCAGTTCGGCGCCCAGGAGCCCGGCTCCGCCGCCCAGATCGAGTCGTTCTGCCAGGCGAACTACGGCGTGACCTTCCCCCTCTTCGAGAAGCTGGATGTGAAGGGCGCGAAGCAGGCGACCGTCTACCAGTTCCTCACCGCCAAGCACGGCGAGCCCGCCTGGAACTTCCACAAGTACCTCGTGGGCAAGGACGGGCAGGTGATCGCCGCCTTCCCCAGCAAGGTGGCCCCCGACAGCGCCGAGCTGAAGGCCGCCCTCGAAGCGGCGCTGAAGTAGCTACTTCGTCGCGACGATGGCCGCCGGCGGCGTCTCGCGCATCTCGACGTAGAGGGCCTTCACGCCGTTGATGAGGAACTGCATGGCCACGGCCGCGAGGATGAGGCCCATGAGCTTGTTCACCACCTTGGTGCCGATGGCGCCCAGGCGGGCGAACACCACCGGGGCCTTGCGCAGGAACAGGTAGACGATCCAGGTGTTCAGGAGGATGGCGAGGAGCACCACGCCGTACTCCAGCCAGCTGATCCCCGCGATCATGCCCATCACCGTGGAGAGCGTGCCCGGGCCCGCCACCAGCGGGATGCCGAAGGGGATGATGGCGAAGTCCTCGGGCAGCTTGCGGCTGGCCTCGGCCTTCTCGTCCTCGGTGCTGCGCTCGCGGGGGTCCTCGCCGTAGAGCATGGCGATGGCCCGGTAGAGCACCAGCACGCCCCCCACGAAGCGCATGGCCAGGGCCGTGAAGCCGAAGAGGCTGAACATGAACTGGCCCACCAGGGCGAAGGCCAGCATGGCGGCGCCCGCCGTGAGCGCCGCCTTCTTCGCGCTGCGGCGCAGGGCCGGCGCCTCCATCCCCGCGGTGGCGCTGGCGAAGATCGCCGCCGCGCTGATGGGGTTCAGCACCGAGAACAGCGACGTCGCCACACCGAGGGCAAACGACAGGGTGGGCAGGGGGCCGAGGGTGGGCATGCGGGAAGTCTACAGCCTGTACACTCCCCCCATGCGCGACCTCGATGCCCTGAGAGAGCAGCACCAGCGCCGCCTGGCCTGGATGCCCTGGCTCTACTTCGCCCTCAAGCCGCGTCACCGCGCTTGGGCCGAGGCCTGGCAGGCGGAGGTGCAGGCTCGCCTCGTGGCCCAGGAGACCGTGACGCTCGGGACGGGCTGCTTCATCGCGCCGGACGCGGCCATCTTCGGCGAGCCGGGCCGGGGCGTGGTGCTGGGCGACCGCTGTGCCATCGCCGCCCAGGCCTTCCTCCACGGGCCCCTCACCCTGGGCGATGACGTCAGCGTGAACGCCGGCGCCCGCCTCGACGGCGGGCGCAAGGGCCTCACCATCGGCGACGGCACCCGCATCGCCAGCGGTGCGGCCCTCTACGCCTTCGACCACGGCCTGAAACCGGACCGCGCCATCAAGGACCAGCCCGTGCGCTCCCGGGGCATTCGCATCGGGCGCGATGTATGGATCGGCGCCAATGCCGGCATCACGGACGGCCTCACCGTCGGCGACCACGCCGTGGTGGCCATGGGCGCCGTGGTGACGAAGGATGTGCCCGACTGGGCCATCGTCGCGGGGGTGCCGGCCGTGGTGGTGGGGGACCGGCGGGACCGCTGACCACGTCGTCGCCTGCCACGCCGGTGGCCTCCAATGTTGCATTTCGCGCGGCGCTCCCAGTCCCTTCCACAGCCAACCGCCCTGATGACTTCACCTCCGGATCTGGCACAGCTCGTGAGATGGCCTCCATGCGGGGTGACTCACCCCGCTCCCGCAAGGAGGTCCCATGCGCCGTCTGGCCCTGCTCGCCCTCGCGACCCTCGCCGCCTTCCCCCTCTCCGCCCACAGCCCCTGGCACCGTCGCCCCCGCTGGGTGGTGGTCGAACGGGACGCCTGCCGCGATACCTACCGCCGCTGGGACGGCGACCGCTGGGAGCGCCGCGACCGTGACGACGGCTGCTACCCCGGCGCTTACTCCGGCTACGTCCGGTCCTACCGTGACGACGACTGCGGCGAGGGCCGCGTGGTCCTCCGGCCGCTGCCCCGCCCCCTGGCCCCGCCCTTTCAGGCCCGCGTGGAGCTTTGGCTCCGCTGACCTCCGGCTGATTGGACAGCCGCCGTCCGATCCTCTGCGGCAAGCTGGAGGGGCTTCAGCCAATCTCATTCAGACTTTTTTCGCCTTTACCCTTGACTTGAACGAAAAAAAGACGAATATCGTATGAACGGGACAGATGGAGCCCCCATGCGGACCTCTTTTCGCAGTTTCGGCTACAAGTTCAGCGGCTACTTCATGGGATACGGTGCTGCATCAAATGGTTGGGGTTAACAAACCTTTGCCAGATTTGGTTCCACGGATTAAGTCCCTCCTTAGAGGATTTCCTACTGTCAAGCGATACCGAACTGGCCCATTCCTCCGGTATCGCGCCAGGTAATGCGCCTGGCACGCTCCCGGATCGCGGGCTGTCCGTGCAGGCCCTCGACCCACTCCAACGCCAAAGACTGTACGAAACAAGCGGGTCACTTGCGCCCGGCCATGAGCCCCCGTGCCCACGGGGGGGCTCATGGCCGGGACACACGGCAGGGAAGGAACAACAGAAAAGGGCCGCCAGGCCCTTTTCTTGAACTGCCGCACTGTGGGGAGGTCTTCTCTCAAACACCAGCAGATAGCGCCGAAAATTAGATTAGGGTTTCTCTCGCAGCAATTTCTCCACGCGCTTTAATACTTCGAGAAGGTAGTCAGCATTGCTCAGGCCCTTGGGCTTACCGATATCCCGCCTTAGTGGCGATGAAGGGTCATTGAGTCCCCAATAGATCGTCATCCAATGCAGCCTGTTCACTTCTCCATCAACCGTTGGCCAATGATCCAAAAGGTCTGGCTCATCTTGAATATTTTTCAAAAGGTGGTCTCGTTCTACAGGGGTTAAGACCTTAATCAATCTTTGAGTGGCTTCTGCCATGGTGGTCGGAACATCCCTGGCTACGACAAACTTTGACGCATTGATGCTTTTCCCAACTTTGCTCAATTCCACTGATGAAGCTTTGAAATTGCCGCCCACTAGTCCAAGTAGATTTTGAACCAGATCAATTCTTGACCTCCCCTTCAAATGATTAAGCGTGATTAGTCGGATAATAACGACTCGACTTTGATCATCACATGCAACATAGATGTGGTCGGAAACACGGTTTGACAAATCTCCTCTACCAACACTGTAGACAACGAACCCATCGAACTTTTCTTTACCTACAGAGACACGGCTCCACTTTGGGAACTTCATCCAATCGTGGATACCCTTCGCTTCCACAAAGGATTCCATTCCTATCCATTGAAACGCGAACTCGCAATCAACGCCTAAGATATGAGCCCTATTGAGCCACCCACCTTCGGGCGATGCGATAGTTCCCAACTCTGGTTTGTGATAGCTGCTGAACCATTTTTCGGAACCGTAAGATGCCTTTCCATCCACAGAGACAATCCGGCGCGTTGGTGATGAGTGGGCCTCATTCTTTGGATAGTCCTGAGCCGCAGAATACAGAGACCCACAAAGGATCAAGTTAGCCAAAGGGTTGATAAGTCTCACCATGAGATCGACTCCTTGATGTAAGCGCTTCGCGGTGGCTCTGCCGATCTGATGGTGTATGGGTCTACACCGGGCCTCACCGTGAATTTAAAAGCGGACCCTCTCGTCGCATCCCAAACATATCCAGACCCGCGAGGCCCAGAAGCGCCTGGAGTAAATGTGGTTCGAAGGTCTCCAGTCGATGGAATATCAGACTTTGTTTTCATCGCATTACTGTTTGGATGGTTATGAATGGTGCCAACCCATGTGGCTCCCGCAGGTACAGAGCCAACTGGGACGGTGGCTGATTTACCCGCGCCGTCGGTTGTCGCAGCGGTGAACCCGTACTGGGTTACACCACCAGCGGTTACGGAGTACGTCGCCATCACATACTCTTGCCCCCCGACATTCGCACCATAGTTGTCTCTCATGTCGGCCAGGTGACGTATTCCGGCCTTCCCCATCGCATCCTCGGTCGCGTACAGGGTTCCGGGAACGGCCATATTCTGCGCTGCCACTGTGGTTGTTCCCCCTGCTGGGGCCGTAGTACCTGGCGCTGCTTGCACTGCCTCAACTGTTTGCGCGGACTATCTATTTAGATCTACCGCCACCTTGTTTTATCAACTTTAATGAATTCAACAAAATGCCTGTTGAATTAAATTCCTCTTCACAAAGCAAACCCTCTGTCTCGGATAGAGTAATAATTGAATAAATTCCAGTATATTCTTTGATTTTATATGTCTTCCATTTCCCCAAATTTTTCTTGCCTAACATCCAGGTATTCCCAGATCCTATTAATTCAATGGAGCTTGGGTGTTTGAGAAAAGGCGAATCAGAAATCAGATCGCCTTGATTATTGGTCTTAACTTGTTTATCTGTCCATATCAAACCATCAACGCATTCAAAGTACTCAATTGGATTATCTGAAAGCGAGCTTCCATCGACAGTCCACGCCACATTAAGTTGTCTGACTATATTTTCACCATGCAGCGACTGCTTCACGGCATTCATAGAAACAACCATGCGAGCATGCCCCTTTGTTCCATCGCAATCCCAATACAAGTATATATTTTTGTGATGAGCATTTAGTGGTGAATATGGAAAGTTTGAAACGCCCGCACCTCCAATTGAACACCACAAAACAACAATCAGGGCGACAAAATGCCTCATGTTAATCATTTTCTTCTCCCAAAATTGTTATCAGCCGTTTTTCTGGCGTATATTTATTTGGTCCTGTTTCTTTGGTATATACAGTATCAGATCGTTTATCACTAAAACCTAGATGGAAGTGTTCAAGGTGTGCTGAATTTCCTGGGTGAAAAATCGCTTGAATGCCGTCACCCAAATATAGACCATCCGTTTTTATTTTTTCATAAACGGCTTTATCGACATTTTTCCCATCTTTCATCCAATGACCGTCTTCAGCACCTTTCTTTCCTTCTTCTTCTTTAAGCGCAACATGGTCGGAGCCTTTTGCCCCCTTAGTAGCTTTGTTTTGAGCCGGGGTCCTCATCCCCCCCACCGACTTCCATGTTGTTCCATCATTGAGATATCCAGCGATGGCTTCTAGTGCGGCTTTTACCTCCTTCGGAACCTCTTTTGCATATTCAACTTTTGTTTGCGCGCCGCCACCTGTCTTCGTGGAGGGCATCTGGTTATTCGCCGCCTGGCTTGTCCCTACCGGTGCCGCAACTACACCTGCACCAGGAGCGACTGTCCCACCAACACCAGGGCTTCCGGCAGCCTTATATTGCGCTTGCGTCATAACGATCACGACCTTTTGCCCGGTATTAGGATCGTGAGCGGTGATAACGACCTGATCAGGTCCTGCCACTATCGTCTTGTTGTTTGTCGAAGCATCCCCTGGCGATCCGGTTGACGTCTGACTCGCTTCCCGACCGTCCGGATCGGTATGTGTCACCGGGTTGTTGGTGACGTAGTTGTAGAGGTTCCAGGTTTCGGGATCGTCCTTGACCTGGTCGTAGGCAGGATCCACCTGGGCGAACTTCCCATAGGTTGGGAGGTACATCCGGGCCTGCATGTAAACCGGGCTTCCGTCCTGGTCTTCGTGGTTGGTGTAACGCCGGATGGATTTGGTCCCGCTCTGGCCGTACCGTTCCCCGAAGGGGAGAGCCTTCTGCCGTCCGATCACCCTGCCCGTGGCATCGGACAATATGCTTGGGCTGCCCACATAGTCCGACTGGATGTACACGGTGCCCTGCCCGGCCTGTTCCTCCGCCAGTTCCTGGCCGAAGCCGTAGATCATGGTCTTGTTCCAAAGGAAGGATTCCGGGATCACCACCGTGATTGTGGTGGTCCTGGAGTCGGTTCCCGCGGCGTTGGTCGCGACCAGGGTATAGGACGTGGTGGTGGTGGGGCTCACCAGGAGGCTGGTTCCCGGTACTGAGGCTCCATTCACGGTGAGGCTTGTCGCCCCTTGGGTGGTCCAGGTGAGGGTGGTGCTTGAGCCCTGGTTGATCTGGCTGGAGGTCGGCTGGAAACTCACGATCACGGGCTTCTGGGTGACGCTGACCGTGGTTGTGGCAGTCACGGTCCCGGCCAGGTTGCTGGCCGTCAGGGTGTAAGTGGTGGTCGCCCCGGGGCTCACGCTGGTCGACCCGCTGGCCCCCACGCCCCCGATCCCCTGGTCGATGGACACAGAGGTGGGACTGTTTGTTACGCTCCAGTTGAGCGTGCTGCTCGACCCCACGTTCACTGCACCAGGATTGGCGCTGAAGGTGATGACGGGCCGGTTGACCACGCTCACCGTCACATCCCGGGATACGCTCTTGGTGGCATCCAGGGAGTTGGTGGCCGTTAGCGTGTAGGTGGTTGTGCCGGCGGGCGTGATCCACTGGCTGCCGCTTTGAGCCACCGTGCCCACGTTGGTGATGAACACGTTCACCGCGCCCACGCTATTGCTCACGCTCCAGCGCAGGGTCGTCCCAGAGCCCGCAGCGATGGTGGTGGCGTCCGCGGTGAAACCGTCGATGTTCGGCACCGTGGGCCGTGGACTTACATAGACCGTGGCCATGGCCGTCCGGCTTACGCTGACGCCGTTTAAGGTGTTTGTCGCAGTCAGTGTATAGGTCGTAGTGGCGCTCGGGCTCACGGGCCGACTGCTGCCCGACACGGCCCCGATGCCATTGTCCAGGCTCAGGCTCGTGGCCCCACTGACAGTCCAGAACAGCGTGCTGCCGTCCCCCTGATAGATATTGGCTGGGTTCGCATAGAAGCTGGTGAGGGTGGGGGGCTGCACCACCGTCACAGTCACAATCGCCGTCACCGTACCGCCCGCATTGGTGGCGGACAGGGTAAAGGTGGTGGATACGCTTGGATTAACTGCCCGGTTTGTGGTTCCAGTGGCGCTGCCGATTCCATTGTCCAGGCTCAAACTGGTTGCACCGGTGACCGACCACACAAGGGTGGAACTTGCACCCAGAGCAATGGTGGTGGGCGTGGCGGTGAAGCTGCTGATTACCGGCTTGGCCACGGCCACCGTGAAGCTGCGGGTCGCAGAACTGCCAATATAACCAGAGATCGCCGCTACCCTGAGGGTCACGGTGTACGTGCCTGCCGTCGTGTAGGTCTTGATGGGAAAGGCTCCGGTGGCCGTCGTCCCATCCCCAAATGTCCAACTGAAGGAGTACCCGAAATCCGAGGTTCCGGTGAAGGACACCGCCTGGCCTACGTACAAGGTCGTGCCTACATCCGGACCATCGATGTAGGCGCCCACAGGATCGCCGCCGATCAATGCCTGGGCGGTCTTCAGCCTCTTCTTGGTGGTACTGGTCGCGGCCAAGGTCCTGGCTTGGACGGTGGTGATGACGGTTGGCGTCTTCACGAAGACGGTGAGGGGCTCCCGATTGAATCCGTACACGGTGTATTGGATGGAACCATCAGACCTCATCCGCTTGAAGCGCAGCCCTTCCCCATCCAAAAGGTAAGTCGAGGTCGCACCTTCGACGGTTTCACTGATGACCCGACCTGATGGGTCGTAACTCCAACTCGAAGCTTTCTGTGCTTGATTATTGGGAACTGCAAAGATTGATGAAAGCCGGCCCAATGCATCATAGCTCGCCCCAGTCAGGAGGGATCCATTCTGCGTGCCTTGTCCAGCACCTCCTCGCCAACTCCCGGGAATCAGAGCGGCCACAGATTCCGTCAGGCGGTTGCGAGCGTCGTAAGTCGCCGCATACGCTAAGACCTCATCGGGCTTGGATGAAGGACTCGCCCCAGAAGCTACATAGGTCCAGTCCTCTGCGGCCCGATTTCCCCACCGATCATAGGCGAACCACTGGTCCGTCACTTCACCCCAGATGCCTACTACCTTGCTGTGAACTAACCGCTGCAAGCCATCGTAGTCGAAATGATCTGCCCCACGATCCGTCATTAGCCCGCCGGGCGTCCAGGCCATGGCATTAGCCTCAGATCCGGTGGGGAATAACCCAGATGTGGGGAGAGCTGTGTAATCAGTCCTTACCAGATCACCCTTCTCCAAGGTCGAGCTTGTTGAGTTCCCATTACCGTAAATTATTGTCGTCGTGTCAGAGGATCCAGAAACCTGATCATAGGACGCCCTCGCCCGTAGGCTGCCGTCCAATCTGATGGAACTAGGACGCCCTTGGTCATCACCATCGATCACAGCCAACTGGGGCGCGCGACCACCACCCGAGGGGTAAGTCAAACTCGTCACTCTCCCAAGGCTATCCAGCGTTTGGGAAACAGTGAATGACTGAATGCCATCAGAAACAGTCTTGGTGGTAGGGCGTGAGACCTCGTCGTAACCATAGATTTCAGTTAATGTCCCATTCGGCTGGACATCCGTGAACGAACTGAGCCGATGCAGGCTGTCATATCCAAAGGAACGTGAGGAGGTGATAACTCCGTCGGTGCTCGAGGTCGTAGCCAGCAGATTGAAATGGTTCAGGGTGGTGGTCATGGTTACGGCCACACCGGTTCCAGAGCCTTTCATTTGAGCGGCTCTTGGTAACCCGTATATGTTGAAATTTGGCGCACCTGTGTAGGGATCAACCTCGGGATAGGAAGTCAGACCCTCCTCAGGCTCGATTCGCTGGGTCATCCACCCCATGGCGTTGTAAACATAAGACCGCAATTGCCCACCCTGGTTGGTTTGAAGGAGGTGGCCGTCCTGGTCGTAGGCATAGGTCGATACGTGGCCGTTCTGATCTACGACCGCCACCTTCTGTCCGAGGAGGTCATAAACCTCGCCGCGACTGTAGCCACGATCATCTGTAAAGGTCGTCCAGATGCCGGTTAAGGGCACGCCATCCACGGTCTGGGTCCTCCAGGCCGGGTAGGAAGCAAGCCCCGTGGAATCAGTGGGAGTCCGAGAGAGCACATTGCCCTTTGGATCCGTTGTCTGAACCAACTGGCCACGATCATCGTAGGAATAGGTGGTGTTCCCATAAGGAGTCGCACCAGTCTTAAGCACCGGGCTCATAGCCTTCTTCTGGCCCCACTCGTCGTACTGGAAGGTCTGAGTTGCCACCTCGGTACCACCCCCTTTAAGGGTGTGAATGGTTTTCACCCGAGCAAATGCATCCAGTTCCGTGAAGATGGTCATAGCTACACCCTCGGCACTGGTGACCGTCTTTCTCGTCCAGAGCCCGTTCGGATCATAGGTGTAGCTCGTGGTCACGGCTTTGGACGTGCCATAGGCATGTGTCTCAGTTTGGAGTCGCCCCCAGTCGTCATAGCTAGAGGTCGTCACAATTCCCAGTGGCTTCTCAGTTTTTTGGGTGACCCGCCCGAACGAGTCGAATGCGTCATAGGTGATCCCGGTTCCGGTCGTCTTGTCGAACTGCGAAGCCAAGCGATGAAAGTTGTCATTGGTGTAGGTATAGTCGGTGCCGGCCTTCACAGAGGGATCATCCAGATTCGCTGGAGCCAACCCATTGGGCCCCGAAAGGGTCTTAGTCACTGAACCAACTAGGGGAAGTAGCAGGCCATTAGGCCCTGCTACCTGATAATCCCTGGTCTCGGTGGCGGTATACCCGCCACGCTGGGCTGATACCTGTGTAAGAAGGCCTTGGGTTGACCCGCTAGTGGAATAGGTATTGGTGGTGATCCCAAAGTCGGCGCTTGCCTGAGGACTGAGGGACACGGCCAAGGACGAGGTATCCACGCTTGAAACATACCGAGCAGCACCAGAACCACTCGGGACTTGTAAGGTCTTGTGATCCTGGGAGATCTGCAAGGCCAACAGTGCCGAGTTCCAACTCCGTTGGATGGTGCCCGTACGATGCACGCCAGAACTGGGAAGGCTTACAGTTCCACTCCACGAAGCAGTCTGGTTTGGGTCAACGGTACTGAGGCTGCCAGACCAAGGTAGAGCGTACTCATCGGTCTGGGTCGGGCCCCAATCGTCCCTGGCACCCGGGACATTTGGCAGTCCTGCAATTTGAACACGGCTCGGAAGTTTATCCGTATCCGTCTTAACTCGCAGAGGGGTCGCAGTCAGAGGTTGGGCAACGCTTAGGCTTCCGCTGGGATTGGCCCAACTCCGCACATCCCAACCGTCGAAAACCGTCACCGAATCCCGGATATAGCTGGTGGAGGCGGGATCGAAATTGGGTGGGAAGGCCCAAGAACTCGTGGAAAGGTCCGTGGGTCCACCAACCCCGTGAATGGATTCTTTGGCCAGGATGGCTGAGGTGGCAAATAAGAAGGCCTGGGGAGAGGATGCGTTCTGTCTAATATCCGCCGTGGCCGAAGGGTGGATGAGGTGAACCCCTCGATACTTAGACGTAGAGCCCGGTGAACTGGTCGGGTACTTTAGAACCCAAGTCTCATGGGCTGTATTAACCCAAGTGTAAGGCCCTCCACCCCCCGGCTGAGAGATGGTGGGGCTTTTCCTCACGATCAGGAAGGTTTCTCCAGTGACGCCATCAGTCCGGCACACGCGCCACGCGGCGGAACCTTGCGTAGGATTGGGCTTTTCATTTGCCACAATCTGGGTCATGGGTATGCCTGGACGGTAGCCCACCCAAAGACTTCCAGAAAAAGCAGCCGATGAGAGATTAAGACCATCCCCTATGGTGATCGATTCAGTCAGCCCATTTGGATGATTGATCGTGTGCAGGTACATGCATGGAGACGGCAACATGCATTCAATGAATTGGGTTGGGTCATAAGGATCTTGGCACTTGGAGTCCTGGGACGTTTCTGTTTGCCAGGTCCAGGAGGTGGCCGCAACCTCGCCGTTGTCTGCAGTCTCGGTGAGGGAAGTGGGAGTAAATCCTCTCTCACCATTCGACGATGCACCGCGTAATCCGGGACCAGGGTAAACCCATGCTTGACCAAGGCGGGCCAGCCCACCCATCACCACCTTTGGAAGTCCAAAGGGATTCGTCACCGTCAAGGTCGAGTTATTTGCCTGCTGTACCTGGAAGTCCCATGAACCAAAGGGCGACATGGCCGAGCCCGTTTTGAGGACCATGGTCAGGGTATTTCCCGGATTCAAAATATCTTGAAGTGTATAAGTTGTTTGGAGATTGGCGGGATCAGAAGCCACAACGAACGACACGTGGTCGCCAAAGCGGTTGGTGAATTCTGCCGAAAGGCCGTCTTTGGTCCACACCGCCAGGCCTCCGTCCAGAACAACCTGGCGTTTGGCGACCTTATATGTGGTGTAAGTGCCATCGAGCCTGTTATGAGGAATCTTGACGATCCAGTCCGATTGGATGTACCACTTCGTTCCGTCTGCACTTGGCTGTTTGGCGACGATCTCGAACATGGGAGGAACACTGTCATCGCCACCATTGGCAGTGAAGTACGCGTTGGCATCAGCAGAACCAAGATCCACACCTCTTGCGGTCATCCAGGCCTGGAACGTCTCGTCTGAAGGAATGCCGCCTGTCGGGACAGCTGCACGGAGGAATTCGTACTTGGCTCCAAGGACAAGGGCTCGTGTATTGGCTCCGATCCCGTACGAAATATCAAATGACGCAGGCCAAACTACCGGAAGATATGCCCCACCGACCCTGGATTGCATCGGGTCCATGCTGTCGTAGGTCCATTTAAATCCAGCAGGGATCCGCCCAGGTAGTGTCGGACCAAGGGGTACCGACAGGTTAATAGACCCCGACACTGCATCCACGCTGCCCAGGGTCATGGATATGGAGTAGCTGGCAGACGGAGTGGAACTTCCTGAGGCGTCTGCCGAACTTGAAATATCTTGAGCCCTCATTGGAGACCAAATCCCAATCGCCATTCCTAGGGCGCCAACGAGTAAGGCTCTTCGCAACATTGGCCGCATCGTTTCCAGCACGATCATCGTCTTGGCTCCATCATTGTTGACGCAACATCCCCAAAACTTGCAGCGAAGGATTAACTTCAAAAACTTTTGAAATCCTAGCCGCAACTCTGAATTCGACATCCAAATCCTGCGAACGGTGTCATTTCACTTCCCAAGCGGTAGCGCTTGAGTCTTATTTTAAATAAAAATTCCGAGTTCTAATTAGGTAGAGTGAACCATTAGGTACCCCCACCACCGGCCCAATTCGCGGCCCCCGGATACTTGGTGGACTCCGGATCTGCCAAGACCGGGTGGGGTTGGGCGATGCCGGTCCGATTTCGCCTGGACCTTGGTCCACGGAGCGTATGGATTCCGGCCCAACCGGGGTTATACGCGGGTTGATACTCGCCCAACCAATGCTCTGGTTACCCACCTGGTTCACAGCACCATAGGCCCTGAAAGATAGGTTTGACGCGGGGATCCGCAGTTCGCGGCGTGCCAGGACTGCGAGGCGTCGTGATTATCAAGGTAGGGGAGAGCAGAGCCTCCCCATCTCCTTGGGTAGATCGCCCAAGCAGCCTGGAGGACCGAATCATGGCCATTTCGCAGCCCATCACCCCCAAGAAGGACCTGACGCCCAAGGCCCCCAACGCAACCCCTGACAAGCGGACTCCCCTGCTGCTGGTGACCAAGCCCGGGAAGAAGGTCGAGATCTCCTACTACCTCTTCGAGGGGAGCGAGGACATCAAGGACAACCGGCTCGCCCGCATTGTGGCCACGAAGGCGGCCAATCGGGTGCTGAAGTACCCCAACCTTCAACAGCAGACCATGGTCAGAGCGATGCATTACTTGGGTTTGCGCCGATTCGAGGCATATGAACTTCGCTGGGACAGGTACGACGAGCGGACTCAGACCTACACGGTCGAAGGGAAGGGTGGGAAGGTTGAGACCCTCCCGGTCATCGAGGAAATGAGTGAATGGTTCGCCCGGCTTCCCCGTATGGGTCGATACATGTGCCCCAGAAAAAACCACGACACCCCCCACGGGGAGAAATACACGGACCATGTGGTGAAGCAGGCCGCTGCCGCGATGGGCTTCATGGACTGGAGCCATCATCGGCTCCGGGGCTCATTGGCCACAAACCTCCTGAATCGTGGCGTCCCACTGGTTCAGGTCTCGGCCATCATGCGACATAGCTCACAGCAGACTACGGCCCAGTACTACTACGAGCAGGACCTGAAGAACATGCGGGCTGCGATGGAGAAGGCCCGTCCACAGCCGGGTCCAGAGCCGAGTAGCAATGTGCAGGTGCTGAAGGTTCAGGCGGGGTGAGCATCCGAGCCTGGCTTGGCTGGCTGAACTTACTTTTTCTTCCCGCCAAATCTTTGCGATAGCGCCGACCCGGCGGCGCTTTTACTGGCAGCACTCGTTCGGCCATCCCGTAGCGTTTTGGATGCAGCTGTCGCCGCCTTGGATGATGTCGCCTTTGATGGGTCTGCTTGAGACAAAGCGCTACCGGCTGCAGCTTTGGAGGCCTTCCCCGTAGAAGAGCTTCTCAGGACGGAAGAAGCCTTGGCGGCAACAGGGTGGCTCGTAACCTTTTTCGTCATACATCCTCCTATAGACTCCTGGAACGAAGAGATAGCACGGAGTTAAGAGCGTGGAATGCGGGCGGGGGCCAAGTTGAGCGGAGGGTTAGGCTGCAGCCTCAGTCGAATTTGATGGTCTTCTTGATTTGGGCCAGTTTCTCGGAGTCGGAGGCCTTCTTTGCCTCTTCCTCTGCGCGCTCCTGCTGTCTTTGAGCGTGGTACTTTGCGTAGGCGGCGTTCGTTTCTGCGATCACTTTCTTCAGTTCTGGAATGTGGTCTCTCTCCAACTCATCTGGAACGCACTCAATGGTTAGCGAATTCCCAGACACATGTGCGCGGCGCTTCCTCATGTAGAAGTGCTGAGACCATCTCTGATTGAAGTATTGAGCCCACTCTGACGGTGCCGCACCGGACAGATCAATCAGCATCCGGAAGATCGGGGAGCCTTGCTCGACAGGGCGTGATGCTTTCTCATCAAATCCAGTCATTTTTATATCAAGAAAGTCCTTGGACATGCATACCTCCTGAGTGGCTGATTAAGTTTCGAATCTGATCGGCGGACTATGGAGTTTCCGTGGTGCCCAATGAAGGCAGCTAACCGGCCCCGCATGCACCGAAGCACTGGGCAGATCCGGGATAGCGAGAAGTTGAGAGAGAACCAAAGGCAATGCGGGCGAGGTCCGAGTTAAGCGAGAGGTTAGCCGGTAATTGAATATGTCATTTTCGTGAAGGATCGTAGGTTGTATTGAGTTGGCCATTAATGAAGCTGTAACCAATATTTTTGGGTGCGGGGACACCAAAGTGTCTTTGAATAAATGTTGATGGCGGTGGTTGCCTGGAAAAGACAAACCGTTGTGCACCTCCAAGAATTATCTTGTTTTGCCGAGATACACCTTGATTCGTGGACTCTGCAATGAATGCATACGAAAGTTCACCATGGTCAGGGATTGGTAGAACCTGTATCGCGATGTCCGGTGTTAGAGGGGCGTGAATATCGAATGGAATACCAAACTCCCTGCGCCAGGGTTCATCAACCAAAATACCGCCATCAGCGTACAAAAATTCTGATGTTCCAATACGGCGAGACACAATAAAAACCGCACTTCTAATCTTTTGATAATAGAGTTCGAATAATTCAAGCATATTATCTAGTGCTATGTCTTTGACTGTTTCACGGGGATTGGAACCATCATTATGAAAATTGATTAGTTTGGAAAGATAGGTTGGGTGCCTTACCAATAGTGCTGCTAAATAAGCAGAAATTGCAGCACGGATATTCGATGGCAAACTGATCTTATCAATATAAGAATTGATTTTGTACCCGATTTCCTTTGCTGATTTAGCCTTCATTGGATCAGGATCGAATGACTGGCGCGTAATGTTGGATGGATCAAAAAGGTGCTTGAATATCTGTGTTACAGGAGAATCGATAGTATTGGCAAACCAATCCTCAATAGATGTGTCTTTGCTATTGTCGCTGCCAAACCGTGTATACAATTCGGACTCAACACCAATGTTCAAAGGGTTCGCACGAAAATAAGTTCCGTTTGAACGCGAGGCGAATACCAATCCATCAGCATCAGTCCAGTGTTGGGATTGAGCCATTGGCCACCAGTGATGACGTTTGGGTTGATTCGACACATTCATCCTTACTGATGGTATTAGTGTAAAAACGGTGAACTGCCTAACGAATGAAGGTAACCGGCCCCGCCTGTATCGAAGCTACGATCGGGACTGAGGAGGCGGGATGAAGAGAAAGAGCAGCGGGCAATCCAGACGGGGTCCGAGTAGAGCTAAGGGTCAGGTGTTGATTGCATAGAGTTATGCTTTTTTTGTATTCCATGTTTTCAATGTGAACAATATTCCCGCATCACCGGTGTTGTTCCATACGGGTTTATCGAGGCCCCAGAAAATTACGTGAGTGGTGGTTCCTGCTTGATTCTTATGCGAGGTGTTTGCCCCCTTGCATGTTCTGAGAAAGATGTAATCTCCCTTTTCAACTGTTTTTGCAGAAAACCAATGTATGTTTCTAAGTTTATTTGAAATGGAAGTTTCCGATGTGTAGGTGGTGTCAGAGACAATGTAGTATTTCAGGTCACACTTTTCAACGGCCCTAAGTTCTATGTACTCACTGTCCTGTTTGCCTTGTTCGTGAATTTTGATGATCTCCAGGCTCATGTGGCCTCCATGAAAAGGAATACCCAGGACAGTGGTGCTTGAAAAATTGCGGAGATGCGCCTAACGAAAACAAACCAACCGGCCCCGCCTGCACCGAGGCGCTGAGCGGAGCCGAGAAAGCGGGACGTTGAGAGAAAGTAGAAGGCAATACAGGTGGGATTCGAGTTGAGCTGAAGGTTAGGCGTTGTCCTTGATGGTGGTGGAAGTGCCGTTTGCTTTCACAGAAACAATGCCTGCATCACGAGATTCGGTTGAGGAGTACAGCTGGCTGGTACCAATGATTTGATGGTTTGCGGCCTTGAGATTGAAATAGGGTTTGCCGTTCTTGGATACGAGTCTCTCGTATCGATCATCCTTGCCACAATTGGCCTGGACCGAGGCAATGCCGTTTTGAGCAGAGGGCTTGGTTGTGTAAAGTTCACTGGTGAGGATGGTTTCAGAATTGCCAGCTTTAAGAACGAACTGGAACTGACCATCAGAAGCCTTCTTGAGTTCAAACCAACCAGACATGGTGGATCTCCTTTGAAGGTTATGGCGCGGATGCGCCGGGGTTAACAGTGAGCGAAACACTTAACGGTTGAACCCAACCAGCCCAACCCCAACCGGACGTTGTAGGGGGACGGAAACCCCAACCAAGGCGGGAGAGCGGAAGGCATGAACGGTTGGGTCCGAGTTGAGCGCGAGGTTAGGCCGAGCCCACAGCTCTGCTGCTGTGAACCGAGGCGACCGGAAAACCAAGCGGAAATTGAAAAGAGCAGCGTGTGGTTTGCCACCATGAACGCACACCCACCACCAAACCCCCAAGCAGAACGGCTGAACAGGCGAAATGCCAGGCTGAACGGTTGCTAACTGGATGCTCGTTCCGACCTCGGCGAGGTCGAACAAAGGAAGCGAATCAGTCACGCCGACGCTGGGCGTAGCTTGGTCAGGGAACAGAGGTGTCCTCTTGGTTGGCCGGGGTGAGGCGATCCCCCCAGCGCTGGAATCCCGCCGCCCTCCCCAACCCGAATCCTTCGAACGATCTCCATTGGGGTCCGAGAAATTTCTCCCTGGACCCAGGCCTTGGTCCAGTTGGACTACCGCCTGTCCAGATTTGGTTCCACCCCCTCCACCGGATCCCTTCCGATTTCCCAAGATTCCGTTCTATTTTTTTGATATTTTCGCCTTTTCCTCTTGACGAAACACGGATAAAAAGCGAAATTGATCCCACTGAGGAGTCCAGAAAGTCGAGAAACCGGGGGTGCTCGAGTGCGTAAAGCTTTTGGATACAAGTTTTCAGGCTACTTCATGGAGTATGGCCCCGTCGAGGCCGAGAGCCTGGAGGCCGCCAAGGCCCAGATCCGCAAGCGTCTGGGCGTGAGCCGCCTCCCCCTGGGCTTCCAGGTCTGGGATCTGGCCGAGCGGCCCCTCACCCGCTGGCGGGTGGCGGCGGCCAGCTAGGACCCCGCCTCAGCCGCGGTGGGCCGCCCACCAGGCCTTGCCGGTGGCCACGTCCCGGGTGATCTGGGTCCGGAGCTCGTCCACGGAGGCGAAGCGCGCCTCGCCGCGGATGCGGTGGAGGAAGCGCAGGTGCAGCCGGGCGCCGTAGAGGTCGCCCTCGAACTCCGGCAGATGGGTCTCCACCGTGAGGCGCTGGCCCTCGAAGGTGGGCTTCTCGCCCACGTTGGTGAGCCCCAGGCGGGGGCCCTCCAGCTGCGGGTGGTGGTGGGGGAGGCAGGCCTCGGTCACGTAGACGCCGAAGGCCGGCAGCTGCTCCTGCTCCCAGGCCAGGTTCGCCGTGGGGAAGCCCAGGTGGCGGCCCCGCCGGTCGCCCTCCACCACGACGCCCGTCAGCGTGTAGGGATGGCCCAGCAGCTCCGCGGCGGCCTCGACCTCGCCGCGATCCAGGGCCTCGCGGATGCGGGTGCTGGAGAGGCGTCCGCCATCCGGGGCGCGCAGGGCCAGGGTGTGCACCGCGCAGCCGTGGGCCGCGCCCCAGGCCTCGAGGGTCTCCACGGTGCCGCTGCGGTCCCGGCCGAAACAGAAGGCCCGCCCCACGTGGAGCTCCACGGGCGCGAGGGCCCGCCGGACGCCGCCGAGGAACGCCGCGGGGCTCAGCTCCGAGAAGGGGCGGCTGAAGGGGATCACCCAGGCCAGGTCCATGCCCTCGGCCGCGAAGGCCTCCAGGCGCTGCTCCAGGGTCATCAGGAGTTTCGGCCGGCGCTGGGGGGCCACCACCACCGTGGGATGGGGATCGAAGGTGACCACGGCGGCCCGCAGGCCCGCCGCCCGCGCCCGTCCCGCGGCGATCCGCAGCAGCTCCCGGTGGCCCGCATGGACGCCGTCGAAGGTGCCCAGGGTGACCACGCAGGGGCCGGAGATCGGGGCGGCCTCCAGGGTGTGGCGCCAGACCTCCATCATTCGGCCCCGTCCTGCTCCAGGGGCCAGGCCAGGCTGGCGATCACGCTCCCGCCCAGCACGGCCGCGATGACCAGCAGGCTGTACTGCACGGGGATGTGCACCCAGTCCGCGATGCACATCTTCACGCCCACGAAGGCCAGCACCATGGCCAGCCCCGTCTTCAGCCGGTGGAAGCGGTCCATCATCTTGGCCAGCAGGAAGTAGAGGCTGCGCAGGCCCAGGATGGCGAAGATGTTCGAGGTGTAGACCACGAAGGGGTCGCGGCTCACGGCCAGCACCGCCGGGATGGAGTCCACCGCGAAGACCAGATCCGTCACCTCGATGGTGATGAGCACCAGCAGCATGGGCGTGGCGAAGCGGCGGCCGTTCTTGTACGACCAGAAGTGCTCGTGGCCGCCCTTCTCGTCGTAGGGCACGAAGCGGCGGAAGGCCTTCACCATGGGGTTCTGCGTGGGGTCGGAGTCCTCGCCCTTCACCAGCAGCATCTTCACGCCGGTGTAGAGGAGGAAGCCGCCGAAGACGTACATCATCCACTCGAAGCGGTTGAGCAGGGCCGTGCCGGCTAGGATCATGGCGGCCCGCATGATGAGGGCCCCCAGCACGCCCCAGAACAGCACCCGGTGCTGGTGCCGCAGGTCCACCTGGAAGCTCTGGAACACCAGGACGAACACGAAGAGGTTGTCCACGCTGAGGGACTTCTCCAGCACGTAGCCCGTGAACCACTCCAGCCCCTTCTGGGCGCCCTCCGCCTGGAAGATCAGCGCATTGAAGACGAGGGCCAGGGTGATCCAGACCGAGCTCCAGACCGCGGCCTCCCGCATGCTGGGGGCGTGGATCTTCCGGTTGAACACGCCCAGGTCCAGGGTGAGCATGAGGAACACGAAGGCGTGAAAGCCACCCCAGGCCCACCAGGGAGCGGCTTGCAGCAGAGCGTCGACCAAGGGTCCTCCAGAACATCCAGCTTATCGAGGGGGGGAAGTCCCCGCGGGATGACCGGGAATTCCTTATGGGATGATTTCCCCGTGAGCCTCCCCCGCCTGTTCCTCGATCCTCCGGCCGCTGCCGCCGAGAACCTCGCCGTGCCCCTGGGCGCCGAGGCCGCCCGGCACCTGCGGGCCCTGCGCCTGCAGCCCGGCGACGCCCTGGAGCTGGTGCTGGGCGACCAGCCCTGGACGGCGGACCTGGCGGAGCTGGACCGGGCCCACGCCCTGGCGCGCCTGGTGGCCCCCCTCCATGAGGACCGCGAGCCGCCCATCCCCCTCCACGCCTGCCTGCCCCTGCCCGCGCAACTCAGCCTCTTCGACGACTGGCTGGCGCCCCTGGTGGAGCTGGGCACGACGCTGATCCAGCCGGTCATCTACGCCCGCAGCGAGTTCGATCCCGCCAAGACCGCCGCCCGCATGGAGCGCTGGACCCGGATCATCCAGTCTGCCTGCGAGCAGAGCCACCGCAGCCGCCGCCCCGAACTGCGCGCCCCCATCCCCCTCGCGGCCCTCGCCGCCTGGGAGGCCCCCCAGAAGTGGGTGGCCTACGAGCTGGCCACGGGCCAGGCCAACCCGGAGCTGCGCCGGGAGCCCCTGGCCTTCACCAGCGGCCCCGAGGGTGGCATCACGGACGCCGAGTACGCCGCCCTGGCCGCCGCCGGTTGGCAGCCCGTGAGCCTGGGCCGCAGCATCCTCCGCGCCGTCACCGCCCCCGTGGCCCTGCTGGGGGCCGTGCAGTTCGAGCTGGGGAGGTCCGCCGTTCCTACTTCGGGCCCTGCTTCCAGCAAACCCCGTGTTACGAGGTAAACTGGGGGCCACCTCCGGAGCCTCCATGCGTGTCCTGCCGTCCCTCCTGGCCGCGATCCCCCTCCTCGCCCAGGCGCCGCCGCCCGTGCAGGAGGGCCCGCTGCGCGCCCACCTCGCCTTCCTGGCGGACGATCTGCTGGAAGGCCGCGGCACGGGCCAGCGCGGCGCCGAGCTGACGGTGCGCTACCTGGAAACGGAGCTCCAGGCCCTGGGCCTGCGGCCCGCCAACGGCGCCTCGTACCGCCAGTCCGTCCCCCTCCGGGGCCTGCGGACCCTGACGGGCCGCAGCACGATCAGCTTCATGGGCGGCGGGGCCTGCGCCACCCCGGCCTTCGGGACGGAGATCGTCTACGGCTCCGGCGTCGCGAAGCCCGAGCAGGCCTTCGACGCGCCCGTGGTCTTCGCGGGCTTCGGCATCCACTCACCCGGGGACCGCTGGGACGACTTCAAGGGCCTCGACCTCAAGGGCAAGGTGCTGCTGGTGCTGGTGAACGAGCCCGCGCCCACGGCCGAGGAGCCGGGCCTCTTCGACGGCCCCGACCTGAGCTACTCCGGCCGGTGGACGTACAAGTTCGAGGAGGCCGCCCGCCAGGGCGCCGCCGGCATCCTGCTGGTGCACACCACACCGTCCGCCAGCTACGGCTGGCCCGTGGTCCGCAACGGCTGGGACGCGGAGCGCTTCCAGCTGGCCCAGGGCCCCGAGGGCACGCCCCTGCAAGGCTGGGTCACCGAGGCCCTCGCCCGGGCCCTGGTCAAGCAGGGCGGCCAGGATCTCGATGCCCTGCGCGCCCGGGCCCTGCGCCGCGACTTCCGGCCCGTGGCCCTGGACCTGCGCCTCAAGGGCACCCTGGCCAGCGCCGTGCGCACCGTCGAGCAGGCCAACGTGGCGGGCGTGGTGCCCGGCTCGGATCCGGTCCTGAAGGACGAGGTGGTGATCTACTCAGCTCACTGGGATCACCTGGGCAGGGGCGCAGCCCCGGCCGTGGACGGCCATCCGGGCTCCGAGGGCGACGGCATCTACAACGGCGCCGTGGACAACGCCTCGGGCTGCGCGGCCCTGCTGGCCATGGCCCAGGCGGCCCGGCACGCCCCCGCGAAGCGCAGCCAGATGTTCCTCTTCGTGTGCGGGGAGGAGCAGGGCCTGCTGGGCTCCAAGGCCTACGCCGCCGCCCCCCTCTGGCCCCTGGCGAAGACCGCGGCGGACCTCAACCTGGACAGCCTCAACTTCGTGGCCCCCACCAGGGACATCGGCCTGCCCTTCGCCAACCGCAGCACCCTGGGCGATCTGGGCCTCGCCGTGGCCAGGGCCGCCGGCCTCACCGTCGCCCCGCCCCGCGCCGACACCGGCGGCGGCTACTTCCGCTCCGACCACTACAGCTTCGTGCAGGCCGGCGTGCCCGCCCTGTCCGTGGGCGGCGGCCGCGACTACCAGGGCGCCGATCCCGCCGCCCTGAAGGCCAAGGCCGCCGCCTACGGCAAGCGCTACCACCAGGTCACCGACGAGTACGACCCCACCTGGGATCTCCGTGGCATGGTCCAGCAGGCCCAGTTCACCTTCGACCTCGGCCAGGCCGTCGCCAACGCCCCCACCAAGCCCACCTTCAAGGCCGCCCGCTGACCCCGACCCCGGTCCTCCCAAACCCCACACCCGCATGTCAGGAATGCGCTAGGATCCCCCATCCATCCGCCCTTTTCCGGTCTGCCTATTCAATTCCCCCCATTCCATAGCTCCGCGGTTCTTTCAACAATTACCCTCACTCCCCCCCGATTAGGCGGCCTCAACACCCACAAAAACCCGCCGTCCAATTTAAAGTTAGGCCTCGTTCGCCCTTCTCTTTCTGCCTGCTGGGTGGTGAGGCGCTGGTTCAGCTTCATCAGATTGGCTCACTCCAGCGGCAAAGGCTCACCGTTCCTCAGTCTTCAGCGTTCAAAGAATAGGGTTATCGCTTACTCATCAACCATCGGCCCATGGATTTCTGCCATCATCGAGGCCGCTTCAGCATCTCGGCCTCCACGTTCACGCGATAACTCCATCGTTTTCCTTTGGGTTCGTCAGCATGAACTTCCGCTCGCACACAAGCAGGCTCAAATCTAAGCGCGGCGCGTATTCGGGGCACTACTACTTAGGGCTCGGCCTAACCTCGCGCTCAACTCGGACCCAACCGCACGTGCCTTCCGCTCTCCCCCGTGCGCTGGGATTTCCGCTCCCCTCTCATCGCCCGGTCGCGGTTGGGCCGGTTAGCTTCCATCGTTAGGCCGCCAAATGACGCACTTCATCTACCCTTTGATTGGTTTGACCGCACTCTTCATTTGGTGGCGGTTCTTCCGCATTTCTCGCCCCGATTTGCCACCACTTTTTATGGAACCCGACGATCCGTTGATGAGTGAGGCAATGCAGAAGGCTGTGGCCTCCATTCCGCAGTTTCTTGACCTAGTT
Source organism: Geothrix edaphica (assembly GCF_030268045.1). Classification (NCBI taxonomy): domain Bacteria; kingdom Pseudomonadati; phylum Acidobacteriota; class Holophagae; order Holophagales; family Holophagaceae; genus Geothrix; species Geothrix edaphica. The sequence continues at coordinate 658,687 of NZ_BSDC01000002.1, forward strand.
GACCAACCCAACAATGGTGTACGGGTCAAAGTCCCATTCATTTCTAGTTCTGGAGAAAAGGAATTCCTTTGGGCTGAAATGCTCGGCTTGGAAAATTCTCAGATGAGTGTGCGCTACCTCACCCCGCCGATTACTCATACCGGACGGTTAGAGCGCATCCATACTCATTCAATCTCTGAATTGGTGGATTGGCAGGTTGAATCGCCAAGCGGAAGTTACACAGGTGGTTTTACGATGCGTGTCATGTTTGTTCGTGGCCGCGAACAATGGGGCCACTTACCCCCGCAACTTGAAATCGAAGAACAAAAGTATGTCTAGGCTCGTCGGCCTAACCTCTCGCTCAACTCGGACCCCGCCTGCATTGCCTTCCGCTCTTTCTCTTCGTTCCGCTTTCTCGGCTCCGCTCATCGTCTCGGTGCAGGCGGGGCCGCTTAGCTTCCTTCGTTAGGCCTCCAATGAAACGCACGTGCCCCAAGTGCGCTGGGCAACTCCCGCAGAAAGCCGAATGGTGCCCGAATTGCCGTGCACTCACGCCTGGAACCATCCTTCCGGCTTGGGCTCTAACTTTTGGCCTGCTCTTTCTGTCAGCCTGCCTGTTTTGCCTCTATTCTTATGCCGTGAACCCTAAGCCAAATTACTTGATGGCACTCGGTCCATGCATTCCATTTGCGTATAAATTCCTTTCCACCTACTTCCGTCTTATCGGCAGAAACAAACCTATCCCGTCGGCCTAACCCTTGGCTCAACTCGGACCCCGCCTGCATTGTCTTCCGCTCTCTCTCAACATTTTGCTATCCCGGCTTCGTTCAGCGCCTCGGCGCAGGCGGTGCCGGTTAGCCCACCCGTTAGGCAGTCTCTTGATCCCAACTCTGACCATTAGTGCCCTGGTAATGCTCCTCCCTGCGCAGAGCACGGAGGGGCAGGCGATTAGGGCAACGGTCGGGCCACGCCGAATCTCTGTCCCTGCCGGATTGGTTATGCTCGTCAAAAAGGGAAACCAATACGGGGCACTGAGGTTCTCAGCAGTGAAACCCGACGAAGAGAAGGGTTGGGGATCTGCTGAATTCGAATCAACGTTTCAAGGCGATGGAAGTGGTTCCTTCTCACGATCAAACACTTCAATCCGCAAAGGCAAGGTTCACGCGAAATCGTTAGTTGGCATCGGCCGGATGTCGTTCCAAGTGGGCAATACGACATTACGAATCGGCCCCTTTAAGTTCTATTACCACTTTCCAAACTGGGTCGACATGTGGCCGGCAGGAGAACTCGAAGGTGATTATGGTTACGAGTTCAGTTTGGTTCGGGCCACTGAATTATCTACGATCGATGTCCATTCGCCTGCACTCAGGTGGTATCACTTTGATCGAAACAATAGTGTTGAAATTACTCTCCCATAGTGTAGGCCCAGCCTGCCTAACCCTCCGCTCAACTCGGACCCCGCCTGCATTGCCTTCCGCTCTCTCTCAGCTTCTCGCTTTCTCGGCTCCGTTCAGCGCCTCGGTGCAGGCGGGTCCGGTTAGCTTCATTCGTTAGGCAGGCTACATGATTGAGAGAATCGCCATCGCTTCTATCGGAATGGCATGGTTTCTTTTTACTGCCTACAACTTTCGAATTGGTCGAGCGAAGAACCGCGGTAGTGGTTGGGCTTACAGAAGAAAGGACCCGTCCTTGTTTTGGTTTAACGTGGTTGGGCACCTGATGATTTCGGGCATAATTTTGTCAGCAGCAATTTTTAAAAAATGAGACAGCCCTGCCTAACCCTCCGCTCAAGTCGGACCCCGCCTGCATTGCCTTCCGTTCTATCTCATCATTTCGCTATCTCGGCTTTGCTCATCGCCTCGGTGCAGGCGTGGCCGCTTAGCTTCCTTCGTTAGGCCGACGTGGGCGGGCTCTGACGTCCTCCCCACTTCTATACCAAGGATGTTGAGAGTCCTGGGTTAAGGGTTGTCTCGCTGGGATTCGCGGAGGGAGGCGTAGCCGACCGGAGTGAATCCCAGCGGCGCGCGGCTTCGGCTGGTGTTTGATCGCCG